>JAYVTO010000060.1:0-5452 GCA_043788745.1 Acidobacteriaceae bacterium
AATGCAGATCGTTTGCACCCGCGCCTGGGAGCCGGGTTACGGCATCGAGACCGTCCTCTCTGCGTTTGCCGCCGCTCGCCAATCCGAGCCCCAACTCTGGAGGCGGATTCGGTGCCTAAGAAGCCTAGGCTGTCCTAGACACCAAAAGCCAGGAGAACTTTTCCCCCATCCCCCCACTACCTTAGCGATGGGACGCATGCCACGATTCGTACCCGCCGGACTGCCGCAGCACGTCACGCAACGCGGCAATTTCGGCCAGAACGTCTTCTTCACGGAGGCCGATCGCCATTTCTACCTCTCGCTCCTGGACTGCCACTCCGCCGAGCAGAGAGCCTGCGCTTATTCAAAGGGGTCTGTTCGTTTTGACTGTCGCGGCCAACGCCGAATGCTATCCTCTCGGACGTGGCCCGCATCTTTCCCTTCCGCCCCTATCGCTACAGCGCCTCCGCCGGACCGCTGGAAGACCTTCTCACGCAGCCCTACGACAAGATCAGCCCTGCGATGCAGCAGCGCTATCTCGCGGCCAATCCGAAGAACCTCGTCCGCGTGATCCTGGGACCGCAGCACGCGGCGGACGACGAAGACAACAACGTCTACACACGCTCCGCGGCTTGCTTCAACGCCTGGATCGCCGACGGCACGCTGACCCGCGACTCTGAGCCCGCGCTCTACGCGTACTTCCAGGAATTCGAGGTACCCGATTCCCGCGAAGTTCTGACGCGCCGCGGCTTCATCGGCCTCGGCGCCGTCGAGCCCTATGAAGCGCAGGTCGTGTTCCGTCACGAGCGCACGCTGGCCGGACCGAAGAAAGATCGAAGGCAGGTCCTCGCACACACGCGCGCGCACTTCGGCCAGATCTTCATGCTCTACCAAGACCCGGCCAACGCGGTCGACGCGATCCTCGACGAAGCCGCGCAGGGCGAACCGACGGCGACGGTGCGCGACGAATACGGCGTGATCCACCGGATCTGGAAGATCACATCTGCCGATACGATCGCGACCATCCAGCAACGGATGGCAGACAAGAAGCTGCTGATCGCCGACGGCCATCACCGCTACGAGACCGCGCTCGGCTTCGACGCCGATCACCCCGAAATCCAGGGAGGCGCAAACGTGATGATGACGTTCATCAACATGCACTCGCCCGGCCTGCGGATTCTGGCGACACACCGCGTCGTGCCGAAGCTTGCAGGCTTCGCGTCAAAAGCATTTCTAGAGCGCGCCTCCGCAACGTTCGAAGTAACGCGCCTCGCTGACCTGGCTTCTCTGAAAGCGGTCTTCTCGAAGCCCGATCCGTCACTGGTTCGCATCGGCGTTGCCGCCCACGACAACGAAGGCTACGCGCTGCTCTCGCGGCGTCGCAAGGACGGCGAACTGGACGTGCCTGTGCTCCATGACGAGATTCTTCGCGGAATGCTCGGCATCAGCGAAGAGGCCGTGCGCCACGAGCTGTTGCATTACGTCCGGGGACTCGATGCCGCCGTCGACGAAGTACGAACGCAGGCAGCGGCGGTTGCGTTCCTGCTCGATCCCACGCCAGCCACCGAGATGGCGCGCATCGCGTTCGCGGGCGGCGTGCTGCCGCAGAAATCGACGGACTTCTATCCGAAGCTACTCACCGGAATGGCGATCTACAAGATCGACGAGTAACAAGTTCTCTGACCGCGTGGTTCGGATCGAAGCGAATCCCCGCCTTGCGTGGCGGGGCTATAACGCCTGGTTTCAGCCCGGGGATGCTTTTGCCAGTCAACGCACTAGAACGTGCTGCGCACCATGATGTAGGGATAGCTATACGACGCGCCAGGCGTCGCCTTCTTCAAAAACTGCCCCGGAAGCAGATATCCGTATCCACCGCTGAACAAAAGCTGTTTCGAAAACGGTACGATCCGACCACATCGATCTCGTTGCCGACGAATCGCCCAGCCGAGCCGTCCCGGACGGGCGGCACGACAATCGCGCTCGTTGCGCTATACAAAGCATCCCGCGCATTCGCGAGCCAGAACGCCGAGTGCTTTACGTACAAGGTCCACTTCAGGTGGGGAATAAACTCGATGCCGTTCCGCGCATGGTGAACGTTTCGCCAGCCTACTTGGTCGTTTATGCCGTATTTTTCGTGCCCGGTCGGATACAGTTGGTCGAAGGTCTGGTGCCTGCCGTCTTTCGGATCGTTGTCACCAGAGGCGTAATTGTACTCCGTCAACAAGCGCGGCTTCCAAGGCCCATCCAACTTGCGGCACAACACCCAATGCCCCGCCCACGCCGCAATCTTGTCCGTCCCGAGCGAACCGCGCTGCAATGCCATGTCGATGTTGTAGTCGAAATTCGCAGGCATCTTCCCTACCCAGCGCAGACCGTACGTGAAGAAATCAAGATCCCCTTTCGTGCCGTGCTCCGTCTTTAGGCGCTGGTTCAACCGCCAATACACGTATGGCTCGAAGGTGGCGTTCGGAATGACCTTGTCAAACGCCGTGTACACGCCGTGCAGATTGTTGCCCGGCTGATGGTCGCCCACATCGCCATCGCGCAGCACGACCACCGACGACGCAAACGCGTCGATCCGAACGCCGGGCTTCTTGTAGGTCGCCCGGACCGCGTCAAAGCTTCGTCCAGTGTTCGTCCAGAAAGCCGCCCCAAGCAGACGCTCTTCGCCGAAGAACAATTCCTGACGCCCAAACCGCACCGCAACTGGGTTCTCCCCGCCGCCAATCTCGACGAACGCCAGCCGCAAATCAAACGTGTCCTTGAACGGCGGAACATGCGGCTTCGCATCCCGATACCACAGGCGCGCATCCAGCCCTTGAAACTCAAAACGAAGCCAGGAAGCCGCTTCCAGTTTCATCCCGAACCGCGAGCGGTTTTGCAAGAACGAGTCGGCGTTGCCCCTGGTGAACTTGTCGCCCCGAAACCCTTCGAGGCGAACTTGCTCGTCCGTCGAAAAACGAAGCCATTTCGGCAGCGCCCTATTGAGGCCACTCATTGGAGTCTCAAACGTCGGCTCTTTCGGCGGCGACGGCTTGGATGGCGGCTTGCCATCCGCCTTCAAATCCGCCTTCCGATCGGAAGGCGCAACCGCCGTGTCTCCATCGATCGCGGCACCATACAGCAATGGTGCCGCAACAAGCATAAGAATCGTTATCACCCGCGTGCCAGAGACTCTTTTCGGTCGGGAGCGACAGATGTCTGAGAAACATCTCAATCCGCGATCCGCCGCCTGTCGAAGGCTCGCCTCTGACCATCCTCACGATCTACACTAGGGCGATGACCGGTAAGCAACAACCCCGGGCTAAGGCCCCGGGTTATAGCCTCGCCGGTGACGGCGGGGATTCGTTTCGATCCGAATCACACGGTCAGAGAACGAGTCCAGAATGCCCTTGAAGAAGGTTCTCTTCGTCTGCTACGGCAACGCGGTCCGCAGCCAAATGGCCGAAGGCTTCGCGCGCGCCTACGGCAAAGACGTCATGCTCCCCCACAGCGCCGGACTCGTCCCCACCACGCTCATCGCCCCCCTCACCGGCGCAGTCATGGCCGCCAAAAACATCCAACTCGACAACCAATTTGCCAAAGGCCTGGACGCATTCGGCGCCGAACGCTTCGACGTCGTCATCAACATGAGCGGCCACAAACTAACCATCCGCAACGTCCCAGCCAGCCGCGACGGAGTTCTGCACGAATGGATCGTCAAGGATCCCATGGGCTCCGGCGAACGCATGTATCGGCAGGCCGCCGACCAGATCGAGTCCCTCGTAATGAGGCTGATCCTGGATCTGCGCAACCAGCAACGCTGATCCGCGTATCCGCCACGCGACGTTGACAGGGATGGGTCCGTCACAGGACACTAGCGTGGTTCAGGTCCACGTTCTCCCAAGAAAGTGGAGGTTCAAGTCCTCTTATCCGCACCACAAAATCGATCAGTTAGATACACAAGACGGCCTTCCGAGGTCGCCTTTTTCGTTTCGGGTAGCACATTTGGTAGCGCTGAGTGGCGAAATGGGAGCGAATCGGGGGCTCAGAGGGCACTTTGGGGGACTTCGGCGAGCTACGTCCGGAAAACGTGCGCGAGCACCCGCACGACACGCCAGTAACGCTCCCCGCGCACTCTGTTTTCCGGGCTGTTACTGAGGAGACCTCGGTTTTTGTCTTCCCCGACCGTCGCAACGCCACCTTCCGTTTCCACGCGAGCGAATTCCGGAGATGCCTGTGGCCGGTCGGGTGCGTCCGTTGTTTTTGCGCTACTCGGGCAACCGCGAGCATCACTAGGGTTGTGCAGAGGTTTATCTTGGGTGCAGCCGGCGGGCTTGGATCGGTGCTGGCGCGCCGCGGGGTTGCGTCGGGTTCGCTTCTGTTGACGTCGGCGCACCCCACCAGCGGGAAGGGGTGGCGGGCGACTCTGCATCTTGACCGGACCGGAAACGCAAGCGCGGAGGTCGGCGTGGACAGTGGCTTGGGCGCCGTTCGTCCGCGGTGACAGGGTCGTGTCGCTTTGCTTGTCGCTTTGCAGCGACTGGTCACTTATCCCTATTTTCAGCGTCTCAGCGGAGGGGTTCACTCAAACTTGTTGTCAAGCTAATTATTGTGTGGTTCTTTTGAGATGCATGGCAGTTGTCAGCAATAGTCAGCAACTATTGGTATTTATTGGTATTAAGCAGCCCTTCACAGTCCGTAACCGAGGCGGCAAAAGAGGGATGGCGGCCTGGGCTAGCCTAGCGGGCGTCAAGCAAGCGACATTGGGGTGATCCGGCGACTCGAACAGGATGTTTAGGTTCGATTGATCAGGCTGGCGACGTAGCCTCCGCCGAAGCCGTTGTCGATATTGACCACGCTCACGTTGCTCGCGCAACTGTTCAACATGCCGAGCAGCGCCGCGAGGCCTTGAAAACTTGCGCCGTAGCCGATGCTGGTGGGCACCGCGATCACGGGGCAGGACACCAGGCCGCCGACAGCGCTGGGCAGCGCGCCTTCCATGCCGGCGCACACGACGATCACTTTTGCTTCAGACAGGCGCTCCCGATTGTTCATCAGGCGATGGATGCCGGCGACGCCGATGTCGTGGATCGTGTAGACCTCGTTGCCCATCACCTCGCAGGTGATCTGCGCCTCTTCGGCGACGGGAATGTCGCTGGTACCGGCGCACACAACGGCGACTTTGCCGCGCCCGTGTCTGGTGCGGTCGCGCCAGACGCGAAGGACCGCCGAGGCAGGGAAGTGCTCAGCGTCCGGGAACGTGGCGAGCATCGCTTCGGCCGCTTCCGGGGCGGCGCGCGTGACGAGCAAGTTGCTCGCGCGGGCCAGCAGCGCGCGAGCGATCTCGACGACATGATGCGGCGTTTTCCCCTTGCCGAAAATCACCTCCGGTATGCCGTGGCGCAACGCGCGGTGATGATCGACGTTCGCGAATCCGAGATTCTCGAACGGCATGTGGCGCATGCGGTCCATGGCCGCTTCGATGTCGATG
>JAYVTO010000061.1:0-4226 GCA_043788745.1 Acidobacteriaceae bacterium
AATGCAGATCGTTTGCACCCGCGCCTGGGAGCCGGGTTACGGCATCGAGACCGTCCTCTCTGCGTTTGCCGCCGCTCGCCAATCCGAGCCCCAACTCTGCATGACCCTATTCGGCGGAGGCAGCCTCGAACCCAAGATCCAACGCTTCCTCGTCCAGAACCGTCTCACCCAGGCCGTCATGATGCGTGGACGCGTGGCCGAAGACGAGCTTCCCCTGTATCTCTCCGCCGCCGACCTCTACCTCTCCGCCGCACCCGTCGACGGCTCCAGTATTTCTCTCTTGGAGGCCATGGCCACCGGACTCCCCGTCATCGTTGCCGACCGGCCCAGCAACCGCGAATGGGTGACCCCCGGCGTCAACGGCTGGCTCGCCCCTCCCGGAGACGTCCGCGCCTTTGCCCGCGCCATGGTCGAAGCCGCCCGCGCATCCATGGCCGATCGCGAGCGCATCCGCGCCGCCAACCTTGCCCTCGCCCGCTCTCGCGCCAATTGGACCAAGCACGCCGCTACCTATGTAAGCGCGCTCGAACACGTCGCCAGTCCCGTCCACGCCTAATATTGGTCGACGCTACCAGTCAGCAAAGAACCGCGAACAGCCTGCCCGTTACGGGAAGTCAGGGACGCGCCCGAACGTCATGACCGCCAGAAACCAGATGCCAGCAGCAACTAAAGATCTCAGTATGAGGCGCAACGAGGAGAGGCTATAACCTCGCCCTTTAAGGCGGGGACCGCATCGGAGCTATTTCGAAATGCACCAAATCCGAGCCGCGACCAGAGCGGCCCGAAGGGCCGCGTCGGGAGCGGATTCACCAGCCGTCGGCCCTTACAGTGTGGTTTCTGGAGAGTGAGCGGATTTGAGTGAATGACTATAACCCGGCCCGTCAAGGCGAGGACGTAGATCCCCAACGCCCCGCTCGGTCAGTGGGGGGACGCTACACCAATTTTGCCTCTCTACATTCGCCCGCGCTATCCCCACACATGCCCGATTCCTTCCTAATCCTCGGCTGCGGCTCTATCGGAAAGCGCCACATCGGCAATCTTCTCCACCTCAACGCCGGAGAAGTCATCGCCTTTGACCCCAACCCCGAACGTCGCCGCGAAGTCGAAACCCGTTTCGCGATCCCAACCGTCAGCGATCCCGCGCCCCTGCTTGCGCGCGGAGTCTCCGTCGTCTTCGTCTGCTCGCCCACCCACCTCCACATGCGGCAGTCCCTCGCTGCCGCCCGCGCCGGCGCGCACATCTTCGTCGAAAAGCCCCTGTCGCTCAACCTGCACGGAGCCGCGGAACTCAAAGCCGAAGTCGATGCCCGCGGCCTCATCGCTCTCACCGGCTGCAACTTCCGCTTTCACCCCGGCCTGCGGAAAGTCAAGGAACTCGTCGACTGTGCGGCCATCGGCCGCATTGTCTCCGCCCGCGCCCAGTTCGGCCACTACTTGCCCGATTGGCATCCCTGGGAAGATTATCGAAACGGCTATTCCGCCCATCGCCATATGGGCGGCGGCGTTATTCTCGACCGCATCCATGAGCTCGACTACCTGCACTGGCTATTCGGCGACGCCACCCACGTTCTCGCCCTGGCCGGAAAGCTCAGCTCCCTCGAAATCGACTGCGAAGACACCGCCGAGATCCTGCTGCGACTCGCCACCGGAGCCTTTTGCTCGGTCCATCTCGATTATGTCCGGCGCGTCTACGATTGTTCGCTCGAAATTACCGGCGAAGGCGGCTCCATCTGCTGGTCGTTTCCCAATCACGAAGTTCGCTGGTACACCGCCGCCTCGCGCGAATGGCAAAGTACCTCGTGGCCCAACTACCCCGCTAACGACATGTACGTCGAAGAGCTCCGCCATTTCCTTCTCGCGATCCACGGCCTGGAGCCGCCCGCGCAAACCCTCGACAACGCTCGCCGAACCCTTGCCACGGCGCTCGCCGCCAAGCAATCCGCCATCGAAGGCCGGCAGATCAACCTCGACGCCACCCGCTACGAATTGGAATCCGAGGCCGTCTGCTCATGAAGCAAAACGTCATCGCGATCGTGCAAGCCCGCATGGGGTCTCATCGACTGCCCGGCAAGGTGCTGGCGCCCATCGGCTCGAAACCGATTCTCGTCCGCGTCCTCGATCGCCTCGCCGCTGCCCGCCGCGTCGATGCCGCGCTCGTCGCCACCACCACTCTCGCCGAAGACGACATCATCGAGCGCGTGGCATGCGTCAACGGCTTCCCCGTTTTCCGCGGACACCCGACCGATGTCCTCCATCGCTTTCACGCCGCGCTCGAAACCAGGAGCGAACAGATCATCGTCCGCGTTACTTCCGATTGCCCCCTAGTTAGTCCCGCGCTTGTCGACGAAGCCATCGCCGCGTTGCAGGAGTTCGGCGTCGACTACGCCAGCAACGCCCGTCCCGAATCCAGCTACCCCGAAGGCCTCGACGTCGAAGTCTTCACCCGTCACGCACTTGACCGTGCCTGGAACGAAGCCGTTCGCCCTTCTGATCGCGAACACGTAACGCCCTATATCTGGCGTCACCCGGAGCTCTTCCGAATCCACAACCTGATTTCGTCCGAGCCCCTGCCTCGCGTCCGGCTCACCATCGACGAACCCGCCGATCTCGCCTACATGCAAGCGCTGTTCCAATGTATCGACGCCGCGAAAATGCCGTGGCGAAGCGTCGTGTCCTGGGCCGCGGCTCACCAAGCCGAACTACCCGACAACCTATTCATCCCCAGGGATGCCGGCTATCTGCGATGCATCGCCGAGGAGGTTCTGCATGAACAACACACCTAGAAAATCTCGCTTCGTCAACCAGGCCCGCGGCTCCGCCGACCCCTATGCTCTCGCGCCTCGCGTCGTCGCCCTGATCCAAGCCAGAATGGGTTCGACCCGTCTGCCCGGAAAATCCCTCGCGCTGATCGGCGGCCGACCGCTGCTGCAGCACGTGATCGAACGCGCGCAGGCTGCCGAAACCGTGCACGATGTCGTTGTCGCCACGACGTGGCAGCTCGCTGACCGCGCCATCCACGACCTCGCCGAGCGCTGCGGCGCACATTGCTTCGCCGGCTCCGTCGACGACGTCCTCGATCGCTTCTATCAGGCCGCCTGGCTCAGTCACGCGTCCATCGTCGTTCGCCTTACCGCCGACGATCCCTTCAAAGATCCCGCCATCATTGATCGCGTCGTGCACCAGTTGCTTGACCATCCCGACCTCGACTACGTGTCGAACACCATCACGCCCACCTTCCCCGAAGGCCTCGATGTCGAGGCCTTCCGCTTTCAGGCGCTCGATCGCGCCTGGAGGCTAGCCACCCTGGCCTCCGACCGCGAACACGTCACGCCGTTCATCTGGCGTCAGCCCAAACACTTCCGCATCGCACAAATCACCAACCGCCGCGATCTCTCCGATCTTCGCTGGACAATCGACTATCCCCAGGACCTCGCCTTTGCCCGCGCCATCGCGGACCGCCTTCCGGGCAACCCCGTCATGGACGAGATCCTCTCGCTACTCCATCGCGAGCCTCAACTCGCCCACATCAACAACCACATCACCCGCAACGGGGGCTATCTCGCCTCGATCGCCAAGGAGGCAGTATGACCACCGTATCCGCTCCTGAAAAAGTAGCCCTCCGCATCGGCGAACGCGAACGCGAGTATGTCCTCGCCGTTCTCGATTCCCAATTCCGCACGTCGGCCGGCAGTGGCTTTACCAAGCGCCTGGAAGACCTCTTCGCGCGTACCTTCGATTCGAAATACGCCATCGCGTTCACCAACGGCACAGCCACCATGCACGCGGCCCTCGCTGCCGCCGGTATCGGCCCTGGAGACGAGGTCATCGTCCCGCCGCTCACGATGGCCTCGACTTCCTTCGCCGTCCTCCATGCCGGAGCCCTTCCCGTCTTCGCCGACATCGAGCCCGACACGTGGACCCTTTCGCCGGCTTCTGTCGAAGAACGCATTACGCCCCGCACCCGCGCCATCCTCCCTGTCTCCATCTACGGACTCGCACCCGACATGGACGCGCTTATGGACATCGCCGCGCGCCACAAACTCTTCGTCCTTGAAGATGACGCCGAATGCTTCCTGGGCAAGTACAAAGGGCGCGTCGTCGGCTCCATTGGCGATGCGTCGAGCTTCAGCTTCCAAAGTTCGAAGCACATGACCGCCGGAGAAGGCGGCATGATCACCACCAACGACGAGCAACTCGCCACCGCCATCCGCCGCTTCAACTCCCTC
>JAYVTO010000062.1:0-39031 GCA_043788745.1 Acidobacteriaceae bacterium
GCTTTCCGGAGACGCGGCGCGCGCCGGCCCTGGTCCGTTCTTCGGCCTGATGGCGATGGTGTCATTGAACTTGGCGATCTTCAACCTGCTGCCGATCCCCATCAGGCCGAAGAACGGACCAGGGCCGGCGCGCGCCGCGTCTCCGGAAAGCTGGGCGATGCGGATGGGGCCTTCGAGAGACTTCGGCGACATACGGCGCTCCACCATCCCTTCCAGGAACTTGTAGATCAGCGTCGCGTTGTTCATGTTCTGCTTCACGGACTCGCGGATCGCCCCGACGGGAGAAAGCTGCGTCATGACAAAATGCGGTTCGAGCGCAATGCCGATCATCCAACGCTCCTGACCCTCGAGCGTTTCCTTGAGCGCGGCGACGGTGGTAGATTGCGACTTGCCTTCGCGCAGAAAGTTGATCGTGACCGGCTTGCCTTCGGCCGCGCGAATTACTTCGTTCACTTTGTGTGTCGAACGGATCGGCGTTCCGGCAACGGTGACGAATTGGTCGCCGCGTTTGAGCCCCGCCTTCTCAGCGGGCTTGCCGGGACTGACCATCGCGATTTCGATATCGGCCTCTTCCATCCAGCCCAGCCACCCAATGCCGCCCCGCTTCTCATCGAGGACCGGCGTGACCGGAATCGAAAGCCGCTCACCATTGCGGCGGACAACCACTAGAATCTGTTTCTTGGCGGCAGCCAGTTCCTTCATCTGCACGTCTTCCCAATCGGGGTCGACCGTGCCATCGATCTCGAGAATCTGATCGCCCTCTTTGATCCCGGCTTTCGCGGCCGCGCCGTCCGGCGAGAGGTAGGCAACCATGGGCGAATGCTTAGTCGGCAGCTTCGGGAACGTAAACATGAACAAGCCGGCGAGCAATGCGACGGCGAGCACGATGTTAATCGCGGGTCCGGCTGCCGCGATAATGACGCGCTGCCAGCGGGGCTTCGACATAAATGCCCGAGGATCGTCGCCGATCTCTTCACCGGGCTGTTCGCCAGCCATCTTCACATATCCGCCAAACAGAATCGCCGAGAAGCGGAAGTCTGTTTCGCCGCGGCGGAAGCCGAAGATTCGTGGTCCGAAGCCGAAGCTGAACGCCTCCACGCGGACATCGAAAAAGCGCGCCGCCCAGAAGTGGCCCAATTCATGAATGAGGATCATCACGCCAATGAGGACGAGATACCACCAGACGTTCTGTAGGAAAACCATATATTTGTTTTACGTTCTGAGAGATGTTTCGGTTGTTCTTTGTTTGGCGAGCAGTTCGCGTGCCACGGCACGCGATTCGCGGTCGATCTCAAGGACTTCCTGAATCGAGGCTGGTTCGCGGTGCGGCATCCGGTTGAGAGTTTCTTCGACCAATTCGGCGATGCCGGGAAAAGTAATCTGCTCGTTGAGGAACGCTTCGACGGCGATCTCGTCGGCGGCGTTCAAAGTACAGGTAGCCGAGCCGCCAGCCTCCATCGCTTCGTAAGAAAGCCTAAGAAGCGGAAACTTGTCCATATCCGGAGGGAAAAACTGCCACACGCGGGGTTCGGACCAATCCATGCGGGGCACCGGTGCGTCGGCGCGGTCGGGCCAAGTCATCGCGTACTGGATCGGCATTCGCATATCTGTCGCGGATATTTGAGCAATTATGCTGCCATCGTTGAACTCGACCATCGCATGGATAGATGATTGCGGGTGTACGACGACGTCAACTTCTTTGGGTGAGAAATCGAACAACCAACAGGCCTCAATAACCTCAAAGCCTTTGTTCATCATCGTCGCCGAGTCGATGGTAATACGCTGTCCCATCTTCCAAGTCGGATGCTTTAGCGCCTGAGCGGGCGTCACCGAAATGAGGCGCTCCCTCGGAGTCTCGCGGAAGGGCCCGCCGGAGGCCGTAAGAATCAGCTTCGAGACTTCGTTGCGGCGTCCCGCGCGGAGGCACTGATGCGCGCCGTTATGCTCAGAGTCGACGGGGATGAGTTCGGTTTGGTAGTCGCGGGCCGCCTTCATCACAAGGCCGCCGCTCGCAACGAGGACTTCTTTGTTCGCGAGTCCGATGCGCTTGCGCAGGCGCACGGCTTCATAGGTAGCTTCGAGTCCGGCGACTCCGACGATGGCGGACATCACAAAGCCAGCCTCGGGGGCGGTCGCCGCCGCGACCCGCGCGGCGGGTCCGTGGGCAAGTTCCGGCCATTCGGATTTCGGAATCGTCAGGGCTTCCGTCAGGCGCTGAAGTGTGGCTTCGTCTGCGACAACGGCAGCTTTCGGCCGGAATTCCGCGATCTGGGTCGCAAGCAACTCAACATTGCTTCCAGCAACCAACGCGTAGATTCCAAACTCGGTTTGCCGTCGTTTGACGACATCGAGCGTAGATGTTCCGATTGACCCCGTGGAGCCAAGGAGGGTTATGAGGGTCACTAGGGTCAGAATAACATCTGGTCGATCAACTGAGGAAAGAAGTTCGAATCAAAAAATGTCTGCGGCCACAGGGAAGCGATTCTTCCGGTTCAAGTCAAGGTTCCGAAGTGTTGAAAAAATTTCGGAATGCTCACTTGCGTAGAGTTCGAGGAGTGGAATTTCTGAAGCAGAGGGGCGCCGGAGAGGTTTGCTTCAGGGGTCTTTATGAGGTTAGTCTCGCTTTGGTGGGAGTTGCCTCTCCGGCTTGATTTCAATATTAGGATACTTCGGATCAGAAAGCAACACTTTTCTGTATGAAAAATGGAAGTCAGTAAAATGACCCTACCACCCTATCAGCGTGGTGGCTTATTTTACAATCAGTTGACAGCGATGTGGCGGATGCGGCACAGGTGGCCCGGATGTTCCAGATCTAGAAGGTTAAGACTTCTTTACCGTTGTTCCCGCCCACTGCTCCAGCACTTTCACCGTCGAACAGAAGTCTTCTTCACCGTAACCCATTGAAATTGCAGCCTGAAAAAGTTGCTGCGTCAATCCAGTGTTCGGAAGCGGCACGCCGAGCTGCTTTCCGGAGTCGAGGGCCAGGCCTATGTCTTTATGCATCCACTTGGTAGCAAAGTTCGTGGTGAAGTTGCGATCCAGGATGTAGGGAGCCTTGAAGGAGATCAGGCCGCTCTTCGCCGCGCTGTTGTTCAGGATATCGAGCATCAGCTCCGCCGGAACACCGGCTTTGGAGGCAAGTACCATGCCTTCGGTGAATGCTTGCATGATGTTAGCGAGAATCAGATTCTGGGTTAGTTTCGCGTGGAGGCCCATGCCCGGCCCGCCGCAGTAATAGAGCAGCTTGCCCATCGGCTCGAAATATGGCTTCGTTCGGTCGAAGGCCGCCTGGTCACCGCCGACCATGAAGGTCAGCGTCCCGTTCTCGGCGCCCGGCTTTGATCCGGTGCAGGGGGCGTCGAGGAAGAATGCGCCCTTGGCGCGGAACTTGGCTTCGATTTCGCGACTGACATCAGGCGAGATGGTGCTGCAATCGGCTACTACCGTATCCGGTTTCACAGTTTGAAGTAGCGCCTCGGCGACCTCGACCGACATGGCGCTGTCGCCGACGCAATAGAAGATGTAGTCGGCGAAGGCGGCGACGTCCTTCGCGGACGCGCAAACGTAAGTTTTGGGGTGCTGGGCGGCGAGCGCCGCCACTTTGCTGTCGGTGTGTGACCAGACGGCGACTTCGTGATCCGCCTTGAGAAGATGCCGCGCCATGGGGTCCCCCATGATGCCGAGTCCAATGAAACCGAGTTTTGCCATGTTGTGTTGAAAGACCCTTCCGGATCTCATAGTGTACGATTCCGGAGAGCCGTCGCGTCGGGCGATTTGCATCGGTCGATCCGCCGTATCGGCTCTCGCAGGTCGCAATCCGGCGTTGTGGTGAACGATCGAGCTGGCGAAAGCGGGCTAGGCTTCGGTTGTCTGCGCAAACATCTTGCCGGAGAGAATGCGGAGCAGCAGCAGGTCCGATGGCTGAAACTGAGCCACAGGAACGTTGGTGAGGTCCTCGTCGCGCTCGACGATGTGGCTGCGTATCAGGACGCGCAGCTGTTCGATGCTGAGGCCCAGTTCCTCCGCCGCTTCCGTTTCGGAATATTGGGCTTTTGTGGCTTTGGTAGTCACGATCATGCGGCTGTCTATTGACCTCTTTCGGAAGCGTACTCTTGCATTGTAGGGGGCGGGTGCGAGAACCCAAATCAGTGAGAGTCCTTATTTAGTTCTTAGGTGTTGCCTGACGGACTTTCGTACTAAGGCGGAATCTCAGGTTCCCTCCGCCCACCCCGCTGATACACTTCGAGGTGGAGGATCCCCCTATTCTTTATGGCTGACAACAAAAGCGTTCTACGTCCACCGACGGAAGTGCTTACGCGCGGCTTTGACCCAAGCTTAAGCGTCGGCTCCGCCCGCCCCGCAGTTTTTCGCAGTTCGACATATGTCTTTTCGAGTCCAGAGGCTGCGGAGCGCGCCTTCGACCTTATGGCCGGACGCGCCAAGGCGGATTCCGGCGAGGTGCCCGATCTGGTTTACTCGCGATTCAATCATCCCAACGCCGAGATCCTCGAAGAGCAAGTCGTTCCGCTCGAAAAAGGCGGGCAAAAGGCGCTGGTCTTCAACTCCGGCATGGCCGCGATCATGACCGCGATGTTTGCGTTTCTGAAACCGGGCGACGCGGTGCTGTACACGGTGCCAGTGTATGGCGGCACGCAGAAGCTGCTCCAGACCTTCCTGGAGCCGTGGGGCGTGCGGGGCGTTCCCGTGCAGGGCGGTAAGACGGCGGAGATCGACGAGGCGATTCGGACGACGGAGAATCTGCGGATTATCCTGATCGAGACCCCGGCGAATCCGACGCTGTTGATGACGGACATCAAGCGCGCCTGCGATGCGGCAGCGGCTCGCACGGGGGAACGGCCGATCGTCATGGTCGACAATACGATGCTCGGGCCCGCGTTTCAGCATCCGCTGGAACTGGGCGCGGACATCTGCCTCTATTCGGCGACGAAGTATCTTTCTGGCTTTAGCGACTTGATCGGCGGCGTCGCAATCGCGCGCGATCCGGAATTACTGAAGCGCGCGCGCAGCCTGCGGAGCCTGTTCGGCAACATCCTGCAGCCGGATGAATGCTGGATGCTGAATACGCGGCTGCCCACGGTTTCCCTCCGCATGAATCGAGCGAGCAAGAACGCGCAGCGGATCGCCGAGAGCCTGGCCAATCATCCGAAGGTCGCGCGGGTCATGTATCCGACGCTGTTCAGCGACGCGGAGCAGATTCGCATTCGACTGGCGCAATGCGATTTTCCAGGCGCGATGTTCTCGTTGGAGTTGAAGGGCGGCAAAGCCGCGGCGTTCGAGTTCTTGCGCCGTTTGCAGATTGCGCATAACGCGGTGTCGCTCGGCGGCGTCGAGAGCCTGGTGTGCCATCCGAAGTCGACCACGCATTCCGGATTTACGGATGCGGAGTTCGCGGTGGCGGGCGTGACGGACAGCATGGTGCGCGTTTCGGTCGGTATCGAAGACTGGCGCGATCTACTTTCGGATTTCGAGCGCGCGCTCGAAGCTGTTTGAGCGGCGGCCTCCAACCCAGAAAGCAAAATGAATACGCTTTGCTACGGCGACAATATTGAGATCCTGCGCAAGCTGGTTGATGAAAGGGTTGAGATTGATCTTTGTTACATCGATCCGCCATTCAACTCCAACAAGAATTACAACCAGATCTATACGAACGCGAGTCGGACGGATCAAGCACAAGCTCAAGCGTTTGTCGATACGTGGACGTGGGATACTTCCGCGCAGATGGGGTTTCAGGCAATCACTTCCAATGACGGGGCGCGCTTTGCTGGAGAAACCATCGAACTTTTCCGCGGTCTCTGGCACATACTTCGTGATGATCGAGACATGCTGGCGTACCTCGTCAGCATGACTCTCCGTCTTGTCGAAATCCATCGCCTGTTGAAGCCTACGGCTAGTTTCTATCTTCACTGCGATCCAACGGCGAGTCACTATCTAAAACTGATCTTGGACTCCATCTTTGGCCAGGGCAACTTTCGTAACGAGATCATTTGGAAGCGCAAGGCAGGAAGAGGCGAGACGAACAACGCCGCGGTCCGCTTTGGAGTTTCTCATGACGTGTTGTTGTTCTACGCAAAGAGTTCCGCAGCACCCTTTACACGGCAGTATCGAGCCAACAATCCGAAGTACATCGAACAAAAGTTCGTTCACGATGACGGCGATGGCCGGAGATACCGTCTGGACAATCTGACGAGTCCCTCAGATCGACCAAACCTAAAATACGAATACAAGGGCTATCCACCGCCCGACAAAGGATGGGCCGTCTCATTGGACCGCATGAAGGAGATGGACGCGGAAGGACGACTGCATTTCCCTAAACGGATGGATCAACGAATTCAGCGAAAGCGCTATCTCGACGAACTGGAAGGGGAGACGGTGGACACGTTGTGGGACGACATCTCGCCGATCAATTCCCAAGCCAAGGAGCGCATGGGTTACCCAACCCAAAAGCCGGAAGCGCTACTGGAGCGCATCAT
This sequence comes from Acidobacteriaceae bacterium, assembly GCA_043788745.1. Lineage (GTDB taxonomy): Bacteria > Acidobacteriota > Terriglobia > Bryobacterales > Bryobacteraceae > JBBQWZ01. The sequence continues at coordinate 6,492 of JAYVTO010000062.1, forward strand.
CAACGCATCCAGCAATCCGGGAGATTTGATATTAGACGCCTATTGCGGCTGTGGTACGTCGGTGGCGGTCGCACAACGGCTAGATCGAAGATGGATCGGAGTCGACATCACTTTCCAGTCGATATCTCTTATCGTGAAGCGCCTGGAAGATGCCTTCGGCCGAGTGGTCATGGACACGGTCCGCACGGATGGGATTCCCCGGGACCTGCAGGCCGCAGCAGCCCTGGCGAACCGCAAGGATGATAAGACGCGGAAGGAATTTGAGAAGTGGGCGGTGCTAACGTACAGCCGGAACCGCGCCGTCATTCGTGAAAAGAAGGGTTCCGACAAAGGGATCGACGGAATTGCCTACTTCCTTAATGGCTTCAACGAGACGGAGAAGATGGTCTTTCAGGCCAAGTCTGGGGATGTTCAACGGGCCGATATCGCAACGCTCAAAGGTGACATGGAGCGAGAGGGTGCCAAACTCGCGACGCTCATCACCTTGAAGGAGCCGACGCAACCGATGAAAGAGGAGTGCGCACAGTCGGGCCTTTATCACCATCCCCTGATTGGACTCACGATGAATCGTATCCAGATTGTGACCGTCCGCGAGATGATCGAGGAGAAGAAAAGGCTTGAGTTACCGATGACCGCCGAAGTACTCAAGACCGCACCGAAGGCCGCCTTGATGAAGACCCAAACCTCGCTAGAGGATCTTTTCAAGGAAGAGTCGTAGGTCGCCCGGCGCGGCCATCCATCCGAGGGAGAACTGAGTCGGAATGAAGCTATCGATGATCCTAATTGTGGTGAGCGCCTTCGGGCAATCGGTGATGGATCCGAAGGCGCTCGACCGGGCGGTTGATCCGTGCGTCGATTTCTATCAATACGCGTGCGGCGGATGGATGAAGGCGAATCCGATTCCGCCGGACCAGACGCGCTGGCTGCGTTTCCAGATTCTGAACCAGCAGAATGCGAATACGTTGCGAACCATTCTCGAAAGTGCTGTAAGGGACGCCACGGTTCCGGCGGCCAAGAAAATGGGCGCGGCTTACGCCGCGTGTATGGACGAGGCCGCGGTCAACGAGCGAGGCCTCGCACCCCTGAAGCCGCAACTGGAGCGCATCGCTGCGATCACCAGCCGCCAGGGCATTACCGAGGTGATCACCATGCTGCACCACAGCGGCATCAACGTGCTGTTCCGATTCCAATCGCAGCAGGATTTGAAGAATGCGAAGGTGCAGATCGGGTCATTGAATGTTTCGCCGCTCGGCCTGCCGGATCGCGATCTGTATTTTCAGCCGGACGCGCGGTCGGTTGGATTGCGGAAAGCCTATGCGGAACACGTCACAGCAATGTTCCAATTCGCGGGGAAGTCTTCCGAGGACGCAACCGCGATGGCGCAGCGCGTGGTGAAGTTCGAAGCGACGATCGCGAAGGCGATGCTCGATCGCGTGTCACAGCGTGAGCCGAAGAATTCCTATCACATCTACACGATCGCGGAGTTGGTTTCGCTTGCGCCCGGATTCGCGTGGCAGGATTATTTCGCGCGCACGGGCGCGCCGACCTTCGGTGAGATGACGGCAACCCTTAACGTCTCCCATCCGCCGTTCTTTCGCGAGATCGAATCGCAGATTGTGCAGGCGAGTCTCGACGAGTGGAAAGCGTACTTGACGTGGCATGTGCTGCGGTTCGGCGCGCTGCGCCTGCCGACGCCGTTTGTCGATGAATTCTTCCGCTTCTACGGAAAGACGCTCAATGGACAACGGGAGAACGAGCCGCGCTGGAAGCGCTGCGTCAATGACGTGACGCAATCGCTGCGCGATGCCGTCGGGCAACGCTTCGTCGAGGCGACGTTTGGTCAAGACGGCAAGTGGCGGATCGACAACATGGTCGCGAACCTGCGTGACGCGCTGGGCCGCGATATCGATTCGCTCGACTGGATGTCGGCGGCGACCAAGAAAGAGGCACGCACGAAACTTGCGGCGGTTACGGAGAAGATCGGCCATCCGGCGAAGTGGGATGACTACGCAGCGCTTGAGCTTCGACCTGACGACTACTACAGAAACTACGAGCGTATTGGCGCGTACAACCGCAAGAAGAGTCTCGAAAAAATCGGCAAGCCCGTGGATCGCGGGGAATGGCAGATTCCGGCGTCGACGGTCGACGCATTCTACGGCGGGTCGAACAACGAGATCACGTTTCCGGCTGGCATCTTACAGCCGCCTTTCTTCGATCGCAACGCCGATGACGCCGCCAACTACGGGGCCATCGGCACGGTGATCGGCCACGAGTTCACGCATGGGTTCGACGACCAGGGGCGCAAGTTCGATGCCGCCGGCGATCTCCGCGATTGGTGGACGGCGCAGGATGCGAAGGAATACGAGAGGCGCGCGCAGTGCTTCGTCGACGAGTATTCGAAGTTCGAATCGGCGGGCCTGAAGCTAAACGGCAGGCTGACGCTCGGCGAGAACACGGCGGACAACGGCGGCGTGCGAATTGCGCTACTGGCGTTGCTGGCAACGATCAAGAAGCCGGGAGAAACGCTCGACGGCTTCACGCCGGAGCAGCGTTTCTTCCTCGCCTTCGGCCAGACCTGGTGCAACAATACGACCGAGCAGATCGCGAAGATTCTGGTTTCGACCGATCCGCATTCGCCCGGCCAGTGGCGTGCCAACGGCACCGTAAGGAACATGCCCGAGTTTGCGAAAGCGTTTGCCTGTCGCGTCGATCAACCGATGACCCGCGGGCCTGCCTGCAGGGTCTGGTGACAGCCGCAAGCTACAATCGTTAAACGAATGCCGCTTTCTTCCGGGCACGCCCTCGGGCCGTACGAAATCCTTGCACCCATCGGCGCGGGCGGCATGGGCGAAGTGTATCGCGCGCGCGACACGCGTCTGGACCGCACGGTCGCGATCAAAGTATTGCCGGAGCACATTGCGAAGCGCGACGACATCCGGCAGCGTTTTGAGCGCGAGGCCCGGGCTGTCGCCTCGTTGAATCATCCCAACATCTGCGTGCTGTTCGACATCGGCAGCCAGGATGGCACCGGCTACATGGTGATGGAGTTCATGGAAGGCGAGACGCTCGCCGACCGCATCGCCAAAGGGCCGATCCCGATCGAACAGGCGCTGAAGCTCGCCGTGCAAATCGCCGATGCGCTGGATCGTGCGCATCGCGCGGGCGTGACGCACCGCGATGTGAAGCCCGGGAATGTGATGGTGACGCGCGACGGCGTCAAGGTGCTTGATTTCGGTCTCGCAAAAGCCGGCACAAGCGCGACGCTGGGTCCGAACGACGCCACTCTAACGCACGCGCTTACGACCGAGGGCGTCATTCTTGGAACGCCGCAGTACATGGCTCCGGAGCAGTTCGAGGGCAAAGAAGCCGACGCGCGAGCGGACATATGGGCGTTTGGCGCAGTGTTGTACGAGATGGTGACGGGGCAGAAAGCGTTTCAAGGCAAGAGCTATTCGAGCCTGGTTGGCGCGATTCTTTCCACCGATCCGCCGCCGATGGCGGTAACGCCGTTCACGCCGTCCTGGCTCGAACGCCTGGTGCGGCGGTGTCTCAACAAAGATCCGGAAGAACGCTACCAGTCGATGCGCGATGTGGTGCTCGACCTGCGCGCGCCGGCACCGGAACCCGCCTCGACCGCCGCGCCTGCCAAGGCCGGCTACTGGCTATGGGCGTTCCTGGCAAGCGCGGTGGCGCTGGTGGCGCTTGCCGCGGTGCACTTCTGGCCAGCGACGCCAGCGGAACTGCCGCTGCGCACGCTCTCGATCAATCCACCGGACAGGGCCACGATCCAGGAGGCCGCGATCTCGCCGGACGGTAAGCAGATTGCGTTCGCCGCGATTCTGGACGGCAAGCGCCAGCTTTGGGTCCGGCCGATGAACTCCCTGTCGGCGCGCCTCATCGACGATGCGGACTCCGCGCGCCTTCCCTTCTGGTCGCCCGATAGCCGGTGGATCGGTTTCTTTGCTGGCGGCAAGGTAAAAAAGCTCGATGCGTCGGGTGGACCTGCCCAAGTCCTCTGCGATTTCAGTATTAGCCACGGTGGAACATGGAACGCCGAAGGCACCATCATTTTCGCGAACGATACGTTCGGGCTGATGCGTGTGCCGGCGCTGGGCGGGACTCCCGTGCCGCTGACGATTCCTGACCGCGCCAAAGGGGAGTCCAGTCACCGCTTTCCGGTGTTTCTTCCGGGGGGACGGCGGTACCTTTACGCCGTGCTGGCAAGCAACGACAACGTCGCTGGAATCTATTTAGGCACGCTCGATTCGAAGGAGCGTACCAGGCTGCTGGGAGACATTTCGAGTGCTGAGTATGTCGTTGGTCCGTCGGGGGCTGGCTATCTTTTGTTTGTGCGGCAAGGGACCCTGATGGCGCAGCCGTTCGATCCGGGCCGGGGAGTGCTTACAGGCGATGCCCTGGCCGTCATGCAGCAAGTCGAAACCAGTTCGTTTCTCCGGGGCAGGTTCTCAGTGTCCGGGAATGGATTCATCGTTACCGAAACAGGCGGGGCAGATCGGGCACGCCTAACCTGGCTCGATCGAACCGGCAAGACACTCGGGGTGGTGGGGGAACCGATGGCGGCCCTGGCCCGGCCGCAGCTTTCGCCGGATGATACGCAAGTGGTATTCCGGCAAACTGACGGCTGGAACCCGGACATATGGCGTCGCGATCTCGTCAGCGGCATCCCGACGCGAGTCACCTTCTCTCGCCTGAACCACAACCCTGTCTGGTCGCCCGATGGCAGCCGCATCGCCTTCGCTTCCGGCCGCCTCGGCGTCAATCAGTTGTACGTGAAGAGTATCAGCGGGACCGGCGCGGAAGAGCTACTCCTGCAGACGGAGAACTCCAAAACGCCAACCAGTTGGGCGGCTAACGGTCGCTGGCTCCTCTACACCGAACAGGACGCCAAGACGCGATCGGACTTGTGGATTCTGCCGATGGATGGTGAGCGCAGACCCGCGCCCTTCCTGCAAACCAGCTTCGATGAAAAAGACGGCGCGTTCTCGCCGGACGGAAGATGGATCGCGTACGTGTCCGACGAATCTGGAAACGACGAGGTCTACGTCCAACCCTTTCCGGCGACCGGCGCCAAATGGCGAGTGTCCAGGGACGGCGGCCGATGGCCTGCATGGCGGAGGGATGGTAAGGAGATCTACTGGCTCGACGCGAGCGCTGCATTGCAGGCGGCAGCGGCAAACGCCGGAATACCGTTCCAGGTAGGCGCGCCCCAGCGCCTGTTCGAGACGCGGATCCAGAACCCCAATGAGCGCTACGCCGTGAGCGCCGATGGCAAGCGCTTCCTGGTGCCGCTGCCAGTGAACATCGAGGCGGTGCGGCCGCTGACGGTGATCGAGAACTGGCTGGCGAGCGTAAAGCGGTAGCGCTCCGCTCTGATACCATTCCGATGATGACGCAGCCCCTGCGCATTTCGCATGTCGGACTGCGCGGCGAAGTCGGCCGCGGGATGACGGCGGCGCACGTCATGGATTTTGCCGCAGCGTTCGGAACGTTTTTGGCGGAGCCGGGGCCGGTGCTGATCGGACGCGATCCGCGGGCGAGCGGCGAGATGCTGCGCGAAGGCGTCATTGCTTCGCTGCTCGCATGTGGTCGCGATGTGGTCGATTTGGGCGTGGTTTCCACTCCAGTGATTCAGCATGCGATCGCGCGGCGAACCCGGCGCGCGGCGGGTGGCATTTCGATTGGCGCGAGCCACAACACGGCCGAGTGGAACGCGCTGCGCTTCTTCGGCGCCGGCGGCACGTATCTCTCAACGGGCGAAGCGAGCGAGCTACTCGACATCTATCACCTGCGGAAGTTTTCGTATGCTCCCTGGGACCGCATCGGCAAGCTGTCGTTTCAGGAAGACGCGATCGACCGCTATCTCGACGAACTGAACATCGTCTTCCGGTTCGATTCGATTCGCAATTCGCGCGTGATTGTCGATTGCACCAGCGGCACGTCGTCGATCATTTTGAAGCGGCTGAACGACCGCTTCGGCCTGCGGATGCTGCTGATCAATGAACACGTGGAAGGCATGCGCTTCGCGCATGAGCCGTCGACATCGAAGCGCGTCGTCGCACTGCAGCTTGCCCCGCTTGTGGTGCCGGTTGGTGCATCGGCGGGATTCCTCTTCGACCTTGATGCGGATCGCGTGGCGATGGCCACCGAACAAGGCGAGCCGGTGTCCGAAGAAATGATGATGGCGCTGCTGGCCGATGATTTGCTCGCGCGCGGGCCGGGCAAGCTGATCATCACGAATCTTTCGACGACAGCATTGCTCGAAGACATCGCTCGCAAACATGGCGGACGAGTGTTGCGCGTTCCGGTGGGGCGTCAGGCGGCGACGGACGCATTGGTCACGTATCCGCCGGAAGAGATCGCGATCGCGGGAGAGGGGACGGGCGCGGTGATGATGCCGCAGTTCCGCTTCGTCTACGACGGCATCGCGGCGATGTTCGCGATTCTCCGCATGATGCGCGAGCGCGGAAAGAAGCTTTCGGAACTCGTGGCGGCGTACCCTCGATACGAAATATGCAAGGGCGAAGTGCCGCTGGTGTCGCAGAAGATTCCGGCTTTGTTCCATGAGCTGCGCCATCGCTATGCGGATGGCATGCAGAATACATCGGACGGATTGCGGGTCGATTGGCCGGGCACTCCGGAGACGGGTGCGCGTTGGTTCCACATTCGCGTCAGCCAAACCGAACCCGTAGTGCGCGTGTATTGCGAGCAGCGCGGAGAGCCTCCGCAAGCACTATTTGAAGAATTGCTGGACTTGGTGAAACAGTATGCCGGATGAGTCGGGTGGCCACGTGCGCCATCACTCGTTAAAAATTGGCGTTTCGGGAATTCGCGGCGTGGTGGGGGAATTCCTCACTCCAGCGTTGACAGCGGCGTTCGCGCAGGCGTTCGGCACCTACGTGGGGGCGGGTCGCGTGATTGTCGGACGCGACACGCGGTCGAGCGGCGAGATGCTGCAGCACGCCGTCCATTGCGGGTTGCTTGCCGCGGGCTGCGAAGTGATCGATGTCGGCGTGCTGCCAACGCCGACGATCCAGATCTTCACTGGTGCCAGCGGCGCACGCGGAGGGCTCGCGATTACGGCCTCACACAACCCACCGGAATACAACGCGCTGAAGCTCTTTGGACCGCACGGCCTCTTCTTTAATCATTACGAGCGCGCGGAGCTTCTCGACATCTATCACCAGAGCTCGTTCCGGCATGCGGGCAACGACGAGATGCATAGCGTGTCGCGCGATCTCGATACGCCGAAGCGGACGCATATTCTGCGCGTGTTGAAGTTGATCGACGCGGAGGCGATTCGCGCGCGGCGGTTTCGTGTGGCGCTCGATGGGGTGAATGGCGCGGGTTCAGAGTTGAGCGTCCATTTTCTGCGCGACGTGCTCGGTTGCGAGTTGCATGCCATTTCGGTGGATCCGACAAAACCGTTTCCGCGTGAGGCGGAGCCGCGCGCCGAAGTGCTCGGCGAGTTGTCGGCGTTGGTGCGCGATAAGAAGTGCGACATCGGCTTCGCGCAGGATCCGGACGGCGATCGCTTGGCGGTGGCCGCTGAAACCGGCTTTGTTATCGATAACGACGATGTGTTGGCGTTGGCCGTCGACGCGGCGCTGGCGCGCAAGCGCGGTCCGGTGGTGGTCAATCTAACGACGTCGGCAGTGATCGACGATGTCGCCGCGCGGCACGGGGCGGCCGTGCACCGCACGCCAGTGGGTGAGGCAAACGTCGTCGAGGTAATGACGGCGGTTGGCGCTGTGATCGGCGGCGAAGGGTCGAATGGAGGCATCATCCATCCCGGCGTCCAGTTGTGCCGTGACAGCTATACGGGAATGGGTCTGCTGCTCGATCGGATGCAATCGACCAATCAGCGAATGTCGGAGATGGCGGGCGCGCTGCCGAAGTATCACCGGCGAGCCGGCAAAGTGGGCTTCGAGCACGGACGGCTCGGCGCGGTGATGCAGGCTTTGGAGAAAGCGTTTCCAGAGGCGGGCGTAGACCGGCAGGACGGACTGAAGCTGAATCTCGCCGACGGCTGGCTCCACGTGCGGTCGTCGAACACGGAGCCGATTCTGCGTTACGCCGCGGAGGCGCGGTCGGCGGCGCGCGCCGCCGGACTTCTGGCTGCGGCGGCGGAACTGCTGCGCCGTTAGTTATTGCGAATTGTACGCAAGGCGAACTCGGCGATGACGCGCCATTCGCCGGAAGCATGCTTGGCTTCGATCCGCAGGCTCGAAGCGCCGTTCGGAAGCGCGGTCGACGGCACCGCGATGCCCGGGGCGGCTCCGCCGACGTCGACCAGCGTTCCACCTTTCCAGATGATTTTGTCTTTAGCAACCAGCGAAACGCGTTGCTGGACGGCTGCCGGGTCGTCCACCAGATCCACCGAAAATACCACTGGGTGCGGTGCGGAGGCGAGTCGGATTGTCTTTTCCGTTCCGCGGCTCAGTGAGTAGAGCGCCGCGGATGGCCCCTGCGCGCCCGCCTTCTCCGTCGCGGACTGCCAGATGAAATAGGCCGCGGGCACGCTGACGAAAAGTAGCCCCGCGGTCAGAAAGATAGCGATGAGTTCGAAGGTATGACGCTGGGAACTCTTCGGCGTCGGTCTGACTACAGGCTCAGTCTCGGGAACAGGCGCGGGAGGTCCGGCGGGTCCGCTTGGGGCGGCGATGTTGCGGTAGCGCGGCGGCGTGTCGCGGAAGATCTCGGCCAGGGCTAGCCGGTCCAGGCATTCCGGGCAATCGACGAAGTGCTTTTCAAAGGCGCTTCGTTCGGGCACAGGCAAGGTTCGGTCGAGGTAGCGGTCAGCAACGCGCTGCTCCTCGATGTACTTGTGGTCCATGGCCACGCTGGTCCGGTTCTCTGCCACCGGGCTCGATTATCCCACAGCCCGTGGGCCGGCGAAAGGGGTTTGTCAGAGCTGCCGAACGAAGCCAGAAACGGAACGGAGCGGGCCTTGAGGGGCACCGCTCCGTCCGGATATCGTATTGATCGAAAAAGGTTTAGGCTGCTTTGAGGACTTTGCCGTTCTTAATGCACGAGGTGCAAACGGTCATCTTCTTGCTGCCGCCCTTGGTAGCCGCGCGAACATTCTGGAGGTTGACGTTCCAGCGGCGCTTGGTGATGTTGTGGGCGTGGGAGACGCGGTTACCAAACATCGGTCCGCGCTTGCAAATTTCACAGGTCTTCGACATGACACACTCCGGGTAGATCTTTAAAACCGTAGGTTAACACGGTGTGAGAGGCGTCGCAACTTCGAGTCTTGTCTAATGCAGGATGAGCCTGAAGGAGGGCCTGTTTCTAACGCAGGATGAGCCTGAAGGGGGCGCATGCTAGAGGCCAAGGGGAACCCATCCGGCGTGACGATCAACGCGATCACCACTTGCGCGCAGTCCGGACGGCTATCGCGACTGTAGCCACGCTTAGCCATCTCGCATTCGTCCATGTCGCCTTCAAAGTAAGTGCTGGTCAGATCGTAGAGCAGCACTTCGAAGTCGGCGTGGAATAACTCAGCCCATTTCTGTTTGAGCCACACGAACAGTTCTTGCTTGTGCTCCACGATCCGATCCAGGCAGCGATACAGCCGGTCTTTACCGGCCACCGCGAAATCGGATTCCAGCAGCGCATCCATCGCGCTTTCCACAAACCAATGCCGATGCACGCGAAACTCGCTGCCGGGCCAGCAGCCGGTTCACCACCAGCAACTGCAGCACCCTCTCCCAACTGACTTCCGCACGCCCGGCGGGCAAGTGCGTTTGCCAGAATTCGGTCAGGCCCAACTGCCGCCACACTTCGCTGGCCAACCAGCAATTGCCGAACGGCCGCGGGCGGCGCAGTTCCAGACCGTTGAGCCGCACTTGCAAGCTGTCGACGGCGTCGGCGGGGATGGCGCGGTCTTCGGGGAACAGGCTGAGATTGCGATAGTCTTGCCGGTCTTCGTCGAACACGGCCAGGGTTTTGCGCCACACCGCTTGTTGGGTGTCGTTGATTTCGCCCAGATACAGCACGGTGCCCTGGGCGACGTTGTTGGAGCCGGTGCGCTGGTTTTCCACCACGCTGAAGTAGCGATGCTCTTTGCCGTCTTTCTTCCGCTTGGTGCTGCGCAAAAACAAGGTAACAGCAGAATGCCTTAACTACGGGCGCGATGGAAGAGGGTAGGTCTTCACTACAACGGATTCTGGATGTGCGTCGTTGAGGCGGTTGGGCTTGTTGGCGAAACTGGGGTCAAAATAACTCGAAACCGCCTTGAACTGCGAAAGTCGGGCTAGACATCAGCCGCGAAACGTATCGCGAATCCTTCTTCAGCGCCTGTTGGTTCGTTGCCGCGACCGTAAGGTCGTGCGTGCGAAACTCTACCGCGGTGAGTTAGCCATCAGCCGCGAAACGTATCGCGGCATTCAGGCGAACAGAAATAGTAGGCCGTGCCGCCAACCGTCTTCCGATGCGGCGTCGAAGGCACGACAAATGTGCCGCAGACAGGATCCTTCCTCAGGGCTTCTGGTTCGTTGCCGCGATCGGCGACGGAGGGACGCGCCGCCGAGTCGGCAGACTTCGGGCGAAACATCTCGCCGAAGCCTTTCAAAATTACTCCCACCACTGCGCGGATGACAGTGATGAGGAAGATGCTCGCCAGCAGGTAAAGAAGAGCGCGAACCACTTGGGATGCCTTACTTTCCGCGAGTTTCCCTGCCTCAACAAACACCGGAGCGTACTTTGCGCGATGAGGATAAGACGGTCAAGCCTTCTCCCCACCGGCAAAACTGGGAAAGAGTCCGAAAGACTCGCTTATTGCTTCTTCTTCGTCTGCTTCTTGGAGCCAGGCTTTTCAAAGTTCGTCTCGACCGTCGAACCAATCGAGCCCAGCATCGCTTTCGCGGCGTCCGCAAACATACCATCGGGCCGCAGGGCCAAGTACTTCTCGAACGCTTCGCGCGTACCAGCCGGAGGAACGATCTTGCCGTCCGGAGTCGTTGTCGCCTTGCCGATCAGATAGATGCCGTATTGATACTGCGCGTCCGCGTAGTTCGGATCGAGTTCGATGGCCTTTTTGAAGGCCTCGCCCGCCGGCTCCGATTGCCCGGTGTTTACGAGCACCGCGCCGAGATTGTAGTAGTACTTGCCGGCGTTCGGCGCGTCGATCTGCGCGGCCTTGGTGAGTTCGCTCTGGGCTTCGGCAAACCTCTTCGCCTTCGCAAGTCCGAGGGCGTAGTTGTTGTGATACGCGGCGTCGTCCGGCTTTAGCTCGATAGCCTTCTGGAATGCGGCCAGACCCTTGTCCGTCGCGGTCTGTGCTTCGTCGCCGGTCTTCGTGGCCGACAAACCGCCGTACGCTTCCGCGAGATTACCCCAGATGACATGCTGCGTGGCATCCATTTCGCCGGCTTTCTCAAACTGCGCGACGGCGACTTCCCAGTTCTTCGCAGCTTTCGCTTCCTGGCCAGCGTTGAACGCATCGTTCAGTGCTTTGTTCTTGGACATCGCGGCCGTACGCTCTTTGGCCTGCTTTTCGAGGGCGGCCTTCTGCTCCGGCGTCAGACTGCGTTCCATTTCCTTCGTGACCGTGCCGGATTCAACAGCCTGCTGCATGGCCTGGGCCCGCGCCTTGCGCTGGCTGAGGTCGAACGGAAGGTTCATCGGATCGCCGAGGCGAAGGCGGACGTTATCCACCGAATCCGCCTCCTTGCCATCGACTTCGAGTGCGATGCGGAAGGTGCCGCCGGCAGGCAGGCCCGCATGGAAATAATGGCCCTTCTTGATGTCCTTGGACTTCAGTTCCCAGTGGCCTTTGATATCTTTGCGGTCGATAAGAATGCGAGCCTTGGATTTCACTCCGTCCATTGGCTTGCCGTCTTCGTCTTTAATGTCGCCTTCAATAGCCGAGGTTTGCGCGAGGGCGGCCCCGGCGAACAACAGCATCGATGGCAAAAGAATCAGCAGGTTGCGCTTTGCGAGCGACTGGGCAAGGGCGAGCATGGTCTCCAAATCTCCTAAACGACAGGATACTACAGCGGTCCTAGAGGTACGCGAACAAATGCGCACAGTGGAAGAGACGAAATCGGCGGGCGCGATGGTACGCCGGACGCAGTCTATGAACTGGATTTCATCGGCGCTACTTCGCCCGAAGCACGACGGCCGTGAAGTCGTCGGCCGGCCGCGCTGCGGCGCCAACCGTCGCGACCAATTTGTCGAGCAATTGAGAGACTGGCGTGCTCCGGTTGTCGCGCACGAAGTCGATTACTCGCTGCTCTCCGAATTCGTCGTCATCCTCGACGCCAGCCTCGACGACTCCGTCGGAGAACATCAGGAGTGTGTCGCCTGGCGCGAGCGCGATTTCCTGCTCTTCGCAGGTCCAGGCAGCGAAGATCCCCAGTGGCAGCGCGCTCGGCGGGACGCGCTCGACGACGCCGTTCGCACGAATCAGAATCGGCGCCGGATGGCCGCAGTTAATGCAGTGCAATTTGCGCGTCGCGTCGTCGTACTGGAGTAAGACCAGCGTACAAAAGAACTCCGTCGGCGTCGATTCGTGAAACTGTTTGTTGACCAGATGCAGCAGACCGCGCGGATCCCGCAGCGCGTGATCGATCTGGCTGCGGAACGAAGCCTGCAGGTTCGCCATCAACAGCGCCCCGGCGATGCCCTTGCCCGAAACATCGGCGAGGACAAACCCCGTGCGGCCGTCTCCGGAATCCAGATAGTCGTAGTAGTCGCCGCCCACCTCACGTGCAGGCAGGCAAAGGCCCGCGTAGTCGAGCGTCGAGGTCGCGCGCGGATCCTGTGGCAGCAGGCGCTGCTGCACATGGCGCGCGATGTCCAACTCGCTCTTGGCCTGCTGCGCGATCTGCGACTTCTCCGCCGCGGCACGAGCCTGCTTCTCCACCGTCGAAACCAGCCGGGCGTTGTCCCAAGGCTTTTGGACGAAGTCGGATGCGCCCCGCCGCATGGCTTCAACGGCGAGGTCGACGTTCGACCAGGCGGTCATCACGATCACCGGTGCCTTGCGATCCGCGTCCAGCATCAGTTTGTCGAGCAGCGCCAGACCTTCTTCGCCCGAAGTCGTGTCGCGCGAGTAGTTCATGTCCATCAGAATCACGTCGAACGCCTTGGCGCTGGCGGCTCGCAACAAGGCGCCGGGCGAATCCACCACTTCGGTTTGGTGACCGGAACCTTTGAGCAGAAGGCGGATCGCCTCGAGGACGGCTGGTTGGTCGTCGCCGACGAGGATTCGCAATGGGGTCACTGCCGTCATGCCTCTCCAAGAGAGCACACACAGGGCCACCGACGCTGAGCGGCGCGCCGAACAAAACAGGCAGCATGCGCCGGCAGCGTTGCGTCCCGGTGGCGGGCGCTGTCCGCTTATGGGACCAGGCTGTTCCGGAATTCTTTCGACGCCGCAAGCGCTGCGGTTTGGCCCGCCTGAATGCAGTCCGGGATGCCGATTCCATTCAGGGCGTTGCCTGCCAGAGAGAGGCCCGTCAGTTTTCCGAGGCGGTCGCCAATCACCTGAACCCGCGCCGCATGGCCGACCGAATATTGGGCCATCGCGCGGGGCCAGCGCGAGACGGAACAGAACAACGGAGTGGCGTTCACGTCGAGCATCTCGCGCAGTTCTCCGCGCGTAAGCGCTTCGAGTTCCCCGTCGGAACCACCTTCGCCGGTCAGGAAGCAGCGCAGCAGCGCGATCCCCGCAGGCGCCCGATAGGAGAACTTGTTGTGCACGAACGTGCAGGCAAGCAGCCGCTTGCGCTCCTTCTTCGGGATCAGGAAGCCGAAGCCGGGCAGCAGGTTCGAAACATCCGGCTGCCGATAGGCGAGCGCGACCGTGATCGACGAACTGTAGCCGACGCCGTTCAGTTGCTTCGCGAGTTCCGGGTCGTGGCCTTGCAGTAACGACGCGGCGGCGTACGCGGGCATTGCGAGAATGACGTGGCCGGCTTCGATCCAATCGCCGCTTGCTTTCACGCGCCATCCGTCGGCCGTACGCTCCAGAGCTTCGGCAGTGGCGTGGTCAACCGCGGTGTGCGGCGCGATGGCAGTTTCGAGAGCTTCGATCAGCGTACCGAGGCCGCCGCGCAGAGTTTGAAATAGCGGAGCGGCGGGCTTTGCCGGATCGCGCTTGGGCAGCGTGGCAAGGACACCGCGCGTCAGGCTGCCATATTTGGTTTCGAGATCGACGAAGCGCGCGAGGACGCTGTTGACGCTCAAATCTTCCGGGCTGCCGCCGTACACGCCGGCCAGCAGCGGCTCGGCGAGGTAGTCGACGGCCTCTTCGCCGTAGTGACTGCGAATGAAGTCGGCGACAGAGCGGTCCGGCAGCGGCCCGTTGGGTTTGCGGAAATACTCGATCCCCATCTTGATCTTCGTGCCGAGGCCGAGCAGCGGCGTACGCAGCAGGGGCATGATCTTGGTCGGGACCATCATCATGACGCCGTCCGGCATAGGGATCATGCGCCCGTCGCGCCGGATATACGTGATGCGCTTGGCGTCGTTCGAGTGAATGAGGTCGGCGCCGAGGCCCAGTTCCTTGATCAGCGCAATCGCCTGCGGCTTGGCGGCGAGAAAGCTATCGGGCCCGCCTTCAATAACGCAGCCGTCCACCGTTTTGGTTTCGACAACGCCGCCGAGGCGAGGGCGCGATTCGAAGAGAGTATTCGCGATCTCTGCTTTGCCGAGCGCGTGCGCGGCCGCCAGGCCTGAGATACCGCCGCCGATGATCACGACTCTGGGGCTACCAGGCGACATAGTGATCCTCGCGCCGATCTACGGTGATGCGTGCGCCAAACAGCGCAGAGAGAGACTCGCTCGTCAGCATCGCCGCCGCAGGTCCGTCCGCCCAGACGCGGCCATCGCGCAGCAGAATCACGCGATCGATCTCCGGAATGATATCGCTCAAGTGGTGCGTAACCATGACAAGGCCGATGCCTTCCTTCACTAGAGCACGGAGGCTGCCAAAGAGGCTAGCGCGGGCAGCGAGATCGAGGTGACTCGACGGTTCGTCGAAGAGCAAGGCTTTCGGATGATGGACCAGCGCGCGCGCAAGAACGACGCGCCAAGCTTCTCCCGAGGAAAGCTCGGTCATCGGGCGCTCTTCAAGATGCGAGACTCCGAGCCGGTCCAGCGCGGCGCGGGATTCGTCGAGCATCTCCTGTGTGAATTCGTCATGGACGCCGACGCTCGCAAAGTAGCCTGACAGGACGGCTTCGAGGCCGCAGATTTCGCGCGTGTTGGCTTCGACGAGCGACGCCGATACGATGCCCAAAAGCTTACGGAGGGCGAAGACGTGCCAACGCTCCTTGCCGAAGATGGCGGCGCGGAGGCCGGGCGTCTGCAGCGGGTAAAAATCGCGCGTGATGGTTCGGACCAGCGTCGACTTGCCGCAGCCGTTGGGTCCAAGAATTGCCACGCGCTCTTGCGCTCCAATGCGAAGCGACAGGTCGTCGAGCGCGAGGCGATTCCCGCGCTGAACGGAGACGTGCTCGAAGTCGAGCAAAGGAGCGGTGGTCAACGGCGATCCCTCAAGTAAGAAGAGATCCCCGGGTCAACCCGGGGGTCGATCGAGCGCGACGCACGCACCTCGTTAGCCAATCTTACGGGCGGAAATCGCGCACGATCTGGACGACGGCCTTCACGTTCTCCACGGGAGTTTCCGGCAGGATACCGTGGCCGAGGTTGAAGATGTGGCCCGGGCGCGAACCGGTGCGCTTCAGCAGTTCGTTGACGCGCATACGGATTTCAGGGAGCGGAGCGAACAGCACGGCCGGATCGAGGTTGCCCTGGATCGCGGAGCGATAGCTGATGTCCATCCACGCCTGATCAATATTAATGCGCCAGTCGACGCCAATCACGTCACCGCCGGCGGCATGCAGTTCACGGAAGAAGCCGGCCGCGCCAGTTCCGAAGTGGATCACAGGCGCTCCGCTCGAGCGGATGCGCTCGATCAACGCGCGCGAGTACGGCGCGACGTAGCGGACATAGTCGTCGGGGCCAAGCGTGCCGACCCAGCTATCGAACACTTGAATGACGCGGGCTCCGGCGGCGACCTGCAGAATGGCGAAGTTGCCGAGAACATCGACGAGCTTGCCCATCAGGCGGCGCCACAGCGTCTCGTCGCGGTACATCATTTGCTTCGTATTCAGGAAAGTGCGCGACGGCCCGCCCTCGATCATATAGCTGGCGAGCGTGAACGGCGCGCCCACGAAGCCAATCACGGGAACCCGGCCGGCGAGCGCCTTCGTCACGAGTTGGATCGACTCGCCAACGTAGCCGAGGTCGTCCGTATTGGCGATCGACAGGCTGTCGATGTCGGCCGAAGTGCGAATCGGATTATCGATGCGCGGGCCTTCTCCGGAAACGAACTCGAGCTTCAAGCCCATCGGCTCGACCGGCAGTAAGAGGTCGGCGAAGATGATGGCGGCATCGACGTCGAGAATCTCGACGGGCTGCAGCGTCACCTGCGCGGCCAGATCCGGGCGCTTGCAGATTTCGAGGATCGAGTTTTTGGCTCGAATGTCCCGATACTGCTTCATGTAGCGGCCCGCCTGCCTCATAAACCACACAGGCCTCACATCGGTGGGCCGGCGGCGGCAAGCATCAAGAAAGCGGCTGTTCATGGGAGCCATTCGCATGCATTCCTCCCTGCGGCCACGGGCTTGTTTTCGCACATCAATACGCGAAACCCGGGCGCTCGGTGCCGCGCCGACCAGGCGCGGCCGTTAACGTAATACGGCTTCGTCCACGCTTCCGAATCGATAGTGCGCGGAGCGACCACCGAGACTTGAATCACGCCCTCGGCCGGAAATCCGGTTCGTGGGTCCATGATGTGGCTATGCAGTTTGCCTTCAGCGTAGAAATATTTCTCGTAACTGCCCGATGTCGACACCGATTGGTTCGACAATTCGATAGACGCGGTCGTTGCTTTTGCGTTGCGCGGGTCGCGGATCTCGACCTTCCAGCCCTTGTCTCCGGGCGGATTGCCGAGCGCATAAATGCTGCTGGTGCCCGCTGAAACCAGCGCGCTTTGGACCCCGTTTTCCTTGAGGACGGCCACCATACGATCGACTGCGTATCCCTTTCCAATGCCACCGGGGTCGATCTCGACTCCCTGGCGGTCAAACCGCACCGTGCGGTTCTTCGCGTCCAGCGCCAGGTGCTTGTACCCGGTTTTCGCCAACGCGGTCCGGACCTCCGCCCGATGGGGCAGGTGCCCGGTGCCTTTGTAAAAGCCCCAGACCTTCATCAGGGGTCCGACCGAGATGTCGAACGAACCCTCGCTTTGCCGACTGTACTCAACACAGTCCGACAGCAACTGAAACAGCTCCGACGTTACTTGCACGGGCTGGCTGGCGGCCAGCCGATTCACTTGGCTGAGATCGCTTCCGGCCAGGTAGTTTGAAAGAACCTGATCGAGGCGCTTCGCCTCTTCGCCCGCCTGCTCCACGGCTGCCCGTAACCTGTTGGTATCGTTACCGTAAACGACCATTTGATAGGTGGTCGCCATGGCCACGACAGAATGCTCGACGCGGTACACCTCTTCAGGCGGAGCGGCGTGCGAAACGAAGCCAAACCGGGCCGGGCAGACTACGCCAAACCCTAGAAAGACAAGGCCTACTCCCAAAAGTAGCACAGAGAGGCGGGCGGCTTCGACAAACCGGGCCACTTTTTTTCGCCAAATGGCCTCAACGGATCGGTTCGGAGTTGAGCTAAGGTCGTGCAAAACGAAGCCAATCTCGTGCCCAGGCAGCTCGCCGCTGCTTCTACGGTAGGCGTAAACAATAGCAATTAAACAATTTATAGAAACATCCGAGCTGTACGACTCCGCACGGAAGGCACAACCAAACGAAGCCAGAAACCGATCGACGGATGGCCGCAAGCAGAGCTTCTCCAGAAAGTATACCGCGAGGGACCAAGCATCAGCGTCAAGATAGAAGACATCTCTTTTTGAATCTTCTGCTTACCGATTGTGAAGGCCAGGAGGCGGAGCCTACAGCAGGAGGCTGCCAACTCGGCAAGGGGATATATAGCTTGTATTATCAACAGCTTGCGGGCTCACGAAAATTGTGCTCAGGGTAAGCTGGCACAGTTTCCAATTCCCCGGTAGGTCGGACCTCCAGGTCCGACTGAGGCACCAGTGGATCGAGGCGCGCACGCACTAAGCAGCCCAGATAGTCGATTTCGGGCAAGACCACTGCATCCTCTCGAAGAACCGCGAGCGTGAGCGAGCGGGTGCCCTGAACTTTTGGGGTAGGGTTGTCGGGGGCCGCTCACTCACGTTCGCGGTTCTTCGAGAGGAGCAGGGGCCATCTTTTCGCAAGCGAGCGCCCACCCCCCGAGACCGTAAGGTCGCGCCTCCCCGCCCTTCAGGGCTGGGATGCTTAGG
Organism: Acidobacteriaceae bacterium; assembly: GCA_043788745.1. Taxonomy (GTDB): domain Bacteria; phylum Acidobacteriota; class Terriglobia; order Bryobacterales; family Bryobacteraceae; genus JBBQWZ01. The sequence goes on from JAYVTO010000062.1 coordinate 24,877, forward strand.
CTATCTTCATTGCGAAAGCACCAAATCCGAGCCGCGAACAAAGTCACCGACGGGCTGCGCGCGTCATGAGAACCAGAAACCAGTCCTACTCGGTCATGAATGGTACTACCTGAAATCAAGATTTTACGGACTGGTTTCTGGAGAGCGGCCCGAAGGGCCGCGTCGGGAGCGGATTCAACGGTGCACGGGTCAGCCGCGAAACTTCGCGGCTGGCACAAAGCGAGGACGAAGGCCGAGCGAAGTAAGCGCCCGCGCCGTATCGCTCGCCGCACGCCGACCGGCGAAAACCTCACGCGCCTATTTCTTCGCGACGTCGCGATGCGCGGTGGCTTCGATGTACGTTGCGAGTTCTTTGCCGGGCGGCGCGATTTCGAACTTGATCCTCACCGCGGCCGCGCCGTTCTTCGTGTACGTGAATCGGAACCGCATCGTCTCCTCCGGCCCTTCGCTTGTGAAGACGATCGCGTCGCTGCTCGTGTCCACCTTGTACGGAATCGAATGGCCTTCGTTATCCAAGTACATCGCACGGAGTCGCTGATCCTCACTGCGGTAGACAATCATGAGGTCGTCGTGACGGAATGCGGGCTTGCCGTTCTGCGCCGGGTAGTTTGCGAAATTCTTGCGCACGAGAATCGCGCCTTGCAGGTCTTCGGCAAAAGAGAATCCACCAGCGGCTGCTCCTGGAGTACCGTCGCCTTCGCCGGTCCAATGGCCGATAAGGAACTGGAGACGCCCCCAGTCGGCGGCGGGCGCGCTGCTGACGAGGAGCGCGATGAGAATAAGCGTGACCGCGAAGTTGCGCATAGTCGCTTCAAACCGAGATCCGCTCCCCAAGGGTCGCGGTTCGGTGCTTCAATCTCTAACTACCGCGTCGCCGGATCCGCCGAGTTTGGATCGAAACCAAACTCCGCGATCACCTGCGCTGCGCGCTGCGCGTCGAACTGACCCCAGCGCGCCAGCTTTGAGAGTGCTCCCGCGACGATTGCTTCCGCCGAAATCTCGAAGAATTTCCGCAGGTATTCCCGATTCTCACTGCGCCCGAAGCCGTCGGTTCCAAGCGTCACCATGCGGCCCGGCAGCCATTGCGAAATCTGATCGGGCACCGCTTTCATAAAATCGGTCGACGCCACGATCGGACCCTCCGCGCCTTCCAGCACCTTCACGATATAGGGCACCCGTTCGGGCTGCGTCGGATGCAACCGGTTCCAGCGTTCGACTTCGAGTGCGTCGCGCCGCAGTTCGTTGTAGCTGGTCGCGCTCCACACATCGGCGGCGACTCCATAGCGCTCCGAGAGAATCTGCTGCGCCTTGATCGCTTCGTTCAGCATTGGACCGCTGCCGAAGAGCTGGACCTGCGCCTTGCGATCCGCCGACTTGTATTTGTAGAGACCTTTCAGAATCCCTTCGCGGATGTCGCCTTCAGGCATCGGCGGCTGCACGTAATTCTCGTTGTAGACGGTGATGTAGTAGAATCGATTCTCGTTGTTCTGATACATGCGCCGGATGCCGTCTTGAATGATAATCGCGAGCTCAAACGCATACGCTGGATCGTAACTCGCGCACGTCGGGATCGTGCTCGAAAGTACCAGGCTGTGGCCATCCTGATGCTGCAAACCTTCGCCGAGCAGCGTTGTGCGCCCCGCCGTCGCCCCCATCAGGAAGCCCTTGCCCTGCTGATCCGCAAACGCCCAAATCAAGTCGCCCACGCGCTGGAAGCCGAACATGGAATAGTAGGTGAAGAACGGAATCATCGGCACGCCGTAGTTGGCGTACGCGGTTCCGGCTGCGCTGAACGATGCCATCGCGCCTGCTTCGGTGATGCCCTCTTCGAGAATCTGGCCGTTCTTCGCTTCCTTGTAGTACAACAAAACGTCGCTATCGACGGGCTTATACAACTGGCCCTGGCTCGCGTAAATACTGTACTCGCGGAACAGCGATTCCATTCCGAACGTGCGCGCTTCGTCTGGAATAATCGGCACGATCAGCTTGCTGAGTTCGGGCATCTTCAACAATGCCTTGAGAATGCTGACGAACGCCGCGGTGGTCGACACCTCGCGTCCGCGCGAACCCTGCATGGAATCCGCGAAGGCCTCAACGGGCGGCGCCTGCAACGCAATAGGCATCACGTGACGCGCAGGCAGCGCTCCGCCCATGGCTTCGACGCGGCGCTTCAAATACTGGATCTCCGCGCTCGACTCCGGCGGACGATAGAACGCGCCGCTCTCCTTCACCTCGTCCGGCACGGCGATGCGGAAGCGCTCGGCAACGTACGACATCTGGTCGTGGGTCAGCTTCTTCTGCTGGTGCGTCGTGTTGCGGCCTTCGCCGGCTTCGCCCAGTCCGTAGCCCTTTACGGTCTTCGCAAGAATTACGGTCGGCGTACCGGTATGTTCCACCGCGCGCTTGTAGGCGTTGTACACCTTGAACGAGTCGTGACCGCCGCGCAGCAGCCCCGCGATCTCGGCGTCGGTCATCTTCTCGACCAGCTTCGCCGTCTCGGGATAGCGGCCGAAGAAATTCTCTCTCGTATACTTGCCGCCGAACGCCTTAAACTTCTGATATTCGCCGTCGACGCACTCATGCATCAGGCGCAGCAACGTGCCGCTTTCGTCGGCGGTCAGCAGTTTGTCCCAGCCCGAACCCCAAATGCACTTGATCACGTTCCAGCCCGCGCCGCGGAACGCCGCTTCGAGTTCCTGGATAATGCTACTGTTTCCACGCACCGGCCCGTCGAGCCGCTGCAAGTTGCAATTGACAACAAAAACGAGATTGTCGAGCTTCTCGCGAGACGCAAGCGTCAGCGCACCCAGCGATTCGGGCTCGTCGGATTCGCCGTCACCCATGAACATCCACACCTTGCGTTTGGTCGCTTTGATGATTCCGCGATTTTCGAGATAGCGCATGAACCGCGCCTGATAGATCGCCGAGATCGGGCCAAGGCCCATCGACACCGTTGGAAACTGCCAGAAGTTCGGCATCAGCCACGGGTGTGGATAACTGCTCAAGCCCGGCGTGTCGCGCAGCTCGTGGCGGAAGTTTTCAAGATGCTGTTCCGTCAGCCGACCTTCGAGAAACGCGCGCGCGTAAATGCCCGGCGACGCGTGACCCTGGAAGTATACGAAGTCGCCCGGATCGGCGCCGTAGCTTCCGCGGAAAAAATGATTGTGGCCCACTTCAAGCAGCGTCGCGAGCGAGGCGAACGTCGCGATATGCCCGCCGATATTGGCGTCATACTTGTTCGCGCGAACCACCATCGCAATCGCGTTCCAACGCACGAAGCCGCGGATGCGCTGTTCGAGCGCGCGGTCGCCGGGGAACGCGACCTCTTCGTCAACCGGAATCGTGTTGATGTACGGCGTATTGAGCTTCAGCGCCCCGGTGACACCGTAGTGCGCCGCTCGATCGAGCAGTTTGCTCAGCAGGAACGAAGCGCGTTCCGAGCCGTATTCGTCAACGATTTGCTCGAGCGCTTCAAGCCACTCTGAAGTTTCTTCCGGATTCCGGTCGGCGGGTACGTTGGCCTTGTTTTGCAGCATAAGAGAGGTAACGGGCTGTTGAGGAGGTTCCCCTTCAGAATAACACCGGCTGTCCGCGGACCGGCGCAAAACCGGGGTTGGAATGATGCGTACGGTACAAAAGCGATTTCACTCAGCCGCTCGTATTTTCTCGACGAACCCCGCGCATCGCCATACCGGAAGCCGCGGGTATTTCGGATACGAAGCGTCCGTCAGCGCGCGTTCGCACAAATAGAAAGTGCTGCCGCGCGACGATTCCATCACGCGGCAATGCTCGCACGTCGGGCACAGCCCGGGCTCAGTCGTAGAGGCCGACACTTTCCTGTGCCTCAAAGAACGCGCGCATCGCCGCCACCGTGCGCGCAATGTCTTCCTCGGTGTGCGCCGCGGAAACGAATCCCGCTTCGTACTGCGACGGCGCGAAATAGAATCCGCGATCGAGCATCCAGTGGAACAGCTTCCCGAATCGCGCCGTGTCGCTCGTCGACGCCGACGCCCAGTCCGTCACTGGCTGCTTCGTGAAGAAGAACGTGAACATCGAGCCCACGCGATTGATCGTCACGCCAGGCGGCGTCCACGCCGTCAATTGCGCCGTTCGCGCTTCGATCGTCTCGTAGACTTCGGGATTCGCGATCAGATGCTTCACCATCGCCAGACCCGCGGCCACCGCCAGCGGATTGCCCGCTAGCGTGCCCGCCTGATACACCGGACCCACCGGCGCGACCTTCTTCATGATGTCCGCGCGACCGCCGTAGGCGGCCAGTGGCAAGCCGCCGCCGACAATCTTGCCCAGCGTCGTCAGATCGGGCTTGATTCCGAACCGTTCCTGCGCGCCACCCAGCGCCAGGCGGAAGCCCGTCATCACTTCGTCGAAAATCAGCACCGCCCCGTGCTTCGCGGTCAACGTTCGCAGTGCTTCAAGGAATCCCGCGGCTGGCGGCACGCAGCCCATGTTGCCTACCACCGGCTCCACGATGACGGCCGCGATCTTGTCGCCGTACTCCTGGAAGGCCGTCTCTACAGCGTCAAACGAGTTGTACGGCAGCGCGATCGTAGTTTCCGCAAACGCCCGCGGAACGCCCGCCGTATCCGCGATGCCCAGCGTCGCCATGCCGGACCCTGCTTTCACCAGCAGCGAATCCACGTGGCCGTGATAGCAGCCTTCGAACTTGATGGTGAGATCGCGGCCTGTGAATCCACGCGCGACGCGTAGTGCGCTCATCGTCGCCTCGGTGCCCGAATTTACCAGGCGCACCATCTCGATCGAAGGGACTGCTTTCGAGATCGCGTCCGCCAATTCCACTTCGCGGCCCGTCGGAGCGCCAAAGCTCGTGCCCGTTTCGAGCGCTTCGCGCAGGGCGTCGATCACCGGCGCGGGTCGATGCCCCAGCAAATGCGGACCCCAGGAACAGATGTAGTCGATGTACTCATTGCCGTCGACGTCGCGAATGCGCGCGCCATCGCCGGATGCAATAAATCGCGGCGTGCCGCCGACGCCCCGAAACGCGCGTACCGGAGAATTGACGCCGCCCGGGGTGCGCAGCTGCGCACGTGCAAAGAGTTCTTCAGATCGTGTGGTTTTCATGCGAACGAGTCCCATTCTCTCTTACAACCAGGCGGGCGCACCCTACGCCTTCACGCGCGCTTTCGGAAGAATCGTGTGGAGAAAGAAACTCATCGCGATCTCGTGCACCGTGCCGTGCAGATTGCCGAGCAGCCGCCGCTTCAATCCCAAGTAAGGCTGCGTGCCCGCGAACAGATCCTGCACGACGCTGCGGAATCCCGGGCTTCGCCGCATGAACTCAATCATACGCGCCGGCACTGTGGAAAATAGAAAGCGATTCAGAAAAAACGTTTTTGCGAGACGCGAGCCGAACTCGAGATCGTGCAGAAAATCGCGGTCGAGCAGCGCGCGATACGCCGACGCCTTGTCCGTCGCGTCCGACAACACCACCTGACTCGCCAGATCGCCGGACCGCATCGCGTAATACAATCCCTCGCCTGTAATCGGATCCACCAGCCCCGCCGCATCGCCCACGCCGATCCAGCCGTCGCCGCTCACGCGATTGCGAGCCCAGGCTTGCGTCTCAAGCGATGGCAGCATGTGCGAATAGAACGGCGCGTTCTTGTGATCCATCTCTTTTTCCGCCATGTAGCGTTCGAGGGTCTTTCGCAACTCCTGCGCCGGACGCCCTTTGCCACAGATGCCCACCGAAAGATGGCCGCATCGCGGAAACACCCAGATGTAGCCCTCGAACTGCGGGAAGAACTGAATGTCGATGTGCTCCTGATTCGATGCGACGTAGTAGCCCAGCGCGATCATCGTGTCCGCGCCGCGGTACTGCGTGCCGACGTCGCGCAGCGGATTGCGCGCGCCTGTCGCGACCACGCAGAAGTCCGCGTCCTGCGAGCCGGATCGCGTTTCTAATCGCCATCCTGCGCCCCGGCGCTCCATCTTCAATACCCGTGCCTCTTCGAGCGCCGCACCCGCGCGCGCCGCGCGTTCAAGCAACATCCTGTTGAGGTCGAGCCGCGAGTAAATTACCAGCGGCTGCGTCAATTCCATTTTCACGTCGCCCGCCGAGGTCGACGCCAGGCACGTGTGCGTTACCAGCCGCTTCGCGGTTTCGTTGTGCAGCAGATACGGATACAGGCTATACGCTTTGTAGGTGATCCCGCCGCCGCAGGGCTTTTCCCAGCCCAGTTTTTCGTCGAACAGAATCGTCCTCAAGCCCGCCCGCGCCAGGCGCTCGGCTGCAAACGATCCTGCCGGACCTCCACCTAGTACAGCAACGGTTTTCATGCGTTTATCAAGCCTACGTGATGGATGCCGCCGCACGGGGGAGAAGAGTAAGAAAACGAGCGCACCGCGGAAGCGCGGCACGCCCCCGATCTCCGCCGGAGCTGGCGAAACTGCCGCACGCCGCGGTACCTAAGTAAGATTAGTAGCCCGGCGTCTGCGTTTCAGCCCGCGGCTAATTCTTCTGTTGCGTCGTTGGCGGATGATTCGGCGGCAACACGCCCGTCGGCGGAGCATCGCCGCCGGCACCCGGCGCATGTGCGTCCGCCCCGGACTTGCCCTTCACCACCCACTTGCCGCTCTTCTCTTCGAGCGTGTATTTCATCTGCATCGCCGCCGTGTTCACTGCTGAATTCTTGATCCGAAATGCCACCGTCGCGATCGCTTCCTTGCCTTTGTAGGAGACTTCCATCACGTCGATCGTCATCTGGTCGAGGTTCAGGCCAATTGACTCCTTGTTCTTTTGGAAGTATTCGACGATGCCCTTCTGCACGGCTTCTTTGTTCTGAATATTCGCGCCGCAGCCCGTTAGCAGAACGCCGAGCGCGACGGTGGTGAGAATCGGTTTGAAGAAAGTCACTAGCGTGATTATACGATGCTGCATGGGCATGAGTCGCTCTTCGCCAGCGGCATCTTCTTGCAGCGCGCCGTATACTCAAAGAATCTCTTCTACGACATGTCACCTACTCTCAACGTGACGGGCACGGCCCCGCAGCGCGACCTCCGTAGCTTCAAGCTTTTCGACCTTTTGCTTAGCGTCTTCGTCGTCGTCCTTCTGGTCTCCAATCTCGTCGGTCAAAAGATCTGCGCCATCGGCCCGTTCCACGTGGGCGGAACCCAAATCGGCCCATTCTTCGTCAGCGGCGCGCAGCTTCTATTCCCGATCACGTACATCTACGGTGACATCTTCACGGAGGTCTACGGCTACGCCGCCTCGCGCCGCGCGATCTGGATCGGCTTTCTCGCGAACGCCCTAATGGCGACCATGGGCCTCATCACCGTCTGGTTGCCACCAGCTCCTGGATGGCATAATCAGGCCGCCTTTGAAACGGTGTTCTACACGGTGCCGCGTTTGATCGTCGCCAGCCTCATCGCGTATTGGTGCGGCGAGTTTGCGAATTCGCTCGTGATGGCAAAGATGAAAATCTGGACCGGCGGCAAGCACCTGTGGACCCGCACGGTCGGCTCTACCGTCGTCGGCCAGTTCGTCGACACCGCCGTGCTCGTCACCATCGCTTTCAGCGGAACCGCCGAGACGTCGACGCTCATCAACCTCGCGCTGTCCGGGTATCTCGCCAAGGTCATTTACGAAATCGTCGCGACACCCGTCACCTACGTCGCAGTCAGAGTGCTGAAGAAGCATGAAGGCGTCGATACCTTCGACACCAATACCAACTTCAATCCGTTTCACCTCAGCGGCGGCTGAACGCCCGATGGAACAGATTGCACCGGATCTTTGGAAGCTGAATGTCTACCCGGCGAACGCGATCAATTTGTACCTCGCCGGAGATACTCTCATCGACGCCGGCTTTCCGCGCGCAACAAAGGCCATCTGCAAGCGACTGCGCGGCCACACCGTCCGCGCCCACGCTCTCACGCATGCGCATCCCGATCATATGGGGTCAAGCCGCAAGGTCTGCGAAGCGCTGAAACTGCCGTTCCTTTGCGGTGAAAACGAGGTGCCCGCCGCCGAGCATGGCGACATGCGGCGTCAAGCGCCGGACCCCGAACACTGGTGGCTCGGCGGCCAGCACTTCTTCATGCCCATTGCCGGACACCCCGTTTCGCGCGCGCTCCGCGAAGGCGACGAGACGGGCGGATTCACCGTCCTCGACGCCCCCGGCCATACGCCCGGGCACATCGCCTTCTGGCGCGAACGCGATCGCGTGCTCGTCCTCGGCGACGTCGTCACCAACGTGAACATGACGACCATGCGCGAAGAACTCCACTGGCCCATCCGCCTCTTCACGCACAGTCACAAAACGAATCGCGAATCCGCGCGCAAGCTGGCCGCGCTGAAGCCACGCATCGTCTGCTTCGGCCACGGGCCTGTGTTGCGCGACGGCGCGCGCTTTACGGAATACGCCAGCTGAGCAGTTCTTGTGTTGACATAAGTTGCTCCGGCAATTGGTCGGCGAACGAAGATGGCGAGTCCCTGTTCGGACCACTTGCGAAGGAAGTCTTACGAGGCGTTAAAGGGGGGAGACGGGAGTCTGCCGAAGCTTGCCCAGCGCTTCCGCGTGAACCTGGGGTGGACCGAGAAGATCATGCGTACGATCCGCAAGACGGGCAAGGTGGAGTGATCGTCCAGAGGCAAGCGAGGCCTGGTCAGCAAACTCACGGCGGAGAAGCGGGACCTCATTCGCGAGTGGTTCCGCGAGCAATCCGACGTCACGCTGGCGGAATTCCAGCAGCGGCTCAAGCGCGAGCAGAAGCTGGAGGTCCGTAGCACCCGTTTGGGAGCTGTGTTAGCAGAGATGGAACGGCGACGGAAAAAAGTCGCTCTACGCCGCCGAGCAAGACACGGCTGAAGGACAGCTCCGGTGGCGCCAGAACGCGAGCCGGGTCCAAGCAGAGAAACTGATTTTTCTGGACGAAAGCGGAGTCACCACGGCCATGGTCCGCTACTACGGATGGGGCCGACGCGGCGAGCGCGTGCGGGAAGCGCTCCGGGAGGGCCCTCGCGAACGCTAAGGGCGCCGGGCGCGATTCGGACAACCGGCTGGGTGGCGACCATGACGATTGAGGCAGCCACCGACGGGGACGTTCCTCGCCTTTCTGGATCAGGTATTGTGTCCTCAACTGCAAGCGGGCGACGTGGGGGTGATGGACAATTTAGCCGTGCACAATGTGGCGCGGCCTTGGCCGGAAGCCGAACGTCAGCAACTGGCGGCCTGGGAGGCTCGCCAGAAACAATTGACGGTGCATCGGGCCGAAGAGCGTACACGGATGCAGCAAGCCACGGAGCCCGCAATCCGGCGCGGTATCGAACGCGTGATCGACTTTTTAGGAAAAGAAATGAAGCGCCTCGATCAAGAGGTATCGGAGTGGATCGCGCGATCGGAAACGTGGAAGCCGCAGGACGTACTGCTGCGCAGCGCGCCTGGCGTGGGCCCGAAGACGGCGCAGACGCTGCTTGCGCAGTGGCCGGAATTGGGTCGCGTCACTCGCCGTGAAATCGCGTCGTTGGTGGGACTGGCTCCATTCGCCTGTGACAGTGGCCAACGGCGCGGGAAGCGCCGCATTCGCGGAGGACGTAGTTCGGTGCGCGGGGCTTTATACCTAGCCAGTCGGACGGCCAAACGTGTTCCAGGTCCATTAGGTGATTTCTTTGAGCGACTGGTTGCCAGTGGCAAGCCCCGTCAGTTGGTGCTTATCGCGGTCGCTCGCAAGCCTCTGTTGGCTCTCAATGAAATGATGCGCACTTCTACTCCTTGGAAACCGCATTCCTGTCCGGTTTCCGCTTGACTTCCACGCAGTCGCTTACGGTCGGGGTTCGGTGCTATCGGTGCGTTAGAGTTAGACAGCGCCGACATTAGATTGGGTCGTATTAGGACATGCGCCGCACTACACTAGAGCAGCCAGCCGACGGGGTCGGCGAGCGACAGAGCGTCTTTCAACACGAATCCCTCACCGTAGCGAACGCCCGCGCGAGCGCCGTGGATTGACGCCTCCGCAATGATCCGCTCCCGCGCCGTCTCTTCGCGGCCGGCGGCTTGGCTGCGGTGGGCCATGAGGCTCGCGAGCTTCGTATCAAGTTCCGAGGTGATGTCGACGACCACACTGGGCGTGCATTCCGCGGGTACCGCGTAGAGAATTCGCCTCGGCCGATGCGCGGGCGTGTCGTCGTCCAGCTTTGCGAGACCGCAGAGGTAGCAGGCGTCGGCGACCATTTCGGATGCCACGCGAACATCGGGATGTTCCGCATCGGGGTTGGCCAGAATCACGACGGTTGGGCGCAGGCGGCGGAGGTCGGCGACGACGGTCATTCGCGCGGAGAGTGTGTTCTCCAGGCGACCATCCGGGAATTTACGGCAGCCGCGGAAGGCGAGTCCGAGGATGTTGGCGGCGGCATGGGCTTCCTCCAAACGTTCGTCCACCGTGCCGCGAGAGGCGACTTCGCCCGCGGTGAGGTCGACGATGCCAACGCGTTTGCCGGCGCGGACCAGCTTGTGGAGCGTTCCGCCGCAGGCCCACTCGGCCTCGCTCGGATGGGCGAAGACAGCAAGAACGTCAAGCGGCTCGATGCCGTCAATCGATTCTATGTAGAGGTTGGTGACGGGCATGGTTACTCCCAATTGTGAAACGCGAATCTGCGGCGGGTTTTGAATCGGCGGATGAGTAGCATTCCGACGAGGAAGCCGCCGATGTGGGCGAACCACGCTGTTCCACCGCCTGCGTACGAGGTGACCGTGATCGAACCGACGCCGCTGAAGATTTGAATGACGAACCAGTAGAGCAGCACGAACGCTGCCGGCAGTTCCACCGTGGTAGCAAAGAAGACGACGAAGATGAGCGTGACGATGCGGGCCCCGGGGAATTTGACGAGGTAGGCGCCCATGACTCCCGCGATCGCGCCGCTCGCTCCGATCGTCGGGATCGGCGAATGGCTGTTCAATAAAATGTGCGTCAGCCCTGCGGCGATTCCGCAGAATAAGTAGAAGACGAAGAACTTCACGCTGCCGAGGATGTCTTCGAGATTCCGGCCGAACACCCAAAGGAACAGCATGTTGCCGATGATGTGCATCCAGCCGCCGTGCAAGAACATGGAGGTGACAAGTGCGGAGAGGTGGATGCGATCCGGGATCAGCGCATACCGGAGGACGAACTCTTCGAGGCGTCCGTGCGAGAGCAGGTTCTGATAGAAGAACAGCACGAGGTTGATGACGATAAGCAGTATCGTCAGCGGCGTTGGATTGACGACGCGTTCGGTGGAGCGGAGCGGGAACATGCTACGCTCCGGCGCCCGCCGCGGCGCGCTGCGCGAACTCGGACTGCGGGCGGCGCTCGGCGCGGGCGATGAGCGCGGCGGCTTCGGCGGCAGAGCCGATATGGCCGCGCGCGCCGATGCCCGTGCAGTTCAGGGCAGCCATGGCGTTCGAGAATTCGAGGATTTGCATCATCTGCATTCCGGCGAGGATGCCGTAGCAAAACGCGCCGTGGAAGACATCGCCGGCACCGGTGGTATCCAGGCAGTTGACGACGAAGGCGGGTGAATAATGGAATCGGCCTTCAAACCGCGCCAGCGCTCCGTGCGCTCCGAGCGTCATCGCGGCACACTTCATCCCGTACTCTTCTTGCATGAGCGTGAGGGCGCGAAACGGATCGCGCTCGGAGGTCCATTGGCCGGGGAACTCGCTGCTGGCGACGAGGTAATCGATGTTGGCGAGTACTGATTCGAAGCCGTGGTAGATGGTGTCGACGTCGACCGTCACAGGGATTCCGTGGCGCTTGGCGATGGCGGCGGCCTTGGCGACGGCCGGCGTGTCGTGGCCATCAATGTGGAGTAGCCGCGCGGAGGCAATCTTCTCTTCGGTGATGCTTTCAGGCTCGAGGCGAAGACACTCGGCGCGTTGCCAGAGCACGGTGCGCTCGCCGGTGCTTTGGTCGATCAGAATATACGCCGTCTGGTTCGGGCAGTTGGCGCGGATCTCGACGTCGTCCAGGTTAATGCCGGTTTCGCGGAGGCTGGCTAATTGTACGCGGCCGCGTTCGTCGTCGCCCACCGTGCCAATGTATTTTGTGCGGAGACCGAGGCTGGCGCAGGTGATCATCGCGCTGGCGACTTGGCCGCCGGGGCTGAGGATCTCACGGGTGAAAGGCACTTTCCCGGCGTAGGCGGGAAAGTGGTCGAGCAGGATCAGCGTGTCGGTGGCGTTGAGGCCGACGCCGACGATGTCAAATGGTTTCGAATTCATCACGTTTGATTTCGGCCTCGCTGCTGCGCGGCCAGGGTTTGATTTCGGCCTCGCTGCTGCGCGGCCAAGGTTTGGCTTCGGCCTCGCACTACTGCGCCTGATTCCGGATCAACTTCAGGATCGCTTGCGCGGTTGGATCATCGGGTTTGCCAATGTTGACGATTTCGGAAATGTGATTCTCGCCCGGGATGAAGACCAGTTTCGTCGGGACGAAGGCGCGGCGCAAGAGGGAATCGAACTGGCGCGCCTGCGCGGGCAGCGACGGATAGTCCCATTGGCAATAGGTGATGACGAAGGGCGCTTTGATTTTGCGGGCGTGGAATGCAGGCGATGCGTCGCGGCGCACCATGTCATCCGGGCCGAAGACGCCCTCGAGCGTGCGGACATCGTAGACGCCGCTTAGCGCGGCGACGCCTTTAATCACATCGTCCGTGAGTCCGGCAGCCTTCAAGTATTTGTCGTTTAGAGCGAGCAGCGCGACGAGGTGTCCGCCGGCGGAGTGGCCCGCGATGTAGATCTTGTTTGGGTCGCCGCCGAACTCCACGGCGTGCTTGTAGGTCCAGGCGAGCGCGGCGGCGACGTCTTCGATCTGCGCCGGATGGAGGTTCTTCGGCGCGAGGCGATAACTCGGAATGACAGTGACCGTGCCGTCGCCGGCGAAGCGATTGCCAAGCAAACCGTACGTTGAACGGTCTCCGGAGCGCCAGGATCCGCCATGGACGAAGAAGAGAATCGGCGCTCCTTCTTTTGGAGAATTTCTGGGCTGATAGACGTCGAGCTTGTGCTTGGCGGCGTCCTCTGGCTTGCCGCTCGTGTAGCTGATGTCTTTCTTCACGGTGACTCCGTCCGGCGTGACGGAGGGCGGGATGCGCGCCGGCTCTGGCTTGGTCACAAAGATGGGGTTCGAGAAGATCCAGGGGCGATCTTCTCCGTCGATGGTTAGCCATGCTTCGACGCGATAGGTTCCATCTTCCTTCGCAGTGAACTGCATCTGGCGGCCTGTCTCCTCCGCGACGATCTTGCCATTGCGGAGAAGCTTAAACTTTGCCGCGATCGGAACGCTGGCAACAAGGCGCGTGTTGTTTTGCATAGGGATCTTGTCTCCCATGTCGACGACGCCGAGATTGTTGCCGGCGACGAAGCTGAATCCAGTCGGGTCGCAGAGCCAATCGTGCGAAACGTAAGCGCGGCCTTCGCGGAGCGCATCGCGGATGTCCTTCTCCGTAAGGTCGCGCGCGAGGATGTGCGTGGAGGACTGGCGTAAGGCGACGTGATACTGATCAAAGACGACTTCGTTGAAAATTTGATTCTGGTGCGCGTCGTTGGCGGCGACGCCAATGAAGATCTGGTTCGCCGTGATGCGGTCCCACTTGGCGAAGAACTCGGGGAGCACTCCGGTGCCGGCGGCAAAGACCTCGTCGGGGTAGCGCTTCTGGAGATTGGTGAGCTTCGTCCACTCCTTGGGGTCTTTCATCGCGCCCTGGATGTACTCGTGGAATGCCTTGTTGACGACGGCATCGGTGTGGCGGTTGTAGATCTCGGTACCTGTGAATCCGTCGTAGGCCATGTTGGGGCGCTCCTCGAGATGCGACAGGAATTTCATCTCCGGGCCCGCGTCGTTGGCGGGGTAGCGCAACATATGGTCGTCTTCTGAACCGGCGATGAAGAGGACTCCGTCGCGCATGCCGCGCCAGGATTCGGGCTTCGGGCCGCGGTGGTCGGTGTAGAGAACGACCTGGACCTGGGCGATCTTCGCGCCCTTCAGCAACTCATCGCGAGTGCCCTTGGTGTGAGGTGCGTCCTCGGCGTGAACGTGCATGACAGCGCGAAAGTCCTGATAGACGCCGACTGGCGGAGGGCTTTGGCGCGCCTTCACCCACTCGCGGCGCTGCTGTTGGACTGCTTCCAGGCGCTCCGGCTTC
>JAYVTO010000063.1:0-41115 GCA_043788745.1 Acidobacteriaceae bacterium
GCCGTTCGCGGATGCGGAGGTTGCGGTAGACTCCGAGATCGAAGTTGGCGGAACCCGCGCCACGCAGAATGTTGCGTCCCGCGTTGCCGAACGTGTTGACCGCGTTGATCTGCCAGGCCGGCGTATCGTTGGCTGCACAGTTGCGCCGCACACCGGCCGCGATCAGCGTGCAGGGGTTGAACCAGCGGGTGGGCGTGGGGTCGGCGACGCGCCAATCGCCGATGACGTTGGGCCGGTCAGCTCCGCCGTCGGTGGCGCAGAGCGTGAAGTTCCAGATCCAGACTCCGGGGACTGCTCCCACGCAATTTCTCGCGCTCTCGCCGGACGGACGCACGCTGGCTTTCATCGCCAACACCGGCACCGCCGACCAACTGTGGGTCCGCTCCCTGGACTCGCTCGAGGCCCTGGTGCTGACCGGAACCGATGGCGCGACCTCCGCCTTCTGGTCGCCCGACGGTGCATGGCTGGGGTTCTTCGCCCACAATCAGCTCAGCAAGATTGCCGTCGCCGGCGGTCCACCGCAGAAACTCTGCGAGACCGGCGAAGGGCGCGGTGGAACTTGGAATCGCGACGACGTCATACTGTTCTCGGCGAGTGCGGAAAGTCCGATCCTGCGCGTACCAGCAACCGGCGGCGTTCCTTCGCCGGTCACCACCGTCGGTAAGGACGGTTCGTTCGGTCACCTGAACCCGGCATTTCTCCCGGACGGCGACCATTTTCTCTTCCACGTTCCTGGCGATAACGGCGAGACTGCTGGCCTGTATGCAGGAGCACTTAAAGGGGGCACTCCCGTCCGCATTCTGGCCGACCATGTCAACGGTCAATATGCTCCCCCGTCCGTTTCGGGCGGAAGCGGGTATCTGCTGTTCCGGCGCGTAGAAACCCTGATGGCGCAGAACTTTGATCCTGTCTCTCTCAAACTGGCGGGAGGCGCGTTCTCGTTGGCACTGCAAATCCCGGCCGGGAGGCAAGGCGGCTTCGGAGTGTTCTCGGTCTCCGGGACGGGCACCCTCGTTTACGGGGCCGGAGGAAACTCGCAGAGGCAACTCGTCTGGATCGACCGCGCGGGCAGGCGGCTCGGCGGTGTGGGCAAGCCTGACAGATACTATGCTCCGTCCCTTTCGCCCGATGAGAAGAGCGTCGCGGTCAACATCCGCAACTTGAACCAGTCAGACATCTGGCTGGGAGACCTCACGCGGGAAGTCATGTCTCGCTTGACTTTCCGCGATGGCGACGCCCGCAGCCCGCTCTGGTCGCCGGATGGCAAAAGCGTGGTGTTTGGATTTCGGAGCGGCTCGGCTTCGACTGACATTTGCAGGAAACCGGCGAGTGGTAACAGCTCAGAGGAACTGCTGGTGCATGGCGCAACCAATGGCGAGCCGATGGCTGTTTCCCCGGACGGCAAGTGGCTCCTGTATGGAAGTCAGTCGCCAGCCACGGGACGTGATCTTTGGCTCTTGCCACTAGAGGGTGATCGGAAGCCCGTGCCTTACCTGCAAACGCCGTTCAATGAAAGATCCGGTCGCTTTTCCCCGGATTCGAAGTGGATCACCTACGAGTCGGACGAATCGGGCCTGCCGGACGTTTACGTGCAAGCCGTTCCGGCGAGGGGTGCCAAGTATCGTATTTCGACCGCTGGCGGCACGCTGCCCGAGTGGCGGCGAGACGGCAAGGAACTCTACTATCTCTCCCTGGACCGGAAGCTGATGGCCGTGCCTATTAAGAGCGGCTCAGCAATCGAAGCTGGCACGCCGCAGGAACTCTTTGCCCTGCTTAGTTCTCCCTCTTTCAATCCATCGCGCGACGGTCAGCGATTCCTGGCGGTTGAATCCGCGAGGGGTGAAGAGGCCGCAGCCGTACCGCCTGTGACGGTGGTGCTGAACTGGCAGGCGGGTTTGAAGAAGTAGCGTGGGAATGGAAGGGCGCGGGCATTCTGAATCCGCTGTGCGACGGCAGTGGGAACGAATTGCTCGCGGAGCGTCGGCAAATCGGAAGTTGCGATCGAAGGCCGTCGGCGCTGGGCCGACGTCCGGTTTGCCGGGCATCCGACAGCGATCGCTCTCCACTGCGCGACTTATCGTTCTCCTTCGCGCCAGCGCTCGCGGCGACTGCGCGGAGACAGTAGACTTAAAGTATGGACGCGTTACGCCCATTGACAGGTGACGAACTAGCCCGCGTCCTTGAGCGATTGCGGAAGCCGAAACCGGGCGGCAAGGTGGAGGCAGCCAAGCAATTCGGTGTCGATGTCACGTTGCTGATTGAGCAGGTCAGACTCTCTCCTGGCGATCGCGCCCGCCGTATGCACAGCCTAGCCTCCGCCGCCGAGTCGGTTAGGGGCACGGCCACCAAGACGAAGCATGAACTTTGAGCTTCTCATTCAGCACCTTTGCGACTCCGGTGTGGAGTTTGTCGTGATCGGTGGTTGGGCTGCGATATTCCATGGGAGCGCGCACGTTACCAATGACCTAGACATTTGCTATTCACGGCACAAACAGAATCTTCGCCGGTTGGCTGACGCCCTGGCACCGTTTCACCCGCGGCCGCGTGGACTTCCAGATGGCCTGCCCTTCGCTTGGGACGCCGCTACCTTGGCCAATGGAACGATGTTCACGCTGACAACAGACCTCGGCATACTCGATCTCCTGGCTGAAGTCTCAGGCATCGGAACGTATGAGGAAGCGCGCGCTGCCTCAATGGAAGTTGACGCGTTCGGACGTCGGCTGCAAGCACTGGATCTGCGGGCACTGATTCGAGCCAAGAAGGCCGCGGGCCGGCCAAAGGACCTTCTGATCCTGCCTGAATTGGAAGGCCTTCTGGAGGCATCGGAAGACGACTAAATTGCGTTGTCACCCTGAGCGGTACCGGCCCGGCCGACGGACCAATCTGCGATCGCTTGTGCGACTTACCGCGAACCAGCCGGACAATCCGTGCAAGAGCGTTTGCGCCCCATCGCGTCGAGGAACAGGCCGTTGTGCACTTGTCAGCATGAGATTGACTCACCACCAGCGAAAGCTCGTGATTGTGTTCGTGGCGCTGGGAGGGATGACCCTGCTCCCCAGCTATGTATGGGCATATGAGCTGACCAGTTCTTCCGCATCGCCCACGATCAACATCGGTGGTTCCTTCCTGGTAAGCAAAGCCAGTTACGATTCCGGCTACCGTACTCGGATGTGATCCTGTTTCAAACTGGCCGGCCCAAACGGGGCGACATCGTATTATTCCGCCACGCTGCGTTGCCTATCATGGGTCCCCAGCGTGTCATCGGTCTTCCTGGAGAAACGATCGAGTTCCGCGAAAACCGAGTCATCATCGACGGCCGTGAACTGCCGCTCAGGGCCGTGGCGCTCAGCGAGATCGACCCGGTCGATCCCGTCAACCGCATCGGATCTAACTTTTTTATGGAAGATGGCCACTGGATTTCGTTCCCGCCCGGTGCGGGAAGAGACCGAAATGTTTCGTCGGTCAAGATTGGCGCACATGAGTATTTTCTGTCTGGTGACAACCGCGACAATAGTGCAGCCTCGCGTATTTGGGGACCGTTGTCCGAACGCCAAATACTTGGCAGTCTTGTACATCATTCGAAGGCAATAGTCTTGCCGCGCCTCGGTTTCGGCCAGCTTACGTTGAGCCAGATCGCATTAGCTCGCGGAAAACGCCACAGCGTTTAGCAATAGCACCCGGATGGCCGGCAATTGGGAAGTTGAGAATACCGAACTGACCCGGCGACTCGCCCTATCCGGCCGCCCTTTTCGTTACGCTCGACCTTACGGTGGTGCCTCAGACGGGATTAGTACGCTCGACCTTACGGTCGCGCCTCGGACGGGATTAGTACGCTCGACCTTACGGTCGCGCCTCGCAGTGGCATTATTCCACGCGGACGAGGTGGTAATTCTTCTTTCCCGCTCGCAGCAGGATCGCGTTCGGCCACTGCAGGTCTTCTGACGACACGGTTTTCTGCGGCTGATTCTGGCGTTCGTTATTGAGATACACTCCGCCGCCTTCGATCAGTTTTCTGGCGGCTCCTTTGCTTTCGGCAAGCGCGGTGCGGACCAGCAGGTCGACGATTCCGATCTTCGCGTCGAGTTCTGCGCGCGGGATCGACGTCACCGGAACTTCTTCGGCGAGCATGGCGATGGTTTCGGGCGTTGGGATTTCGTTCGACGCTGAGAACAGAATGCGGCTGGCTGCCTCAACGGCCTTCACCGAATCAGCCCCGTGCAGAATGGCCGTGCATTCGCCCGCTAGGACGCGTTGCGCTTCGCGCTTGGCAGGATCGGTTTCGACTTCACTTGCGAGTTCGTCGATACGTGCCTTGTCGAGAAATGTGAAGAGCTTCAGGTAGCGCACGGCGTCCGCGTCGGCGGTCTGCAGCCAGTATTGATAGAGCTTGTAGGGGCTGGTGCGCTTGGCATCGAGCCACACGGCACCTTCTTCGGTCTTGCCGAACTTCTTGCCTGTCGCCGTCGTCAACAGCGGGAAGGTGATGCCTTCGCTCTGCTTGCCGAGAATGCGGCGGATGAGGTCTTTGCCCGAGAGAATGTTGCCCCACTGGTCGCTGCCGCCCATCTGAATCGTGCAATCGAATTCGCGGCACATGTGCAGAAAGTCGTAAGCCTGCAGCAGCATGTAGCTGAACTCGGTGAACGAGATTCCGTAGTCGCGCTCTTCAAGGCGGGTGCGCACGGAATCGCGCTTGATCATTTCGTTGACCGAGAAATGCTTGCCGATGTCACGCAGGAAGTCGAGCAGGTTCAGCGGCACCAGCCACTCGGCGTTGTTGCGGACGAGAGCTTTGTCTTCGGAAGAGAGGTCGAAGAACTTGCTGAGCTGCGCGCGAATGGCGTCGGCGTTCTCTTCGGTTTTCTCTTTTGTGAGCAGCGTGCGCTCGGCGGATTTGCCGCTGGGGTCGCCGATGAGTCCGGTGCCTCCGCCGACGAGGACGAACGGGCGGTGGCCGTGACGTTGCGCGTGGGCGAGGGCCATGACGGGGATGAGACTGCCGAGATGAAGGCTGTCGGCGGTGGGGTCGAAGCCGACGTACATGGTGCGTCGTTCGGCGTTGAGGTACTCGTCGAGGTTGTCGGAGGTGACCGCTTCGAGGAAGCCGCGCCAACGGAGTTCATCAAGAAACGTACTGGTGCTGCCGGTCGCCATGGTGTCGTTCGGAAGATTGCCTTTTGGTGGAATTGTGCGGCTTCGTGGAAGCGGCGTCAGGAATACTATCTTCCCACAGGGTCGGGAGCCTGCTTGCCGAGGTGGGCGGGTGTGCGGGGAGGGCTCGCTCGCCCACGGTCGCGATTGCTCACGAAAAGGACGGGTGGGCGGGTTACATCGGGCGCTATCGTGATGGGTGAGAGAATCCGCTCGCTTACGGAACTGGGAAACAAATCGCCCACTGCTCCCCTCGAAGAACCGCGAACGTTAGTGAGCGGGCCACCCTCAGGACACACGCTCGCTTACGCTCGCGGTTCTTCGTGGGTCCAGGGGGCGCTCGGTTACGGAACTGGGAAACACTTGATGCCTGCTGCTCTCGAAGAACCGCGAACGTTAGTGAGCAGGCCCCGGCAACACCCGCTCGGTTACGCTCAGGGCACCCGCTTGCTTACGCTCGCGGTTCTTCGGTCGGCTGTTTCCGCGTGGTGGACCGTTACCAGTGGTCCCGATTGGTGTGGAGGACTTGAATGCCGCGGACTTCGAGTTCGTGGAGAAGTTGTTCGACGGCAGGGGAGTGAGCCGTTTCGGCTGAGGCGACGACGGCCCATTCGAGGTTCTCTCGGAATTCTTTTGTGGAAATGGTCCATCGCGATAGTTTGCTCGGCGTGGTCTTGCCGATCACGATGATCGACCAATGCGCTGCGAGTTCGATGGCGGTGGCGCGATCGGGTTGAGGTCCGCGGACGATGAAGTGATTGTCCCCGGTGACGAGGATGCCGAGGTGGGGGCGGGCGGGCATAGACTGGAAGGCCGGAGACTTCATGATATCGACTGCGTTAGTAACGGGTGCGGGCAGCGGGATTGGGCGTGCGGTGGCGTTGGCCCTGCAGGGCGCGGGTTACGGCGTCGTCGTTGCCGGACGCCGCGCTGCGGAGTTAGACAAGACAATTACGATGGCTGTTGCCGAAGGCGGGCGAATGGTGGCTGTGCCTTCCGATGTCAGCCAGCCGGAATCCGTGAAGGCTCTGTTCGCGCGCGTCGGCGAGGAATTCGGGCGGCTGGATGTGTTGTTCAACAACGCGGGCATGGGATCTCCTCCCGTGGCGATGGAAGAGTTGACGTTCGCGCAATGGAGCGCCGTCGTCGGCGTGAATCTAACGGGCTCGTTTCTGTGCGCGCAGGAAGCGATGCGCATGATGAAGGCGCAGTCACCGCGCGGCGGGCGGATTATCAACAACGGATCGATCTCGGCGGATGCGCCGCGGCCGAACTCGGCTCCGTACACGGCGACGAAGCACGCGATTACCGGGTTGACGAAGAGCATCGCACTCGACGGACGCGCGTTCGATATCGCGTGCGGGCAGATCGATATCGGCAACGCGGCGACGGAAATGACGGATCGCATGGCGGCGGGGATCCCGCAAGCGAACGGCACGATGATGGTGGAGCCGCGGATGGATGTGCGTCACGTGGCGGATGCAGTGCTCTACATGGCGCGCCTGCCGCTCGATGCGAACGTGCTGTTCCTGACCGTGATGGCGACGAACATGCCGCTCGTCGGGCGGGGATAGCTTAGTAGGTGCTCCGTCCGTGGGGCAAACAGGAACAGAGGAACCCCTTAAATGACTACCCGGAAATACTCCTTGTTGTCGAAGGAGACTCGGCCGGTTACAGCGCGTATGTTCCTAAACTGCCCTCGCTTTTGGTGACTGGTCGAAGTCTCGACGAGATCAGCGGGCGCGCGGCGGATGCAATTCGCATTTACTGGGAGCTTGTCTACTCGGAGCCGTCACCGACCTCGACCCGCCGCGAGATCGAAGTCGAAGTGCCGGTTTAGCGTCTGCAGAGGCCGGGAGTGCCACTGGCGTTAGAGCACGGGCCCGGACGCCTACGTTACTTGCCGTCGAGCCTTTCCGGCATGTCGGCGAGCACGTAAACCATCACGGCCATCGCGGCGACATTGAGTCTCAGCTCTTCGGGCTTGATCTTGTCGATGGTGTCCGCTTGCGTATGGTGCCACTCGAAATACCGAGTTCCTACGCTGCGATGCGCAACTCCGGGGACGCCGTCTTTCATGAGAGGCGCGATGTCTGCTCCGCCGCCGCCGATGGTGATGGATCCGGCTCCGATGCGGTCGAGGAGTTTGCCGATGGGCTTGGCGCGTTGCAGCGGACCTTCGCCCGCAACGCCGAAGCCGAGGGGGCGCTCAGCGCCGCCGTCCATTTCGATGGCCGCGACGTGATTCTTGATGTCGGAGCCGATCCACTGGCGGTACGCCGCCGAGCCCGTGGAACCATACTCCTCGTCGGCCCAGAGCACAACGCGAATCGTGCGCCGAGGCTTCAGGCCGAGCTTCTGGAGCAGTGCGACGGCTTGCATGGCGGCGACGACGCCGGAACCGTCGTCCTGCGCGCCCTGGCCAACGTCCCAGGAATCGAGGTGTCCGCCGATGACGACGATTTCGTTGGGCCGCTCGCGCCCGGCGATCTCGCCGATGACGTTCGCGGCTTCGACATCGGCCTCCAGGCGGGCTTGCATTTCGAGTTTTACGGTCACCGTTTCGCCCGCCGAAACCAGGCGTTGCAGCAGCAGCGCGTCTTCGATGGTGACCGCGGCGGCGGGAATCCTGAGTAGGTCATCGGTGTAGCGCAAGGCACCTGTGTGCGGCGTCTGCAGGCTGACGGGCGTGACGGAGCGCACCAGCGTGGCGCGTGCGCCGAGGCGTGCAGCGCGCGATGGGCCATCGGAGCGATAGCGGACCGTCGGGCCGTAGCCGGTGTACGGAACGTTGAACAAAACGATCTTGCCCTCGACCTTGTTACGACCGAGGCGTTCGAGTTCGTCGAAGCTGGAGACGATGATCAGGGGCGCGGTGATGCCTTCGGGTGGCGTTCCGACGCTGCCGCCGAGACCGAGCATCGGCAGATTGCGAGCGATGGGCGCGACGATCGAGGCGCGTTCCTGACCGCGGATCCACTGGGGCACCATCACCTTCGGTGTGACGACGTTGACGAGGCCGTCTTTTTTCATCTCCGCCGCGGCCCAGGCGACGGCCTTGCGGTAGTTCTCGCTACTCGAAATGCGATTGCCAATGCGGTCGCAGAGCCAACTGAGTTTGTCCCAGGCTCCGTTGTCGGCGAGGGCAGCGTCGATGATCTTCTCCGCCGTCACGCGATAGGCGATATCGACTGGCTCGTTGCCGCTTCGTGCAGCGATGGCAAAGGCGAGTAGCCCGGTTGCCAGGACAGCGATACGTTTTGTCATTTCTTTTCGACTAACTCCGATTCCTTGCCGTCGAGTTCGATGAAGTGGACTTTGAGAGATTTTCGAGCTTCTACTTCGGATTCCGGGAGTGCAACGCTGGCGGCGACCATGCGGTCGACCGTGGCACGCGCCTTGATCTGATCTTTGATCGCGACCATGTCGTTGAACTTGGGACCGGCGAGCTTTTGAAATTCGAAGACGCGATCCATGTCGCGCTTGGCGATGGGGAGTATTTCGGGCATTGTGCCGTTGGCGGCTTCGACGAGAACGCCGGCGTCGCGGAACACAAAGGGGAAGTCCGACGGGTTGGTCACGCGGAAGTCGACGATCACGAGCGTATGGCCCTCGTCGAGTGTGACGGTTCGGACTTTGAGGATCTTGCCTTCGAGGCGGATGCGCTGCCCTTTGGTGCCTTCGACGGTCAGGAATAGAATGGCACCGAGGATGGCGAGTCCGAGTGCGATGAATAGAAGAAGACGTTTTGACATGGTGCGATGGGGTGCGGCCCGGAAATTCTTCTACTATACGACGCGGTTTGGGGGAATGACAGTGCGGGGTTTTGTGTGGTCCTGTCTCTGACGCCCGCGGTGGTTGGAAGCATGTGCGAGATCGGCTGACTTCGTTCGCGGTTTTTTTGGGGGGATTGCCAGGCACTGACTAGTCGCCGAGGATGCGGCCGTAGGGTTGCAGGTCCTCGATGTTGTCGCAGACGGCTTTCACCGCCGCGGTCAGCGGGATGGCGAGCAGGAGGCCGATGCCGCCCCAGACCGTACCCCAGAACATGAGCGCGATCGTGACAATCAATGGATTCAGGTGCACGCGTGCGCCCACGATTTTCGGGTACAGAAGATTGAGCGCAAGCAGGTGGATGACCGCGGTCGTGGTGCCGATCACGAGGTACATTCCGGGGTCGCGATAGACGGGCAGCGCGGCTACCAGCGGCGGAATCAGCGCGAGCGGAAGTCCGATGTAGGGGGCGAGGCTAAGGAAACCGCTCAACGGGCCGACGATGGGCCAATAGGGCAGCTTGATCGAGAAAAAGAAAATCGCGCTCGCGACGCTGACCATCAAGCCGAGCACGAAGTTGCCGAGGACGTACGCGCGGGCGATTTCGGCGACGCCGGCCCAGGTGCGATGGGCGACCTGGCGGTCCGCGCCGTCGAACAGCGAGAGGTAGCTGCGGCGCAGATGATCGCGCCAACTCAACATGAAGTACACAAGGAA
Source organism: Acidobacteriaceae bacterium (assembly GCA_043788745.1). Taxonomy (GTDB): domain Bacteria; phylum Acidobacteriota; class Terriglobia; order Bryobacterales; family Bryobacteraceae; genus JBBQWZ01. Next base: position 9,643 of record JAYVTO010000063.1, read on the forward strand.
CGGCACGAACGACGCCATCAGGAAGACTTCGTAGAACGAGCGCAGCGTCTGATAGACGTAGAGCAGCAGCGGTGTTGGCTCAGGGCGCACGCGAACTTCCTGGACCTGCGGAGCCTGCGGCGGATCCTGCTTCTTCTTGCGCGCCTTCGCGGCGTTGTTCGCGGAGTCGGGCGACGGCGCGACGGGCGGCTGGAAGCGCTTCGGCACCAGCGACTGGTAGGTGGATTTTTCGAACTCGTCGAAGCGGGCGGCAGCGCCATCGACGATCTCGTTGATGCGTTCGCTATAGGCGGGCAAGTCTTCGGTGAGCGAACGCACCTGCGCGTAGATGCCGAGGCCCGCGAAATAGATGCCGAGCAGCGCGACGCTGCAAACGAGGAAACTGGCAATTCCGCGCGGCAGGCGCAGCTTCATCACGGCCTGTACCAGAGGCTCCAGCAGGAACGCGAAGATGATCGAAATGACGAGCGTGATGAGCAGAACGCGGCCGAAGTAGAGCAGCGCGATTCCGGCGGCCACCGCAAGCACCACTAAGCTGGCTTGTGCCGGCTTCGTGGTAGGCGTAATGGGCGTCAGCACAGCCATAAGATAGAGAACCCGCGATTAGGAGACGGACAGCCTCTTAGTCGATTATATAATTGAGAAACACCGGTGGAAACAGAAATCTCGGAAAATGTTGCATTTGCCGGTCCCGCACGGATCCTTGCGCTGGATTTGGGCAAGAGGCGGATTGGCCTGGCCATCAGCGATCCGTTGCGGATCACCGCGCAGGGTCTGCCGACCTTGCAGCGGACGCGCATCCGCGACGACTTCGCGGCACTCGCCAAAATCATCGAAGACTACGGCGTCGAGTTCATTCTCGTCGGCAATCCGCTGCATATGAGCGGACACGAAGGCCGCGGCAGCGGGCACGCGCATGAATTCGCCGACCGGTTGGCGCTCGAATCCGGGAAACCCGTCAAGCTTTGGGACGAGCGTCTAACGACGGTGGAAGCGCAGCGAGTGCTGCGCGAAAGCGGAGCGAGCATCGAGAAGCGGGCTCGTTCGGTGGATCGGCTGGCGGCGGTGATTCTGCTCGAGAGCTATCTGGACAGCCTGGCGTACACGGAATGGGAAGAAGAAACAAAGCCCGCCGGCTAGCCCTCCGCGCACTGGTGCTTGCGACACTGGTTGGCGCTGCCGGAGCGTGGTGGGCTGTGACGCCGTACAAGGGATTCGATCGGGAAGCGGTGGTCGATTTCGATCGGGGCACGTCGACGCGCACAATGGCCAAAAAGCTGGAAGAGGCTCGAGTCGTGCCGTCCCGTTGGGTGTTTCTGCTGGCGCGCGCGGGGCGGCCCACGGCGCGCTTGCAAGCCGGCGAGTATTTGTTTCGCGCAGCGGCATCGCCCTGGGATGTGGTGACGCGCCTGGCGCGCGGCGATGTCAACTACTACGAATTCACGGTGCCCGAAGGCAATAACCTGTTCGACATCGCGCGCTTGATCGACGGCGTTGGCAGCTTGAAGCGCGCCGACTTTCTGCGCGCGGCGCGAAAGCCGGACGCGATCCGCGATCTGGATCCAGAGGCGCCGACGCTCGAAGGCTACCTGTTTCCGTCGACCTATCGCGTAACTCGGCGTACGACGGCGGAGCAATTGACGCGGCAGATGACGGACCAATTTCGCAAACAATGGAAGCTGGTGGCCGGAACGGCTCCGGTGCACGCCACGGTCACCTTGGCGTCGTTGGTCGAGAAAGAAACGGGCGCTGGTTCGGAGCGCGCGATGGTGGCGAGCGTGTTTCGCAATCGGCTCGACCGCGGCATGAAGATGGAATGCGATCCGACGACGATCTACGCGGCCTTGCTTGACGGACGCTGGACCGGCGTGATTCACCGCTCGGATCTCGATGCAAAGAACGCATACAACACGTATCAGAATGCGGGTTTGCCGCCGGGGCCGATTGCGAATCCGGGAGTGGCGGCGTTGCAGGCGGCACTGCATCCGGCCGAAAGCGATTATCTATTTTTTGTTGCGAAGCCCGGCGGCGGCGGGCACATCTTCTCATCGGGTTTGGCCGCGCACGAACGTGCCGTGAAGGAATACCGGCGCGCCGCATCCGGTGCGAAGAAAGCGGGAGCGGCAAAGGCAGGAGTGAACAATGGACCTCGAAAAGGGCGCTGACGCCAAGCCATCGAAGCGAAAGTTAATCGAGGACTGGATCGCGCGCGAGCAGCCGGAGCGCCTTACGCCCGCGCACTGGCGTGCGTTGATCGCCGAACATGGCCCGATCTCAGAAAGCTACTTGCGAACGCTGCTGCGCGATTCAGGCGTGCCGCTGGATCCGGTTGTCGAAGGCGTGCGGCAGGATTCCTTCGACGCGATCGAGGAGACGCTGTGTGCTTTGGCGCGCGTGTATGAAGCGGCGCGGGCGGCGGGCGATCGCGAAACGGCGTCGGCGAGCCGCAAGGCCGTAATCTCCGGCAAAGATCACGCGCGCTGGGCCGTCGAGCGCGCGAAGGACGCCTCGAAGAAGTTGGAGAAAGAAGAGATGATTTCGTGGATGCTCGTGTGGCTCGAGAATCCACCGTTGTTCGGCGATTGGGTACAGGTCCGGCGCGCCGCGATGCGAGCCGGAGCTACTGCAGTTGAACCGATTCCACCTGAATGACCCCGTTCTCGAGCGTTCCGGAGACCGTGGCTTTCAGTTCTTTCTCTTTGTTGCTCTTCTTGAGAAGAGCGAGCGTTTTCGCATTGCCGGCCTCGTCGAACTTCACGAACTTGCCGTCGGCAAGCACCAGCCCGTAGCCGCTCTTCGCGCAGGAAAGCGCACATTCGCGCGTGTGGCCCGCCAGGTCGCGGCCCTTGCACAGGATGTCGACGACGGTGCCATTCCAGGTTTCGGCGGCTGCGAAGGCGGCAAACAGGAAGGCCAGGGCAGAAGTTCTCATGCCCGCGATTATGGCATGGTCCGGACGCCTAGCGGAAATCGAATGCAACGCGCGGGGCGAGCGGCGAATCCAACAGGCAGCACGGCGCGGCTGGTTTTGGCAAGCGAGACAATTTCATCGCTGGCAAATGTTAGCAAGCGAAGCCTTTGGCGGCGGATCAGATCGGTTGACGCGGCAAGGCTCTTGCCTATTTTGCAGAGCCGTGTTTATACTTGGCTTTTTTGGGCGGGCCGAAAAGAGGCGGTCGATAGGGATTTTATATGTGGGTACGCGATGAACTCGATCCGCAAGCGCCGCAGCGGGAAGCTGCGTTGTTCTACGGGCTGTTCCTGCGTGGCCACTCGCCGGATTCGCTGCGGCGTGACATCGACGTGCCGAAGCCAGTGCTTGAGAAGTGGTTTTCCGCGCATCGCTACGAGCCGAACTTCAAGGACAATTTGAAGCGGCTGGTGAGCTATCGCAAGCGCGTGCTCGCGATCTTCGATCAATTGGTCGAAAACGAACGGCATCGCGCTCCCCTGCAGTAGCGCGCTCTTGCGCTCCCCACAACTCCTGTAGAATGGGCGTTTCCGGCGAGAGCATTCATCATGAAGATCCCTCTGTACCAAGTCGACGCATTCTCAAGTCAGCCGTTTCGTGGAAACCCAGCCGCCGTTTGTCCGCTGGATTCGTGGCTTGCGGACGACGTTATGCAGTCGATCGCGGCGGAGAACAATCTGGCGGAAACCGCCTTCTTTGTGAAAACGGGACCAATCGGACGATTTGCGCTGCGCTGGTTTACTCCGGCGTGCGAAGTCGATTTGTGCGGGCACGCGACGCTCGCGACCGCGCATGTCATCTTCAGCTACCTGCAGCCGGAACGGACGCAAGCTGTTTTTGAGACGAAGAGCGGCGATCTGACCGTGAAGAAGAATGGGCAGATGCTGACGCTGGATTTTCCGTCGCGTCCCCCGAGCGAGTGCGCGTACGACGAGTCGCTGTTACGCGCTCTGGGCGGCTCTCCGAAGCAGGTTCTGGCGGCCCGCGACTACTTGGTGGTGTACGAAACCGAGGAAGAGATACGCGCGCTGACGCCGGATATGCAGGCGTTGTGCGCGATCGACCGGTTTGCGGTAATTGTCACGGCGCCGGGCCGCGAGGTCGATTTCGTGTCGCGGTTCTTTGCGCCCGCGAAAGGCGTTGCGGAAGATCCGGTCACCGGTTCGGCGCATTGCACGCTGATTCCCTATTGGGCGGCACGGTTGGGCCGGAACGAACTGCGGGCGCATCAGGCCTCGCTGCGCGGCGGCGATCTGTGGTGTGAGCTCGATGGCGACCGCGTGCGGATGTCCGGTCATGCCGTGCGCACGATCGAAGGGCATTTCTTCCTCGACTAGGATGGCGCGCCGCGTATCCATCTTCGTGACGTGCGTCGTCGACCAACTGTTTCCGCAGGTGGGTCTCGCGATCGCCGATGTCCTCGAACGGGCGGGCTGCGATGTCGAATTTCGGGAGGCGCAGACGTGCTGCGGACAGCCCGCGTTCAACACCGGCTATCGCGAAGAGGCCCGGCAGGTGGCCCGGCATTTTGAAACCGTGTTCCGCGACGCGGAAACGATTGTCGTTCCTTCCGGCTCTTGCGCGGCGATGATCGGCCATCACTTTGCCGACGTGTTGGGCGAATCGCCATTCCACGGCCGCGTTTTCGAGTTCTCGCAATTTCTGACGGATGAATTGGGCGTCTGCGAGTTTGGCGCGAAGCTCGATGCCATCGCGACGTATCACGATAGCTGCCATTCGCTGCGCGAGTTGCAGATCAAGTCTGGTCCGCGCGCGCTGCTCGCCAACGTCCGCGGACTCGAACTGCGCGAGATGGCGGCAGCCGAAGAATGCTGCGGATTTGGTGGAACGTTTTCGGTGAAGTTTGCCGATGTCTCCGGCGCGATGGCACGAACGAAGATTGACGCGATCTTGCAGTCTGGTGCCGATACGCTGATCTCGGCCGACGCCAGTTGCCTGATGCAGATGCGCGGAGCGTTGTCGCGCGCGGGTTCGACCGTGCGAACGATGCATCTGGCCGAGGTGTTGGCCTCGCGGTGACGCGGGTCTCGCGGAAATCATGTCCGAAGCATACAAACAGCAGATCAAAGATACGGTGGGCGATCCGCGCCTGCAGCTCGCGATCTACAACAATACGGGCCGTCTCGTCGATAGCCGCAAGACTGCCACGGGCGCGCTCGATGGCTATCAGGATCTCCGGACCAAGGCACACGAAATCAAGAAGCACACGCTCAATCATCTGGATTTCTATCTCGAACAGGTAGAGAAACGGATCGAGGAGCGTGGCGGCAAAGTGATCTACGCGCGCGATGCGGCCGAGGCCTGCGCGTTCGTGGCGAAGCTGGCCGAAGACCGTGGTGTGAAGCTGCTGGTGAAGTCGAAGTCGATGACCACCGAAGAGATCGAGTTGAACCACGCTCTCGAAGCGCGGCGCCTCGAAGCGGTGGAGACGGACCTCGGCGAGTACATTCTGCAACTGAACGACGAGAAGCCGTATCACATCATCGCGCCGGCGCTGCACAAGACGCGCTTCGACGTTGCCGAGATTTTTGAGCGAAAGCTGGGCGGCCCGAAAGAGATTGTGCCGGAGAAGCAGACGCAGATCGCGCGCCGCGTGCTACGCGAGAAGTTTCTGGCGGCCGGCATCGGCATCACGGGGGCAAATTTCGTCATTGCGGATTCCGGCACCGTTGTCGTCGTCGAGAACGAGGGCAATGGGCGGCTGACGAGTTCGGCACCGCCGATTCACGTCGCGGTCGCGGGCCTGGAGAAGCTGATTCCGCGCGCGCAGGATCTGGCCGTGTTCCTGAAGTTGCTTGCCAGAAGCGCTACCGGCCAGCCGCTCTCGGTCTATACCTCGTTTCTGTCGCCGCCCAGGCGCGCGACGGAAATCGACGGGCCCGAAGAGTTCTACTTGCTGTTGCTCGACAACGGACGCACGAAACTGCTGGCGGACGAAGGCAAACGGGAATCGCTCTACTGCATCCGCTGCGGTGCCTGCCTCAATCATTGCCCGGTCTACCGCAAGATCGGCGGACACAGCTATCCGTGGGTGTATTCAGGTCCGATCGGGGCGATCATCACGCCGCAATTCATGGGTATTGCGCAGGATCCATGGTTGCCCTACGCATCCAGCCTATGCGGCGCGTGCGCGGAAGTGTGTCCCGTCAAGATCGATATTCCGAAGCATCTGTTGACCCTGCGTCATGAGATCACGGCGATGCGGACGGACGAGGGAACGAACAAGCTGGAGAAGCTGGCGTTCCGCATGTGGGCGTTCGTCATGCGGCATCCGAAATTGTATGAGCGGTTGGCGGCGATGGCGGCGAGCGCTGCCCCGGCAACGCCGGACGGTGCGTGGATCAGGAAACTGCCGTCGCTGCTGCATCGTGGTCCGGCGGCGGCATGGCTTTCCGAACGCGACCTGCCGCCCCCTCCGCCGAACTCATTCCGCGAGTTGTGGCGTCAGCGGCAGAAGGAGCGCGCGAATGGCTGAGGCCCGCGACGCGGTCCTGGGAGCGGTTCGATCAGCGCTGGGGCGCACGCCGGGGCAAGCGATTCCGGCGCCTCCAGCGCTCGATCTGGCTTTCCCGAACTTGACGATGGAGGCGAAGATCGCCGCGTTCCGCGAGGCGCTCGAGAAGCTCGGCGGCAAGGTCCATCGTGCCGGAGATATTGCCGAAGCGCGCACGGTGACGGAAGCGATCGTGGCGGGGCGCACGACGGTTTGCTCGGATGCGGCGCTGGTGTCGGCTTGCGGCTTTCGACCCCCCGCCGGTAGTTTGCGCAAAGCGTGCGCGACGGCCGATTGCGGGATCACCTCTGCCGAGTTCGCGCTCGCCGACACGGGTTCGCTGGTTTTGTTTTCGACGTCGAGCGAGCCGCGGCTCGTATCCCTGCTGCCCCCGTGCCACATTGCGATCGTCGCCGAAAGCGCGCTGCTAAACGGTTTGGAAGAGCTTTTCACGCTTGTCCCAATGCCTGCCGAACGCAGCAGCGCAATGGTGATCGTGACGGGGCCGTCCCGCAGCGCGGATATCGAGATGATTCTCGTACGCGGCGTCCACGGGCCTGGCGAGGTGCATATCATCTTCGTGGCCGGCGCCTAGCGCGGTGCGATTCGGGGTCTCGCGGGGCCGAAACATAGACGACCGGTTGTGTTTTGAGCGTCCGGCGATATATTCTCATCATTAAGCGGAACGCGTGATCGCGATTCCCAAGTGAGCGGATCGCGTGATCGCGATTCCCAGGAAAGTTCAGTTGAGCGGCCGAGGCCGGATTGCCATTGAGCCAAAGCCAGCCAAAGGGTGCCATGCCAAGAAACGAAGACGGCGAATTCGAGCTGGTGTTAGGGAACCGCCAGTTGCTGAGCGTGTTCTTCCTCGTAGTAATCCTGTTGAGTATTTTCTTCCTGATGGGCTATATCGTCGGGAAGAATTCGACGCCTTTCGCGACCGTGGATTCGACGCCGGTACGCACGGCGAAGCCGGTTGTCGTCGACTCGCCGACTCGGACTCCCGATGCGCCGGCGGAAAAGCCAGCGGAGAAACCGGCGGATCCGCCACCGGCTCCCGAGGAAACGGCGAAATCCGAGCCTGCTTCGAAAAGGGCAGAGCCCGAGCAGAAGAAGCCCGAGCCGAAGCCGGAAAAGGCTGCGGAGAAGAAGGCCGAAAAAGCAGCGGAGAAGAAGGCCGCTGAACCCGCAACGGTCTCGTCGAACAAGCCCGTCGCGGGCGCGACCTACCTGCAGATCGCGGCCGTGGACGAAAAGGCTGCCGACGTGATGGTGTCGACCTTGCGCCAGAACGGGTTTACGGCGCTCTCGATGCAGGTGCCGGAGAAGCCGCAACTCTACCGCGTATTCACCGGTCCGTACAAAGATGCAGGGGCGGTGGCGGATGCCAAGGCGAAGCTGACGGCGGCGGGATTCCGCGGAAATGGAGCGATCCCGAAAACGTTTTAGGAGCCTACGGCGGGATGCGAGAACGTTTCAGGAGCCTACGGCGGGATGCGAGAATAGGGTAGGCGCACGCCCCCATCTTCCTATGTCTCTCGTCCAAATCGACCACGCGTCGCCCCGTCTGCCGGAATGGCTGCGAAAAGGCAAGACGCACTTCGCCGCCGTGCACGATCTGAAGGTCGAACTGCGGCGCCGCAATCTGCATACCGTCTGCGAGTCGGCGCGGTGCCCGAATATCCATGAATGCTTCTCGCGCAGCGCGGCGACATTCATGATTCTTGGGAACTTGTGTACGCGCGGATGCGGCTTCTGTTCAGTGCCAAAGGGATCGCCCGCGAAGAAAGAGTTTTCGCTCGACCCCCTGGAGCCGACGAACGTCGCCAATTTGGCCGCGGAGATGCAGCTGCGCTACGTGGTGATCACCAGCGTCAATCGAGATGATCTCGACGATGGCGGATCGCATCATTTCGCGCGGACCGTGCGCGAGGTGAAAGCCGCCCTGCCGGAGGCGCGCGTCGAAGTGCTGACTCCGGATTTCGAAGGCAACCTCGATGCCGTGGCGCGGGTGCTCGACGCCGGACCGCATGTCTTCAATCACAACATGGAGACGATCGCGCCGCTCTACCGGCGTGTGCGGCCGCAAGCGAAGTACCAGCAGTCTCTGGATGTTCTCGCGTTCGCCAAGAAGTATCGCCCGGACGCGTTAACGAAGTCCGGCTTGATGGCCGGGCTTGGCGAGACGGAGGCGCAAGTCCACGAGTTGCTACGGGATTTGCGCGCGGCCGATGTCGACGTTGCGACCATCGGCCAATACTTGCAGCCGACGCGGCGCAATCTTCCCGTGTCGGAGTTTGTGACGCCTGCGCAGTTCGATGCATACCGCGAGTACGGCCTGTCGATCGGATTCAAGATGGTGTTCAGTGGGCCGCTGGTCCGCAGTTCCTACATGGCAGACCTCGTCAGTGAACAAGCGTCCGCGCGCGCAGGCCAACCCGTGTGACATTCGCGCTTGCCATCTTGTCGGCGGTCCTGCTCGCGCTCGTGTTTCCGGGCACGGTGCAGGGAAACGGCTGGTGGCCGTTGGCCGCGATTGCCCTCGCGCCGCTGCTGATTGGCGCGAATCGCGAGAAGCGGCCGGCCTGGCGATTTCTGACCGGCTGGCTTGCGGGAGCCCTGTTCTGGGGCCTGGTGTGTTCCTGGATCCAGTTCGTGCTTGCCGTTCACAGCGGAATGGGTCCGTACCTAAGCTGGGTCGCGTTCGTTCTCTTTGCACTGTACAAGGGGCTACACTTCGGCGCGTTCGCTTGGTTGAGCGGATACCTGATGCATCGGCCCCGGGCCTGGACGCCTTTCGCGGTTGCGGCACTATTCACCGGCCTCGAACGAACGCACGGCACCTTCGGATTCGCGTGGCTCACCTTGGGGAACGCCGCTATCGATTTGCCGAGCATCGCTCGTCTGGCGCCTGTGTTAGGCGTTTACGGAATCACGTTCCTGTTTGCGCTGGTGGCTTCCACGGTGGGATGCGCGATCGTCAGCCGCTCGTCGCGCCCGGCGCTTTCGTTGTTGGCCGTGCTCGGTGTTTCGCTCTTCCCGGGGATCCCGGTGCCCGCGCCCGCCGATCATGAAGCAGTGCTCGTCCAAGCGAACGCTCCAGAGGGGCCGCCGTGGACCGAGGCTCAGTGGCAACAAGAGTCGGAAACGCTACTGCGTATCTCCGGCGAAGCGGCGAAGCAGGCAGATCTCATTGTCTGGCCCGAGATTCCAGCGCCGCTCTACTACTTCGACGATCCGTCGTTCGCCCGCCGGGCAAACGACCTCGCACGCTCGACGGGAGCCTACTTCCTCACCGGAACCGTGGCCCGAACTGGAAAGGGTGAGCCGCTGAATTCATCTGTCCTGATTGCGCCCGGCGGTCTTCCGGTCGGGCAGTACAGCAAAATTAACCTTGTTCCATTCGGTGAGTTTGTCCCACCGCTTTTGAATTGGGTCAATAAAATCACGAAAGAGGCTGGCGATTACGCTCCCGGCGCGGAGCAAACCGTATTCGCCGCTGGTGAGCATAGGCTTTCGACGTTCATTTGCTATGAGTCGGCTTTTCCGGACTTCGTGCGCGTCTTCGCGAATCGCGGCGCGGAACTGCTCATCAACATTTCGAACGATGGCTATTTCGGTCGCAGCTTTGCGCGGGAGCAGCACCTGCTGCTCGTCCGCATGCGCGCGCTCGAAAACAACCGCTGGATTCTCCGTGCGGCAAACGATGGCATCACCGTCTCCGTCGATCCCGCAGGCCGGATTGCGCATCGTTTTCCGCCGTACCTCCAAACAGCCGGGCGCGTAAAGTATGGCTTCGTTCGGAACACAACTCCGTACACGAACAACGGAGATTGGTTTGCCTGGGCCTGCCTCGCCGCATCGATTGCTGCCAGCGCGTGGGTTCGTTTCGTTCGAAAGTAACCGCCGCCGCTTTCAACCAATCGACGAAAAACGCCTTCCGTTGCAGATTCTGCAAATCTAGAAAAAAATGTTAGATTCAAGATACCTGGATCGTGCCGGGCTTGCCTGTCACGGTCGCCCGATGGCGCGCGCGCCGGTATCCGGAACGTACCGCCCCAATGAAAGGGAGACAATGGACGTCAACAAACTGCTCGCCGACCTTCGGTCGCAGCGGGACTTACTGCTACAGGCGATCGCCGCGCTGGAGCGACTTGCATTAGGTGGGGGGCGACGCCGCGGCCGGCCGCCCAAGTGGGCGCAGGCTGCGACGTCGGATGAAGCCCAACCCGCGAAGAAGCGGACCCTGAGTCCGGAAGCGCGCAAGCGAATGGCGGAGGCGCAAAAGAAGCGTTGGGCCGCGGCGCGGAAGCAGCAGGCGTAGTTTCAAACAAGAGGCGGAGCCCTGGTAAATTTCGGCTCCGCTTTTTCTATTTCAGTTTCGATGTTTCGCCAGGATTCCGGCCAGTATGTCCGGGATCTCGAAGATGGCACGGTTATTCTGCGCCTCGGCATTGGCGCGGTACCGGCTGAGCGTCGCGGGCTCCAGCAGGCGATGGACGGCGTCGCCGATGCCGCGGAAATGCCGCAAGACAAGACCTACCTGCCGTTCTTCAATCCATTCGGCGTTGTAGCGCTCCTGGGGCAATGTCCAGGCGTTGCGCTCGACGATGACTGGCAACTTCATCCGAATCGCTTCACTGATGCTGCCGGGGCCGGGTTTGCCGATGAAGTAATCCGCCAGTCGCATGTAATACGGAACTTCGCCGGTGAAACCGACGACATGCGCGGGCGCATCGCGTTTGAGAGCGCGTAGCTTGCCCGCAAGTTCGTCGTTCTTCCCGCAAATCAGTATCAGTTGGCGCGAGGTTAAGGTGCGCGCGAGCTCCAACATGACCTTTGAGCCCTGTCCGCCGAACAGAACCAGCCCAATCGGCTTTGTGGGATCGAGTCCGATCTTCCTGCACTCGGCGGCGCGATCGATTTCCGCTGCCTCGTAAAACTTGGGCCGGAGAATCATGCCGGACGCACGGAAGACCCGATCCCTGGAATGGCCGAGGCCGAGCGCCTGCTTTTCGGCGCGATCGGTTCCGCAAATGAAGTACTGCTCCTGCTTTTCCATCCAAAAATGCGGTGGATAATCCGCCATGTCGGTAAGGATGGTGACGTACGGTGTAGCCGGGCTTGCGGCCTTTAGAGATTCCCACATCGAGCGGTTGAAGTTCGGAACGACCGAGACGACCATGTCCGGCTTGGTTTTCTTCCAGTGCTCGGTCAGCAGGCGGACTTGCGCGCCATGATACAGGCGGATGATGCGGTGCATCGCGGGCAGCATGAGCTCCGAACCAAGCGTCCAGCCTTTGGCGAGCAGTGTGTTGTAGATGTCCTCGAGGCGCAATCCCGTCACGTGGCGGAACACGTCGAGCGAGTCCATCACCTCCTGCAGATTGACCAGGCGCACCGTCCAGCCTCGGTTCTGCGATTCAATCACGGACGCAAGCGCCGTTGCAGCCGACCGGTGCCCGCCGCCCGCGTCGAAGAAGATGAAGTCGATCGTTGGCAATTCTCTAAACTAACAGAAACTTTCAAAGAAACAGGAGTACTCACCGATGTTTTATCCGGCGTTCACCCGCTCGTAACCGATTTGGCGTCACAATGGAGACATGAGCAGCTTGGCTAGGGCTGGAAAGGTGCTCGATCTGATCTCTACCGGGGATCATCGCTTGATGAAGCGAGTGAACCGGTGGCGAGCCCCCCGCTGGGTCCGGATGTGGAGCATCAGCGCGACACGCGGTGGTGACGGATGGTTGTGGTACGCGATTTGGATCGTGGTTGCGATCTTCGGCGGCGAGGCTCGCATCCCGGCGTTGCTCTCCGCACTCCTGGCTTCCGGTACCGGCATCGTTTTGTTCCTGCGCCTGAAACGCGCCATCGGCCGCAAGCGCCCCTGCGCGCTGGAGCCGCACTGCTGGGCCACTCTGCTGCCACCCGATCAATTCTCCTTCCCGTCCGGCCATTCGATCACAGCGTTCGCGTTTGCGATGTCGCTAGGTCACTTCTATCCCGGCCTGTTCGCCGGGCTCATCTTCTGCGCACTCTCCGTGGCCGTGTCCAGAGTGTTGCTCGGAATGCATTTTGTCAGCGACGTCGTGGTCGGATCGCTGATGGGCGTAGGCCTTGGCCTAGGCTCCGCGCTGCTGCTGCAGAGCATTTAGGGATTGGCTGGCGCTGCTCCGCCTCTCAGAAATACGAACCAATCCCACCGGCACTCCCCGTCGAAGAACCGCGAGCGTAAGCGAGCGGGTGCCCTGCGCGTAAGGGCGCGGTGTTGCGGGAGCCCTGTGCGTCAGCGCGCGGTGTTGCGGGTGCCCTGAGCGTCAGCGTGCGGTGTTGCCGGGGCCCGCTCACTAACGTTCGCGGTTCTTCGAGAGCAGCAGGGATCAAGTTTTTCCCAGTTCCGTAAGCGAGCGGATGACCGCCCTTCGTGCCAGACACAACCGCGCCAGTCTGGGCGGGGTTGCACAACCAAACTGTCGACGCGTATAACCCCGCCGGTCACGTGCGCGGACGGGGACCCCGAGCATAACAAATGAGAGCAGCGAAAATAGTTCTCTGAGCCCGTGATTCCGGTCGAAACGAGCCCCGCCGTAACTGGCTGGGCGATAACCCCGGGCTTTAGCCCGGGGATGTTCTCTGCCGGTGAGTGCCCTACTCGAGCGTCGGAGCAGCGAACTCTCCTCGCGCTTGTTCAAGCAACTCGCCTGCCGCCAGAATCGTTTCTTCTTCCCATGGCCTGCCGACGATCTGCACTCCCACCGGAAGTCCTTCTTCGGTGAATTCCATCGGCAGCACCAGGGCGGGAAAACCCAGGAAGTTGAAGGTCGTCGACGCCATCATCGCCTGGAACAACCCAACCGGCTTTGGCGCACCTGGGATCTCCCATTTGCGTTCCCGATGCCGCATCGCGGGAATCGAACTCGGCGGCATAATCAGCGCGTCGAAGCCTTCCATTTGACGGATAAGGGCGCGGCGCATGCGGTCGCGTTCCATCAGGCCTTCGACGGCTTGCTGGGCGCTGGCCGGTGGCGTTTCGCGTTCCAGGTTTTCGAGCAGCGTCCAGTGCGCTTCTTTCTCGCGGCCGCGGATCATTTCGCGGCGGCCCTCCGTGGGCAGGTCGCCGAAGAAAAAGGCCCAGAGGTTGGGCGCGGTCTTGAAGCCCTTCCAGGCGAACTCTTCGGTTCGGACGCCGAGAGATCCGAACAGCGAGACGGCCTTCGCCAGCGCCGCCGCGATCGCCGGATGCACCGCGATTCCGTTGATGGTATCGACGACGCCGATGCGCTTCAGGGCCGGTGCGGTGCTGAGTGCCACGGGTGCGGAGAATGGATCCAGCGGATCGTGTCCGGCCAGCACGCGGAACAGCAGAGACACGTCGGCCACCGTGCGCGCCATCGGTCCGGTGACGCTGATGAGGCCGCTGGGGTTCAGCACGTCGGGCTGATGGCCCGTCGCCGGACAACGGCCCGGAGTCGGCTTTAAGCCCGCGATCCCGCAAAAGTGCGCCGGAATCCGGATCGATCCGCCGCCGTCCGAGCCAATGCCGCCCGCCGACATGCGGGCGGCAATCGCCGCCGCCTCGCCGCCGCTCGATCCGCCCGGCGTCCGTTCGAGATCCCAGGGATTGTTCGTGCGGCCGGTGAGGAAGTTGTCGGACTCGTAGCTGGCCAGGAATTCCGGCGTGTTCGTTTTGCCCAGGATAATCGCGCCTGCGCGCTTCAACCGCGATACCAGAGTCGCGTCGACGGCGGCCGGCGTCGAAGAGGTAAACATACTGCCGAGGCGCGTTGGCATTCCGGCGAGGTCGAAACTGTCCTTCACCGTCACCGGAATCCCGTGCAGTGGCCCTAGTGGAAGGCTCTGCCCGGCGCGCCGGGCAGCCTCGCGCGCTTGATCGGAGAGGAGGATGGTAAAGGCGTTCAGCCTTGGATTCTCGCGTTCGATGCAGGTTAAATGCGCGTCGACAAGTTCGACCGGTGAAAGCGCGCGCGTGCGGATCAGCTCCGACATACGGGTCAGCGAGAGCGAATTAGGCATCAATTTATGAAACCATAACAACTGTTCTGCTGTACGAACGTCCAATGACTATGAACCGGTGGCTGATTCTTGTGCTCGTTGCGATTGCCGCGTGGGGCCAACCGCCACCTCCACCGCCCCAGGCCAGAATTCCCGCCGCCGCCACCAGCGGTGGCGGCAATAATAAGCTTGACGCGAAGGACCGCGCCCGACTCGAAGGCGTCGTCGTCAACGCCGCGACCGGCGAGCCTTTGCGCAAAGTAACGGTTACCGCGCGCGGATCTTCGTCCGGCGGCGGCCAGCAGTTCCTGCGAACGCAGGATGGTTCGATTGCGGTCGATCAGCAGGAAGGCCCGGGCATCGGCGTCACCGACGCGCTCGGCAATTTCGTCATCGAAGACGTCGCGCCAGGGCGCTACGCGGTGACTGCGGCGCGCACCGGCTTCGTGAACGCACAATGGGGTTCGCGCGGCCCCGGCAAACAGGGCGCGCCGCTCACCATCGCTGCGGGACAAAAAGTTCGCGACCTCACCATTCGCATGACGCCGCAAGGCGTAGTCAGCGGCCGCGTGGTCGACGAAGACGGCGATCCGATGCAGGGCGTCATGGTGCAGGCGCTGCGCTATGTCTACAACCAAGGGAAGCGCGTCGCGGGCCAAGTGAACAGCGCGAACACCAACGATCTCGGCGAATTCCGCTTGCCGAATCTCCCGCCTGGCCGCATCTTCCTGCTCGCTGTGCGGCAGTCTTTCGGGGCGCGTCCGGCAAAAGCCAAGGAAGCCTATCCCGTGGCTTTCTATCCAAACGCGCCCGATCTCGCCTCCGCGGAGCCGATCGACGTAACGCCCGGATCGGACCTCCGCGGCGTCGAGTTCCGGATGCGTAAGGTGCGGGCGTTCCGCGTCGCGGGGAGGCTCCTTGGCATGCCCGCCGGCCAGCGGACCGCCGTGATGCTGATTCCCCGCGACATGCGGCGGACCGGCGTTCCGTATTTCGGAAACAACAACGCGGTTGTCGCTCCGGACGGTTCGTTCGAAGTTACGGGAGTGCTGCCAGGCGCCTACGATGCGATGGCGAACGCCCGTAGCCAAGGCGCTCCATCGCTGTTCGCCAGACAGCAGGTCGATGTTGCCAATGAAGATGTGAACGACCTCAGCCTGACGCTGGGCCCCGGCCTGAACGTCGCCGGAACGGTCCGCGCCGACGCGGGCGAGTTGCCGCCCGGCTCGCGGATGCAAGTCCGCTTCAACTCGGCCGATGGCAACAACCAAAGCAACACGAATCTCAAGCCCGACGGCAAGTTTAGCTTCGGCGGCATGAGTCCCGGAGTCTACAACGCGGATCTCACGGCGCTGCCCGATGGCTACTACTTGAAATCGGTGCGCCTCGGCGATGTCGAGATCGGCCCGGGCGGCCTCGACCTCACCAACGCGCAATCGGCGGCGCTCGAATTTGTGATTGCGCCCGGTGCCGCCGTCGTCGCCGGCAGCGTCCAGGGTAAAGACGGAAAGCCTGTCGCCGGCATCGCCGTGTCGATCCATCCGAAAGATCCCGCCCTCGCGCGCTCGGATCGTGAGAAGTCCACGCTGACCGACCAGAACGGCGCGTTCACATTCAGTTCGATGGCTCCCGGCGAGTATGCCGTCTTCGCCTGGGACGACGCCGAAAACGGAGCCTGGCTCTATCCGGAATTCCGCAAGCCCTTTGAATCGGACGCGTCGACGGTAAAGCTAAGTTCGCAGGGGCGCGAAACCGTGCAATTGAAACCCATTGTTACGGACAAGTAATTCAGAGGCCCGAAAACAGTCGCCCACCCACAGGGGAGCAAAGAGGCAGCAAAGAACCGCGAACAGCCTGCCCGTTACGGGAAGTGAGCGGATGCTCGCGCGCATCATGACCGACAGGAACCAGTGAATGCGACAAATCCGAGCCGCGCACGAAGCCCGACGAAGTCGGGCGTAGTAAGCGGGTGAACGGCCAACAGCAGCGAAACCCACAGCATCGAGCCGCGCACGAAGCCCGACGAAGTCGGGCGTAGTAAGCGGGTGAACGGCCAACAGCAGCGAAACCCACAGCATCGAGCCGCGCACGAGGCCCGACGAAGTCGGGCGACATCCCCGCCCCTCAGGGCGGGGATGGAGGGGACCTTCGGTCGTCGCCTCCTACTCTACCGGTTCAGTGCTATCAGTGCGTTAGACCAAGCTGACATGCGATTGGGCCCTCTCAGGACGTGCGCCGCACTCCGCTAGTTCGTCTCAATCACCCGCCGAGGCCGCGACGCCGGAACGTACGACGTCACCAGGCTCTCATTTCCATCCTTATCGATCGCCTTCACGCCAAACATCCACTCATCAATCGATACATCCGGCAGCACAACGTCCTTCTGTTTGCCGACGAATACTTCGCGTTCCCACCGCGCCGCCAGTGTCGACCGCATCACTACCGCGTACCCCAACAGGTCTGCTTCTTCCGCCTGCTGGAACCGCACCTGCGCGTCGTATCGACTCTTCCCCCGGCTTAGCATCAGCGAGGGAGGCAGCTTCCGCCCATTCCGTTCCATCGTCTCCATCACCGCCGGAGCCATCGGCGCCAGCGCCAGACTCGCCGCTACCGCCGCATTCACCCGGCCCACCCGCACGATGTACGGCACCGACGTATTCGCAAATGTATCCGTCACCGTATGCTGATTCGCAAAGTTCTCCCCAGGCGTCGATAACCGCACCGCGCCGAATCCCTCCTGGTGAAACGGCGTGTGGTCGCCGCCCCTTCCCACGCGATCCGCCCGAAACACCAGATCCACCTTGAACCCCGGAACATACCGCCCGCCGATCTCTTCGATGTAGCGCGCCACCGCCCGCGACCCCGAATCCGCGGGCTCATCCGCGAACACATTCACGCGCCCGTTGTCGATCCGCCCGTTGCCCGCGAGTTCGCTCCCCACAATGTCGTTGTTGAGAACAGCCTCGATCTTGTCGCCGTTCTTTTTCGCATTCGCCGCGTACAGCGTGCTGCCGATCAGCCCGACCTCTTCGCCCGCGAACGCGATAAACACCAGCGTCTTGTCGAATTTGTGCTGGCTCATCACCCGGGCCAACTCCATCACCACCGCCGTTCCGCTGCCGTCATCGGTAACGCCCGGCGCATCCTGCTTCTGATAATCGATCTCCGGCCCACCCGCCGGAGCCTCCCCCGGCGCGAGCCCGCCGCCTTGCCCCGCAGCCCCCGGACGCCGATTGATCACCAACGAATCGTAGTGGCCCGTCACCAGAATCTGCTGCTCCGGATGCACCGTACCCTTCAGTACCGCGACGACGTTATGTAATTCCACATCGCGCGCAATGCGATCCTGCTTCTTCACCTTGTAGCTGTCGAACCGCACTTCAAGCCGCGAGCCATAGCCAGTAAACTGATCGAAGATCCAGCGCCGCGCCGCGCCGATCCCGCGCTCCGGATCCGTCTGCGATGACAAAACGTGCCGCGTCCCGAAGCTCTCGAGCCGCTTCAGAATCGCTTCTATCCGCTTCGCGTCCACTTCCGCCGTGATCTTCGCCACCTCCGGATTCACGGCCTTATACTGCGCAAATACCGGCGCACACAGCAATCCCACGCAAAGCAGCAATCGTGTCATTGAAATGGAGGACGCCCTTTCCCGGCGTAATGTAACGGCTACCGGGCCGCGTACGATTTGGAGTACTTGTTCCGCGAATTCGTGACTGTGAACGCGCCATTCGACTCCGCGCTCACCTTGATGAACTTGCCTTCGCAATTCTCATCGATATTCGCGATGTACGTATCGGCAACATTTGCTTCCGTGCCATTCGCCACCGCGTAGTGCAACTGCCAAAGGTCTTCGAGGCCCGGCGAACTCTTCACGGTCTGCCACCCGATCTTCGTACCGCCCTTCTTCGGGCCGTTATTCATGATCGCCACTCGCGGCGCAATCGCGTGAATCATCGCCGCCGGACTATCCTCGCCCCCATGATGCGTCGTCAGGTACAAATCCGCCTTGCCGACCTTGAACGCAGGGCATGCCAGCTTCATCTGCTCGTTCCACACCAAATCGCCCAAGTCCACCATGCGGAACTTGCCAAACTCAATCACCACGGCCGCCGAATGCGCATTCTCGCCATCGGCGAGAAAACTGCTGTCCGCCGGCTTCTGCGCCGCGCACAACGCGTTCGCCGTGCCCGCGCCCGCAATCACCGCGCCATCCGAAGCCATCACCTTAATGTCGAGCCCCTTCAGCGGAATCGAATCGCCAGGCTTCACCGCCTCGCGCCGCGTCAACGCAACAGCCTTCGTGTAATCTTCATTCATCACTACTGCGGCGCGGTCCGATTCCGAATTCTTTCCGTGATCCAGAATCCGCCCGATCGGCATCTTCTCCGCCAGCGCCAGCACGCCGCCTGCATGGTCCGCGTGGAAGTGCGTCACCAGCAACGTATCGATCCGCTTCACCTTCGCCGCTTTCGCCGCCGCCAGAATCCGGTTGAGATCGCGCCCATTGCGCCCCGAATACCCGGTATCGATCAACAACGTATCGCCCGATGGACCAACAAACAAAGTCGCCTGCCCGCCCTCGACGTCGATGAAATAGATCTCCAAAGGCTTCGCCGCAAACGCGCCGGAAGCCATCGCCAGCAGCCCACATAACAAAGCCGCCAGCATTCTACCTCGCACCGATGTGGATGAAGGCCACCGCAAGCCAGCGGCGCCGTTTCGAGGCGCGCACATAGCGAGGCGAAGCCCAGCGAAGTAAGCGCCGCGTGGGCGACTCTCGATTCCCGGAGATCGGTACATTGAGCGTGATACTAACACAAGCCCAGGAACAAGCGGCTCGAAAGGCCGCTCCGCCGTGCTAACGCGTCGCAGTGGTCCGGTTTGGTCTTCATGCACATCCAATTGTTCGGCAACCGAATGTTTAGCCTCCCACTGATGGGCGAACTTGCCGACCGCTCCATCTCCGAACAGCGCCTCCGTCTCTAACCGTTCGCTAGTCGCGGACTGGAACGGTGCCGCGCTCGTACTACGGCTTCTCACCGATTGCTTTCACCAACAAGAGCCTATTAGTATGAGCGATGAGAATTTTCTTCTTATCGCTGTTTTTGTTCAACGCATGTGTTTCTTCCGAATTAGCGGCCGCAAGCAAGCGAGGATCGAGTGCGTCGACAAAACGGTCAGCCAGTCCGGCATGTTGCTCTAAGAGTCCCTCCGACGAGCATGTCAGTGAGTCGGCCCGCAGCCAAAGCCACTATCGAACGAAGGCAAACAAGACGAAGACCGACAATTTCTCGACCAAGGGCAATCGCAATCCTTACACAGGAAAAGCAGGGACTAAACGCGTGAAGCCTTAGTCGTGCTGGACCTAAGCTACACAACGCCGCAGTTCATTGAGGAGATCCTCTAACATACGGCCCGGAACAAGCGGTGCCGAAGTGTCGTATAACAGTGCAGAGACGATGGCCTTCTGTACACAATGCGGCAATGCGGTAGCCGACGCGGATCAATTCTGCGCCAAATGCGGAAAACGGCAACCCGGCCCCTCCGCGCCACGCGCCGCGGCAGCCTCCGGCATCCCCCCAGGCCCGCAAGACCTCTGGGGCATCAGCCCCCGTACCGCGTCGTTGCTCTGCTACATCCCAATGGCCGGTTGGATCTTCGCCATCGTCGTCCTCGCGACGGAACGCTTTCGGGGAAACCACACCGTTCGCTTCCACGCCTTCCAAGGCCTCTACCTGTTCGTAGCTTGGCTCCTGATCGACATGGTCCTCTCGCCGCTGCTGTTCTTCCCCGGAATCGAAGGCGGCTTCCCGCCGCGCCGCCTGCTCACAGGTCTGCTCCAACTCGGAGTCTACGCCGCCTGGATCTTCATGATCATCAAAGTTGCCCGCGACGAAATGTACAAGCTCCCCCTCATCGGAGAACTAGCCGACCGCTCCGTCTCCGAACAAGGCCTCTAACCCGCAACGCCGCCGTTCGAGGGCCTGCCAATCCAACACTTTTTGTCGCGCTCCGTAGTTCTCTGACCGCGTGATTCGGATCGAAACCAATCCCCGCCGTAACCAGCGGGGCTGTAACCCCGGGCTTTACGCTCGCGGTTCTTCGGCGGGGTGGGGGCCGCTCGCTGACGGAACTGTCAAAAACGCTCCTCTCGAAGAACCGCGAGCGTGAGCGAGCGGGCGGGCGGGCGAGCGTGAGCGGGCGGGCGAGCGTGAGCGGGCGGGCGAGCGTGAGCGAGCGTGAGCGAGCGTGAGCGAGCGTGAGCGAGCGGGCGGGCGGGCAAGCGTGAGCGAGCGGGCGAGCGGGCGAGCGGGCGGGCGTATGTGGCTCCGACACGGGCGTATGTGGCGACCTCGTTACGTTTGATACCGAAGGCTCCTTGCTGCCTGGGAACCCCCCGCTCGCTTAACGCTCGCGGTTCGGTGCTCAGGCAGGTAGCGTCCGCTCCCTTGCGGTCGCGGTTCTTCGAGAGGAGCACCCGGCGTTTTTTTCACAGCTCCTTCCACCTGGGAATGTATTTTGCCGGTCAAAGCACTAGCGGAACGCTTTGCCCACGCTTCCGAGCGACAGCCGGATCTCCTGCACGCTGCTGCCCCCCGGCAATACGACGCCGGTTGCAGCGAACCCCGGCTCGACCGGTGTGCCGAATCGCAGGTCCATCAACGTCACCTGTACCGCGTTCTCCGGATCGCTCAACGGGGTCACCTTCCAGAACGGAATCTGCGAGAACCGCGCTAACGCCTGATACGACGCGTTACGCTTCGCCGCCGCGATCGCCCCTGCCGATTCCTCGCCAGCCCGAAAGTAGATCTGTCCTGCTGTTGGATCGAACTCCGTCAACAGGTCCACCGGAACGATTGTGACGGAAGCCCGTTGCTCAACGAGCCCTGTCCAGCGCAGCGGGTTCACCGCATGAGGCAGCGCCGTCACGCGATCTGGCTGGGAACCTTCATAGATCCGCGCGGAGAGTTGCGCCATCGCTCGTTCGTGCGCGACAAATCGCCCGCCGCAATAGAATGCGATTACGAGCAGTACGAAGATTGCCCAGCCCCGCTCCGGACCGCGCCGCTTCCGCCCGCCCATTTCAGATCCCACCAGCCGCGACAGCAACGGCGCGCCGCAAGCAAGCAGCAGCACAAACAGAATCCACGGATCGATTACCTGCGCGATGTCCAACCGAAACCACTTCTCCGACACCGGCGCAAACAGCCGGATTCCGTAGACATTCGTCCAGTCGAAAACGAGATGGCTGAGAACTCCAATGAGCGAGAACAACCAGGCTCGCACCCACGGAAACGCAAGCGCTCCGCGATCGAGCCAGCGGACCAACAGCACGGGCAGCACCGCCATCCATGGAGCGAAAAACAGGCTATGCGTGATGGAACGATGCTGGTCCAAGTAAGCGGGCGCACCCGCCAGGCCAGCCACGATGTCGATGTCGGGAATGTTCGCAGCCGCCATCAGCAGCAAGGCGGCCCGCGGCAGCCGCGCGTCCAATCCGCACGCCCGCGCCAGCATCAGACCCGCAAGTGTGTGCGTGACGTTGTCCACGGGATGATCTCCGGCTTCGGCTAACGATACGCCGGTGGCATCATCAGCGTCAAGGCATCGGGCACGATCTGGACCGACGCCGGAATCCAACCCGCATGTTCGCCGTCCACTTGTACCTGCGCGCTACCGCTTACCGTCACGCGCTTCACGCGATGGACGCTGACGCCCGGCATCTTCTTCGCCAGCCCCGCGAACGCCGCAACCATGTGGATACTGAAGCGCAGCGGAACCGAACCACGCATCACAACCACTTCAAACTCATCGCTCCGTAGCGAAGCGCCTGTCGCGATCTCCAAATCGCCGCCGTAATTGCGCACCCGGCTGATCAGCGCGAAGCCACAGCGAATCGTATCACCATCGAGCACGATATCGAACTGGTCGACAAGTCGCCGCATCTGCAGAAAGCCGGCCACCCAGTAGGCGAACTTCCCCGTGCGCGCCTTGAGACCCGAGTGAACTTCATTCACGATCCGCGCGTCCAGCCCGACGCCGGTCATCAGTAGAAAATGCCGCGCCCCCTGCGTTCCATCCAGCCGGCCCACGGCGACGCGCGACGGCTCGCACCGCGCCAATCGCTCGGCGGCGCGCTCCAGGTTGCCGCCCAGCCCCAATTCCATCGACAGCACGTTCGCCGTGCCTGCCGGAAGTATCGCCAGCGGCACCTTGGATCCGATCATGCCGTTCGCGACTTCATTGATGGTGCCGTCGCCGCCTGCCACCAGAATCAGATCAACACCATCATCCACCGCTTTGCGCGCCAGCGCCGTCGCCTCGCCCGCTTCGCTCGTCGGCCAGAATTCCGGACGCACTCCTGCCTTGGCCAGTGCGCCTTTGGTACGCTCGATAAAGCGCGCTTGATCGCGTCTTAACTTGCCTGCAACTGGGTTGTAAATCAGGATTGCGTTTCGGTAGGTCTGAATACCTTTCAGTATAAGCAATTGCCGCATGAAATCGTCCCGTTTGCCTAAAACATGTTCTTTTCAGCGATCTGCCTGAGCAATATGTCCCAACACGCGTGGAATCA
Source organism: Acidobacteriaceae bacterium (assembly GCA_043788745.1). Lineage (GTDB taxonomy): Bacteria > Acidobacteriota > Terriglobia > Bryobacterales > Bryobacteraceae > JBBQWZ01. The sequence continues at coordinate 32,716 of JAYVTO010000063.1, forward strand.
GGTCGAATCGCTCCGCGAACAATTGCGGCGGCATGAGCATCTCTACTACGTTCTTGATCGCCCTGAGATTACCGACGCCGAATACGACGTACTCATGCGCACGCTGCAGGCGCTTGAAGCCGAGCACCCCGAATGCATCACGCCCGATTCGCCGACGCAGCGCGTCGGCGGCAAACCTCGCGAGGGCTTCGTCAAGGCGCCCCATTCGAGCCCGATGCTCAGCCTGGACAACGCGCTCAACGAAGACGAACTCCGCGCGTTCGACAAGCGCGTCCGCGATCTCCTCGGTGATGAGCCGTTCCGCTACGTCGCCGAACTCAAGCTCGACGGCCTTTCGATGGCTGCCCGCTACGTGGACGGCGCGCTCGTCATCGCGATCACGCGCGGCGACGGCCAGACTGGCGAAGAGGTAACCGCCAACGCCCGCACGATTCGCTCCGTGCCGCTACGCGCGCGCCGCTCGGACTTCGGCGACGCCTGGGAAGTGCGCGGGGAGGTCGTCATGAATCGCCGCTCCTTCGAATCGTTGAACGCCGAACGCGACGCCCAGCAGTTGCCTCGCTTCGCCAATCCCCGCAACGCCGCCGCCGGAGCGCTTCGTGCGCTCGACATGAAGATTACCGCGCAGCGCAAGCTCGATTACTTTGCTTACTTTCTGCTGCGCGACGGCCAGCCCGCCGTACCCTCGCACTGGGATTCGCTCGACACGCTCGACGCCATGGGCTTCAAGGTCAACCCGCGGCGCGCGCTCTGCGATGGCATCGAGGATCTCGTCGCGTACTGCAAGGATTGGGAGACCAAGCGCGACGGACTTCCCTACGAAATCGACGGCGTCGTCGCGAAAGTCGATTCGATCGCACAGCAAGTCCGCCTCGGCTGGACCGCGAAATCGCCCCGCTGGGCCATCGCCTTCAAGTTTCCCGCGCGCCAGGAACAGACCATCGTCGAGAACATCGAAGTACAGGTTGGACGCACCGGCGCACTCACACCCGTCGCCCGCCTCAAGCCCGTCGCAGTCAGCGGCGTCATGGTTTCGAACGCGACGCTTCACAACGAAGATGAGATCGCGCGTCTCGGCGTCCAGATCGGCGACACCGTGCTGATCGAACGCTCCGGCGACGTGATTCCGAAAGTTGTCCGCGTCGTCGAACCGGGCGCGGATCGCCGTCCGTTCGTGATGCCCTCGCATTGCCCCGTATGCGGCAGCCAGGTTTTGCGCGCCGATGGCGAAGCCGCCACGCGCTGCATGAACAGCGATTGCCCGGCGCGGCTGAAGGAAACCATTCTCCACTTTGCGGCGCGTGGCGTCATGGATATCGACGGCCTCGGCGACGTGCTCGTCGAACAGCTTGTCGATCGCGAACTGATTCGCAGCGTCGCCGACCTCTATCACCTGACCGTAGCGCAGCTCGGCAGCCTGGACCGCATGGGCTCGAAGTCGGCGGAGCGCGTCATCACCAACATCGAGAAGTCGAGACAGAGTCCGCTGCCGCGCGTCCTCAACGGCCTCGGTATTCCGTTCGTTGGAGAGCGCACCGCGCAGATCCTCGCCGAGACATTCGGATCGCTCGACGTCATCGCCGGCGCCGATGCCCGCAAGCTGCAGCAGGCGGAAGAGGTCGGCCCCAAGGTCTCTGAAAGCATCCGGCAGTTTTTCGCGGAGCCGCGCAATCAGGCGATGATTGAGAAGCTCCGCACCGAGCGTCTACAGTTCGAATACACCATCACAAGGCCGTCCGCGGGGCCGCTTACCGGCAAAGTATTCGTCCTCACGGGCACCCTGCCGAATCTCTCGCGAGACGAAGCGAAACAACGAATCGAAGATGCGGGCGGAAAGGTAACCGGCGCGGTGAGCAAGAAAACCAACTACCTGGTTGCGGGCGAAGAAGCGGGCTCGAAGCTCGACAAAGCCCGCGAACTCGGCGTCGCCGTTCTCGACGAACCGGCGCTCCTCAACATGCTCGATGAAGGAGATCCCGCGTGAAGGCGTTCCTCGAACTTCTCAAAGCCTGGGGCCCCTGGGGCGTCTTCGTGCTTTCAATCGTCGAATCCGTAGGCATCCCCAATCCTGGCGGCACCGATTTCCTGCTGCTCTTTCTCGTCGCGACCAACCCCGCCATCGCCTGGCCCTGCGCCGTACTCGCGACCGCGGGATCGCTGATCGGCAGCTTCCTCTTCTATCGAATCGTGCGCAAAGGCGGCGAGATATTTCTCGACAAGCGGACAGCACCGGGCTTCGGCGCGCAGTTCCGCCAGTGGTTCGTTCGGTACGGCATGGTCACCGTCTTCGTCTCCGCGCTGCTGCCATTTCCATTCATGCCGCTCAAAGTGTTCGCCCTGTGCGCAGCCGCCACGGGAGTCCCTTTGGGCCGCTTTCTGTGGGTCATGGCCGCCGCCCGTATTCCGCGCTACTTCGGTCTCGCCTATTTAGCGCGCGAACTCGGGATGAACTCTTCGGCATGGCTCAAGTCGCATCTCTGGCACATGGGCATCGCGGCGGCCGTGCTCTTCGTTTTGCTCTACCTGCTGATCGACTTCGCCGGCAAGCAGCCAGCCACCGCAACGGTCGCCGAGTAGTCGATCACTGGCCCAGCGTAAAGATCACATCAATCGGCGCCTGCACTTCCACGGGCTGGCCATTCAATAGCGTCGGCCGATACACCCACTGCCGTACCGCGTGCAAGGCGGCTTGCGCCAGCAACGGATGCCCGCTCACCAACGCAAGCCGCTGGATCGTGCCGTCTTTCGCCACGACGCCAAGCAATCGCACCGTGCCCGACACGCGAGCCTGTCTCGCCAGCGCCGGATACTCAGGCACAACCCGCGTGATCAACATCGCCGCAAGAACGACACCACCAATCGGAATCGGCTTCGCCAGCGCCACTGCCTTCTCGACAACCTTGTCTTTGCCCGGCGACGGCGCTGCCGTACCGATCGTCGAGGCGCTCAGAACGCCGGTCGGCTCGCCTCCGGGGATCGCGGGCCCAGTAGATCCGATGGTTGGAGCCGCCACCTCGTCAAACGACGAAACGCCCGTCGGTATTGTTGTCGGCATCTGAAACAAGCGCTCCGCGAATCGCGATAACAAGCTCGGCGCACTCGGAGCCGGAGCAGAACTTGCCGCCACCCGTTGTACTGCAGCCGGCGCAGGAGTCTGGAAAACCAACGGCGGAGCCGCCGGATTTCGCAGCCCCATTGTCTCGGTATAAATTAACGGCAGCGTGACAAGCACCCCAGCCAAAGCCAACTGCCCGCAGGCCGAGACAACGAATGTCCAAGGCCTGTTTTCACCGCTCGGAACGATAGTTTGTTCGAACATGCCCCAGTAGACTCCGCATAAGCCAGGAATGTTCCAGGGCAGCCGGGTCCCGAGGCGCGACCTTACGGTCGCGCGTAAAAGCGCCCCGAAGGGCCGCGTCGGGAGCGGATTCACGCCCCGCGCAGCATCAAAAATTGCGGCATTCGAATTCAATCACTTAAAAGGTGGTTCAGGGAGAGCAGCAAACCGACCATGCCCATGAAAAACCCGCCGCATCCCGGCCACTCCATCAAGGACGCTTGGCTTGAACGTCACCGAAGCCGCCCAGGTGCTCGGCATTGCACGGCACACCCTTTCCCCCATGCTGAAAGGGCCGGCTGTCCCCTGAAATGGCGATCCGGCTCGAAAAGGCCGGATGGTCAAACGCCGATCACTGGATCCGTCGGCAAACCGCCTACGATTTGGCACAGGCACTCCAGCACCAGAACGCGATCAAGGTGCGGCGCTACGAGCCGCGGCCAGCCGCCTAGTGTGCGGCGAGTCGCATCATTCGGCATCGACATACCGCAACACCGCCCCCCACCGGCGCAGTGGATCACTTCGTGCCCAGGCGATGGGCCTTCCACGCGGGCCCACCTTCTTCCCATTGGTTGTCGGTTAGTTGCTCGAGGTGCGTTCCATCGGCGCGCATCGCGAAAATTTCTCCATACGGCTGTGGCGCGGCGATGTAGAGCGCCTCGTCCTTGAAGCCCATGCGCGTGCTGCAAAACAGAATATGCCGGCCATCCGGCGACCACGCCAGATGCGCCTCGTTGCCGCGGACGTTGGTCAACTGCCGGATCCCTTTGCCATCGGAGCGGATCGTGAAGACCTGAAAATTGCCTTCGAGTTGCCGCACAAAGGCGATCCGGTCTCCGCGCGGCGACCAGAGCGGGAAGTTATCGTACTCCTTGGTCAACACGGCGACCGACTTGTCGGCCAGATTCATGATGCGGAGGCCATCGCCATCGGGTCCTGCAGTGCGGTAGACAATACGCTTGCCGTCGGGCGCGAACGACGGGAAGGCGTTGTTGTTGGGGCCGGAAGTGACAATCCGGAACCCGGTTCCGTCGGCATTGATCATACCGACCTGTGCCCCGCCATTGGACCGTTCGACCGGCTTCTTGTTTCCGATGCCGAAGTCGAGAAACGAGGCGAAAATACCGATTCCGAACACGAGCTGTTTGCTGTCGGGCGACCACTGCGGGGCGAGGATCAGTTCCTTCTTCTCGAGAATCGTACGCCCGGGTTTGCCTTCGTCCATGACGACCAGCAGGGCAACTCCGGTATCGCGATTGCGATTCGTCGTGGCGACGTGCTCGCCGGTCTTGTCGTAGGCGCCGAGGAAGGTTGTGCTGGTGAGCTCGTACTTGGCATTGGGACTGAAGACCGGCGTTGGCTCGGGTGAGCGCTTGGTGGTGTAGCGGCTGTAGACGACACGCGTTCCGTCGGGCGACCAGGAGGGCGCGCGCAGGTCATTGCCCTTCGGGCCGGGCTTACCGTTTGCGTAAAAGATGCCTTGCACGGCGGGTTCGCGCCGGAAGTGCGCGATGTCGCCATTTGGCATTACGGCGGGGTAGATCTTTACTCCCGCCGGCGCGGATACGGGAGCCGATTGGCCAGTGGCGATATCGATGCGGACCAGCCTTGTATCGCCTTCCCCAGGCGCGAAGCTGCGATACGTCCAGGTCTCTTCGGCGGACATGCAGTAGGCAATGACGCTTTTGCTATCCGCGGTCCATTTGGGGTTGCCGCAGAAATCGCCATGCGTGGAGATGCGCTTGAGGCCGGTGCCGTCGGGGTGGATCAAATAAATGTCGACGATGTGGAGACGCTCCCAGCGGCCTTTCGCGGCGGGAAGCGTGCTCTCGCGGTCGGACGAGAAGGCAATCCATTGGCCGTCGGGCGACCAGGCGGGCCGGAAGTTGCCGCCGGGTCCGGAGGTCAGTGGTTTCGCTTTGCGAGTGGCGAGGTCGAGCATCCAGAGATCGGCGGTCCCCTTGGCGCGCGTGCTGACGAAGACAAGCTGTTTTTGATCGGGCGACCAGGCAGTCTGATCGTCGTAGGCGGGGTGATCGGTGAGACGCTCGACGCCCGTGCCGTCGGGATGCATGCGATACAGGTCGGCGGAGCCATCGCGCTCGGAAGTGAAAGCGATCCAGTCGCCTTTCGGCGACCACGCTGCATTGTAGTTCAGAGTGCCGGGCACCGTGAGTGCCGTTTCGCCGGAGCCGTCCGCGTTGGCGACGAACAGCGTGGCCTGCGTGGGTCCAAGCCGCGAGAGGAGAATGCGTTCAGCGGATGGCGCTGCTGTCGACGCGAGGCAGGTTGCCAGTAGAGCGAGAACGATGCGTGATGGAGTCATAGCGATCTTTTTGAGGGTAACAGTGATTCTCACCGCCGATACTTTAGTGGCCTTTCGCCGACGACCGTACAAGAGGAGCTTCGGCAAACGCGCTCCGCAACATAGCCTGTGCCGCATACAGCACCACCGCCATCACCAGCCACCGCAGCGCATCGAGTGGCAGCGACTTCACCACGAACGCGGCGATCGGCACGCCCACCAATCCCCCGAGCGTAAGTCCCAGCGCGACGCGCGGCGAATACGTTCCACTCTGCACAAACCTCGCGCTCGCCGCCGGCATCAGAAACGCGCCTGACCCCATCATGATCGGGAACGCCGCCGCCGGGTTCATCCCCAGCAGGCTTACGAGCGTCATGCACGGCGCATAGAAGCCGATCCCCAATGTGCTGATCGCGCCAAACAAAGCATTCATGCCGACTGCGAACCACAACTTCCCGCCGTCTAACGCGAGCGCATCTCCGCCCGCCGGAAACAACGAGAGCTGCCGCATCAGCATCGCCACAAACGCCACCAGCAAAGCGATCCCCACGCCGATCTGTACCTTCCGCTTCGGCAGCCGCGCCACCCAACCGGCCCCGAACCACGCCCCTGCCGTTGCTCCCGCGATCATCAAAACCATCGTCAGCGCGTCTACCTGAATCACCGCAATGAACAGGAACGCTTGCAGAATCACCGGAAGCGTGTGTCCCACGTTCAGCGTCCCCGGAATCTGCTCGTCCGGCACCATCCTCGCGAACTGGAAAACCGCCGTCGTTGGGGCAAACGAGCCGATCCCCAGCGTGTCGAAGAAATTCGTCACTAAGCCGGTCGCAAACTCCGCCGCCGACGGTCGCGCGAACTCGCGGCGCCTCCACAACCACCAAGCCCAGATGCCCGCGTACAACACCGTCGACACCGCCAGCGCGGCCAGCGTCGCAAACTTGGTAAGCGTGGGCATTGCGCAATTCTACACGGAACCCAACTGCGCACGATAGAATGCAAGCCTGATGCGCATCACTCGAATTGACGTCTATCGCGCCGAACTCCCCCTGCACGAGGGCACCTACAAATGGTCCGGCGGCAACTCCGTCGAAGTCTTCGATTCCACCACGGTCGCCGTCCACACCGACTCCGGCCTCACCGGCTACGGCGAAGTCTGCCCTCTCGGACCCGCCTACTTGCCCGCCTACGCCGCCGGAGCCCGCACCGGAATCCGCGAACTCGCCCCCGGCCTCATCGGCCTCGACCCCACCGAACTCGGCAACATCAATCGCCGCATGGATCAGCTCATGCGCGGCCATCCCTACGTGAAGTCGGCCATCGACATGGCCTGCTGGGATCTGCTCGGCAAGGCTTGCAGCCAATCCGTCACCACCCTGATGGGCGGCCACTGCGGCCCGGACTTCGCCCTCTATCGCGCCATCTCCCAGGAAAGCCCCGACGCCATGGCCGCCAAAGTCGCCGGCTATCGCGCCGAAGGCTACACCAAGTTCCAGCTCAAAGTCGGCGGTGATCCCGACACCGACATCGAGCGCATTCGCGCCGTCTCCGCCAAGTTACAGCGCGGCGACGTGCTGATCGCCGACGCCAACACCGGCTGGCGGCAACACGAAGCCGTCCGCATCGCCCACGCCGTGAAAGACGTTGACGTCTACATCGAGCAGCCCTGCATGTCCTATGAGGAATGCCTCGCCGTCCGCCGCCACACGGACCGCCCCTTTATCCTCGACGAAGTCATCGACGACCTCGCGATGGTGCTGCGCGGAGTCTCCGATCAGGCCATGGACGTCATCAACTTGAAGATCTCCAAAGTCGGCGGACTCACCAAAGCCCGCCAGATCCGCGACCTCTGCGTCTCCCTCGGCATCGCCATGACCATCGAAGACACCTGGGGAGGCGACATCATCACCGCCGCCATCGCCCACCTCGCCCACAGCACGCCGCCTCAGTTCCTGTTCTCAGCGACGGACTTCAATAGCTACGTGAGTGTCAGCATCGCCGAAGGTGCCCCCCAACGCAACCAAGGCCGCCTCTCCGCTTCCACTGCGCCCGGACTCGGAATCACTCCGCGCTGGGAAGTCCTCGGTGAGCCGGTCTTTTCTGTCGAATAATAAGTGCCGCCAAAAACAATTCGCTCTCGCGGTTGTGCTCCCCACCTATGGGCAGCCTCCACTTGCTCGCTCTCCTCACGACGGCCTCGAGGCGCACACGAAGCGAGACCAAGTCGAGCGAAGTAAGCGCCCCTAACCGCTCCTCCGAATCTGCGCTACTTTGCATCGACGAGTTCCATCACCAGCGCGCCTTGTTCGATGCCGTAGACGGTGGCAATGTTCGGATGGTTGAGACAAGCAAGCACCTGCGCTTCGCGCTCGAAGCGAGCCATGTACTGCGCGTCCGCGGCGAGCGACCGAGGCAGCGTCTTGATCGCAACCTGACGGCCGAGCTTCGTGTCGCGCGCCCGCCATACTTCACCCATCCCGCCTACCCCAAGCTGGCCAAGAATTTCATAGACTCCAAGGCGGTCTCCGGCGGAAATTGGCATTTAGCTCCCTAGTTTAATTAGTGGATTGCCTGGGGCTGACCCGCTAGGAGTTGCAAAGTCGTGCTGCCAATTCGTGCCAACTAATATGGAAGAAACCGAGTCAACCGACGTTTGGCTCGCATTTAGGTCGCAGAAATGCGACAAATCCGAGCCGCGCACGAAGCCCGACGAAGTCGGGCGCAGTAAGCGGTTTCCCGGAGGCGGAAAAGGTGTCCA
>JAYVTO010000064.1:0-7959 GCA_043788745.1 Acidobacteriaceae bacterium
GGCGAAGGCTTGCCCTGCACCGGACCCAGCGCGCGATTCAGCCAGCCATCGGACGTCGCCTTGCGGCCCGGCGTGCCCGACTCCATGTAGTCCTGCGCGTCGAAATGCGAGCGCGTCGTATCCGGCGAACCCACCGCTTGCACGATCGCCAGTTTGCCCGCATCCCAAATCGGCTTCATCGGCGTCATCGCCGGATGCAGTCCGAAGTAGCCGTCGAGATCGAGCGTCGAATCCTTGGTGCCATCCGGCTTCGGCAGCGCAATCGAAGGACGCAGGGCGTAATAATTCGGATCGCCGAACGGCACCACGACGTTCAGCCCATCCATCGCGCCGCGTTGGAAGATCGCTACGAGGATTTTCTTCCGCGGGCTCGGCGCGTCCGCCGCATACAGCGCACGCTGCAGCCACAGCGGAGCGGTACCCACGCCCGCCATCGCCAGCGCCGAACTCTTCAAAAAGATGCGTCGGGTATTCATCGCTTATCTCCTCTGGAAGTCGGGCGAACCCAGTACGAGGCCCGCAATCAACGCGGGTGACGGCTGTGCCTTCGGATTCTTCCTCAACTGCTCCCCGAGTGCTTGTTCAATCGCCGCGCGCGTTGCCGGACTCGCATCGCGATTCAGCAGCAGCCGCGCGATCTGCGTGATGTCGGCCGACTTCGGAAACTTTTCCGCGGCCACCGTCACGCCCGGCACCTTGTTCTGCGCCAGCGCCAGCGCGAAGTTCATTCGGCCCAACAGCGACGCCGAATTCACCCACTCCGCGTTCGCCGATGAATAGCCCGTGGGTTCCACTTTGCGATACAGCGGCTGGCCTAGTTGCGAAATCTGGTTCGCCAGGTTCGATGCGAAGTCGATCTCCGCACCGACTGCGCGCAGCGCGCTCGCCACCATCTCAAGCGGCGTCTTGATCTTCGCGTGCTCCGCGCCCCGCGACCAGAATTCCTTCGATTCGAGCATCGTCTTCATCACCTGTCGCATGTCACCGGAACTGGCCTCGAACGCCTTCGCCATCTGGTCGACAAGCGCCGGCGGGGGATTGTCGGCGACAAAGCGCGTGGCGAGCTTTCGCGAAATGAACTTCGCCGTCGACGGATGCCGCAACAGAATGTCGAGTACCTTCTCGCCGTCTTCCTTGCCGCCGCCCGCCGGGATCGTCACACCCAGCACCAGTTTCTCGCCCTTGTCGTGAACCTTTTCGTTGAACCAGAATCCGCCGCCAAGCTTGGGATCGCGAATCGTCCAACCCGTAAAGCACCGCGCGACCTCGATGATGTCTTTCTGCGTGTACCCGCCGTCGACCCCGAGCGTGTGCAGTTCCAGCAACTCGCGGCCGTAGTTCTCGTTCAGCCCACGCGTCTGCTTCTTCGGACCGCCTTTCTTCCCCGTCTTAGCGTCGGGAAGCGGAGGCGCGACGGACTGCCAATTGTCGAGGTAGAAGAGCATCGCCGGGCTTTCCGAAGTCGCCCTCAACAGATCCCGAAACTTGCCCAGCGCATACGGCCGGATCGCGTCACGCTCATACGTCGGCACAAACAAGCGATCCGACCCTTTGTCCAAATAGACGTTGAAGTGGTTGTACCAGAAGTCGACCAGCAACTCCTCCAATTGTCGATTCGAATACGTCGCGCGCAGCAGCTTGCCTTCATTCAAATCGTTCGACAGAATCTGCTGCGGAGCGCTTGCCCGCAGAAACTGCCGCCGCAGCCGTGCCGGTGCGAACGCCATATTGCCAGATCGCAAGCCCTGCGGCAGCGCGATCGCCAACTGCTCATACTTGTCTTCGTCGATCGAAGCCAGCAGCGCCTTCCGTTCGTCCGGCTTGCCGCTGCGCAGCATCTTCACTTGCTCCGGCGTCAGCAGATCTTCCATCGCCACCGCCGGCTCGATCATGTCCTCTTCGCGCGTGGCTGCTTCTTTGCCGTCGGTTTTCTTCACGCGATAGCGCTGTACCATGCGCTCCACCGCCGACCGCGTAACCGGATCGTCGGGCAGCGGAGCCCGCCCGCGCGCCACTTGCGCAATCAACTGCTGGGGAGGATACGTCTGCGCCGCCTGCTCCTGCGTCATGCGCAGCGAATCCAGCGGGGCCAGTTTCGCCGTCAACACCGGATTCTCGGAGATCGATTCCGGATGAAGCTGCCGATCGATCCACTTCTTCAAGCCCAGCTTCTTGACTGCCTCGAAGTCACCCGCGCGCTGCCCGAACGTCAGCCGGTCGAGCGCGAGGCGAATCTGGTCGTCCTTCTTCAGCTTCTGCGCGAACAGCTTCGCGTCGTCCACCGGCTTCGGCTTCGCTGTCTTCGCCGGAAGACCCGGAGCGCCAACGGAAATCGAAAGCACGATTGCAAGGATGGATCTGGTCCGCATGGTTCCTGCCTTTGTTCTCCTACTCTATTAAACGCCGTTTCCGGCAAGAAGTTGAGTGGGAAAGCCACATAGGGCCGGACGTGAATGAGAATTAACCTGCCGCGCGGCCGTGATCTCCCGCGGTGTCGGAGCGGCCGGCCGAGCGGAGCCGACCTGATACCCTCAATCAGGCCATGCCCTACCTCATGCCCCTCCTCACCCTCTCTACCGGCCTCCTCGGCCTCCTCGTCGGAGCCCTCCTCGCCGAAGCCTTCCTCCTCGTCCCCTACTGGCGGACCCTCCCCGCGCCCGTCTTCTTCGAACTCCACAAAGACTACGGACCGCGCCTCTACCGCTTCTTCGCGCCGCTGACCATCGCGGGCACGCTGCTCCCAGCCGTTTCCGCGGTCGCCGCGATTCTGTCGTCCACCGCAACCCTCCCAGTCGTCCTCGCCGGAGCCCTATCCCTAGCAATGGTCGCCATCTACGGCGTCTACTTCAAAAGCGCCAACGCCTCGTTCGCCCAAGGCCGGCTGACCCCAGCGGAACTGTCGGAAGAACTAGCCCGCTGGCACCGCTGGCACTCGGTTAGGCTGATCATCGGCCTAGCCGCCTTCGCACTCTCGCTGATCGCGCTGCACGGCTGAGGCCGCATTGAATCGAGGCACCCTGTCCGCACCCGACGCACCCAGCGAGGCGAAGCCGAGCGAAGTAAGCGCCCGAGCGCAGGGTGGCCAGAAATCCACGCTAGGCGGCAGTCGCGGGAAAACACAAAGCAGATCAACATCAATTGCGGCGGAAACGGCGGCGGAAACGGTGCTACGACACGTAACGACCGATTTCCGCAAGGCGCGGAAACTGCGTTCACCGATGCCAACACTTTGTAAGTTACTGAGTGCATAGCCTCCAACACTCCCAGCATGACGGTCGCGCCGGCTATCTATGCTAGTCTCTGTCTGAGGTTGGATTGCGTTAACCTCAATGTCTTTGACAACGCAATTGGCTTCGTTTCGTACGGTCCATTTGGCTTCGTTTTGTAAGAACTCGTGAGCCCTCGACGACTTGGCTTCATTCTTCCCAAAGCCACCGCTCTCTTCCTGGGTTCGTTTCGCATTCGGAACTTCGGCTTCGTTCGGCGGACCCGCCAGGCAGTTCGCGCACCCTGGCTGTGTGGCCCTTAGCGCTTGTTCACAAGGGGCTTACGGGAAATTGGCTTCGTTTTTTCGCGCTGCCATCCGCCAATTCTGGCTTCGTTTCGCAGCGCCGGAATTGAGGCAGTCACTGGTTCCGCAACGACAGACTGCCGCGCTCTGAATGGTTCACCGCCCAGTTGCTGGCCTATAGATAAAGCCCAGCCAGAACCGTAGAGCCTGACAGTGGAAGTAAGGAATGCCTGCTTGGTTGCGGGGGACTGCAACACGCCGAATGTTCTCAGGCTGCCGTTCCGAGTGGCGCTAGACTAGGGCCAGTTGATAAGTAGGCGGCTACGAGTTTTTGAATCGTCTTCTGAGATAGGGGACTGCCAATATTAGTCCGACGATAGAGATCCCCGCTCCGATCCCGGCGACGATCTCTCTGGCGCTGGAGCCATCCCTCAAGCAGATCGCTGCAACCGAATACGTCAACGCTCCGACTGCCAGAGGAAGAACCGCCCTAATTTTACTTTTCTTGCCGTCTTCCATGATTAAGGCATGTTAGCACAGTGCGAGAGCCGGAGGAGGCAAAGTACTGAGACAAAGGGAGGAGTTGGTTGCGGGGGTAGGATTTGAACCTACGACCTTTGGGTTATGAGCGTACCGACAAACGGTAACTGAAGGAAAACAAAGGCACGAGTGGCAACTCAAAGAGCCTTTAGGAACCGTTGGGAACGCTTATTGGGAGTCTAATGGGAGTTTGCTCGTGTAGTGTCAGGGATAGGCTCGCCCATCTGAAGATACTTGTACCACTGAGGGGCGAGAACCGAAAAGCGCCAGAATACGATATCAACCACCGAGATCGGGTCACCGGATTTGAATGCCACATGCTCGCATAGCTCGCCAGCATCGGCAAAGCCATAGACGTCCGCAACGCGCTTAAGATGGCGGTCGTTCTTGGCGACATGAAAGCCCAGATTCTTGGCGAGATGATACGTTGTGATTGGGCCGATGTGCCGAAAACACTGCAATGACTCAATCGGGTCGGCAGCAATTCTGGCCTTCAGTGTTGTAAAACCGCTAGAGGAGACGACCTGGGCAACGTCCAGTATCGACCGGAGTTTGTGTTGATTCTTGAATGTCGAAAGTGCGGTCCGAACGCAAGTTTCACCACATTCAACGATCACACGAGCGGACTCCCAGTCGCAGAAGCACAGTGAAATGAAATCGAAATGGCGGCGCACGACATCTTCCCGAAAACCGGAACAGAGAATTACCCACGCCGTCTCACGCAGGAGGTCGGATTCGCTGAAGTCCTCGCTATTAAGAGCGGATTGCCACTCAATCTCTTCGCGATAGCCTGACGCAATCACGTTCTGCTTTGCGGAACTATAGTGGTCAAGAAGAGCGTGAGTCATGGCTTTTCTACCTCCTGGCCTTCTGGGGAGCGCTTGCCAAAGTTGTCGTTAAGCACAATCCGAAGCCTCATCAATCGGGGCCATGCGCCCGGCTGCTGCGCGATTCGCCTGCTGACTGCGATCTTGAGGCAGTGCAGGCGCTTCAACTGAAGAAATTGGGTGTCGGGAATGGGAGGCGTCAACTTCCCGATCATTTCGTATCTGGCTCGCGCCGGGACAAACAGCTTTTCTCGCTCAGGCTGAGACTCCGTAAGGTGTATCCGACCAAGTTCGTTCTTGAGGTCGAGGACAAACTCCACGGCCTTGGCGTGCAGCGCGCTTCTGCCGCCCCAGTCCGCCTTCAACTGAACAATGCTGGTGACGAAAGTCACGAGTCCCGCGACGGCCAGAACCAAGGGCGGTGGGATCTGAGTCGGAATCAGCCCTTTTAGGGTTGGGATATCGACAAATGCCAAAGAGGTTAACGCGGCGGTGCCTATGAGAACCACTACCTCCGTCAGCAGCGAATAGGCATGGAAGCGGTCACGGAGAACCGAGTGAGAAGTTGCCATTTGGTCGGTGACCTTGAACATCCGATCAATTTCTTCGTCGACGGTACGGCTCATAGTTGCTCCTCACTCTTTGCCTAACAGTTGGCCCAAGTTCGTGATCGAACCTGTCGTTAGAGCGGTGTCCACTCGTTTGCTCAGACGCTCGAATAGGTGGGCACGGTCTGTCCGATCTGCGCTTCCTGCTACGCCCAAATACTCGTCCACATGAACAGACTGCCCCGTCCGGTCACGGATCGGAGATTTGAGCAAGTCAGGCACGGACTTCATGAAGTGCGAAAGCATGGTCGCTTGAACGGTGGCTCCCTTGTAATCCCGGAATGCGGCGATTGCCAACGACTCCAGGTGGTATCCAGTCAACCGCTTGTCTTCAGGCAAGTTCGCGTTGATCGCCTTTGCCAGCTTGATTGTGGGGATCAAGCGTTGACCACACTCGGCGTTCCTTTTGGTCAGAGCTTCAGTGAACTTCTGCGGATTAATGGCAGACCAGCCATCCCTTCGCCACGATGGCACTCGCATTCCATTCTCGTCGCGAACCGCAGCAATCAATTGAAGCTCGACGCCATTCTGGTACTTGACGGTGACAGCCAGCTTGCCATGAGATACTTCGGCACGATTTCCGAGCATTTCAGTCAACGAGCGAGTCAACTTGTCAAGTAGTTTCTTCGGGCTGTCAACGTCTTCCGCATCCTTGAAGGCGAGCAGCGCATCTACGTCACTCAGACCATCGACGTAAGTGTGTTTGGCGACTGAGCCGCCAAAAAGAACATCGAAGCTGCATTGTAGTTCTTCGCCCAAGTGCGCCTCTATCTCATCCAGGTCCTTTCGCATCGCGGCGGCATCGCGAGTGTTGAAATCCTTTAGACTCTCGTTGAGAAAACTCGCAATCTCGGTTCCAGAGGTAGCCTCTGAAGCCTGTAGTTGGGCTCGTGCAACCTGGGCTGGAAGGGCCTTCGCACGTCCGGCATCAAATCGGAATCCGCCGCCTCCGCCGCCACTACCGCCCATTCGATTTGTCCTCCATCACTGTCGTCAGTTGATGAACCATTTTCTGGTAGAAATCTCTGTGATATCGAAAGCTGGAGTATCGTCGTGACTGCGCGAACTCACGCATACACTCCTGTAAGCGAATCAACTCGAAGTAGTTTGCTGACCAAATTTGCAGGAGAGCATCCATGTCGGTTGTAGTCGCATCGAGGCACTGCGCGGCGTGCGACATGGTGTATAAGGTCTGACCACCGGAAAAGGCGTAGCGAAGCCAAGTCAAACCGTCAAAGATGTCTGCTCCAGCTAGAAAGTAGAGGGGCGGCAACACCGTATCCAGCGCTCCGAAAATGTGAAGCGGCGTCTCAAGTCCAGCATTGGTAAGGGCGTTCCGTAGTCGAGCGACGTTTGCCATGCGATGTAACAGTGTCGTCCCTAATTCCTTTTCGGTGACGCCGATAACGGAGAAAGGAGCGAGCAACTCAATGCGATCTACAATCCGATCTACGCATAGAAATCCGCCATCGTCTGTCGAGGGCTTAAGCAAAAGAGTGCCCGCCGCACCGGGGTACCGGGAAAAAAGGTTGACAGCTTCGACTATCTGTTGCTCAACGGGTATAGCGCGGCCAGGATGGTCATAGTTCACAAGCACAGTTGGAACATTGAAGGTCAACTGTGCCAGAACCGCTTCGTGCTTTCCGGCATCCCACGGCAAGAGTGCGGTCTTCGTGGGGGTGACTTCACAAAGGTCAGGGTTGCAGGATGCCTCGTAACCGCCACTATCGACAATGACAAGCGACGAGAATTTCGTGTTTCCTTTGACGCCGTGGTAGTGCACGTCGAATGCGCTGATCAGAATTTCATCGGCTATCAGAGTGTTGGCAAAGTCAAAAATATCGGTCAACGTCGCATGAGGAATTGCCTTGCTCGATAATGAAGGCACCAGGAGGGGTGTTTGTGCGATGGCCCGCCCGCCGATCTGAATACTTCGCGTTTTAGCCAGCAATCAAAGCCTCCCGATCAAGACATGACAAACAAGACCCACACGCCTTGCTCTTCCCGGCTTCGCAACTATAGGTCATATCGAATGGCATTCGAGATTTCTTTATATAGGCGAATACATCGGCTTTTTGCCATTCCAGGAATGGAGCGACCAATGTTGTCATGCCGCTGGTGTGCTCTTCGATCTGTTCTTGCAAGCTCTTGATGAACACTGTCGAGCAGTCGTAATAGGGGGAACCGTCGTGGACCCCTATAGCGATTGCATTAGGCTTAGGGTCCGCCAATAAGAGAGCGCAACTCACGAGCATAAGGTTTCGCCCCACAAGTTCACCCGCCCCGAACTTTGCTGTCGACGACAAATGTGCATTCTGTAGTTTGACTTTCATCGCTGTCGCCACACTCGTCGCAGCCTTCTTCTCCAGTCGTGCAGCCGCTTGTCCATAACTGACGTGCAGACCAGACACACTAAATCCCTGCGCGCGAAGGATGTGGAGACAGGCCATCGAGTCCAAGCCGCCGCTCACCA
>JAYVTO010000065.1:0-6035 GCA_043788745.1 Acidobacteriaceae bacterium
CCAAAGCGGCCCGAAGGGCCGCGTCGGGAGCGGATTCAACCGCGCACGGATCAACCGCGAAGTAAGCGCCCGCAGACAGCACCAGGAAGTACGGCAATCGAAATCAAATGACTTACAAGGTGGTTGATAGAGAGTGAGCGGACGCGCGCGTCAACGCCCTAGCGCGACGCCGCTTTTTTCTCCCAAACGCGCTCCGGCACGCCCGCATCGCGATCCTTGATGCGATCGTACATGTGCCGTTCGGTCGTGGTGCCAAGACCCTCATTGTACAAGCTGGTCAACCCCAGCCCCTCGCGAATGTCCTCGTCGAACGCGTGCAGCGCCTTCAACTGCTCCGCCTCCGCCGGTAGCTTCTTGCCGGAGTCCGTACGGAAGAACATCTGGTAGCCGCCATTCACCAGCACCGCGATCTCGCCGCCAAGCAGAATCCCCGTCCGCTCGATCTTCGGCAAAGCCCCGCCATCGGCGAGGATCGCGGCGTACCCGGCTTTATCCGAAACCCGCACCCTGCCCGAGCTTTCCGACACGGCGGTGAAACCGAGTTGCTTCAGAGCATCCACACGATTCTGGAACGTAAGAACCTGCACTTTTTCGCGGCGGAAGAACATGTCTTCTTAGTATAGATCGGACGAAGCACGGCCTTCACCCGAAACGTCGAACACACGTGCATGACCACGCCCCAAAACTCCGTATAATGAGCCTCGTGCGTTACTTACTCGCTCTTGACGAAGGCACCACCAGCGCCCGGGCTGCTCTGTACGACTCCGAAGGCCGCCGCATCGCGATGGAGTCCGCTCCGATCGAATGCCGCTATCCGCAGCCGGGTTGGGTCGAACAAGACGCCCTGCACGGCACCGGAGCCATCTGGGCGGCGCAACTCGATGCCACCCGGCGCACGCTTGCGGCTGCGAACGTGGCGCCCAAAGACATCGCCGGCCTTGGCATCACCAACCAGCGTGAGACGACGATTGCCTGGGATCGCATGACGGGCGAGCCCATCGCTCCCGCCATCGTTTGGCAGTGCCGCCGCACCGCCGACTACTGCGCGGGCCTCGCCGCGTCTTCTTCCCGCGCGTCGATCGAACACAAAACCGGTCTCGTCATCGACGCCTATTTCTCCGCCAGCAAGATCCGCTGGATCCTCGATCACGTCCCCGAAGCCCGCAATCGTGCGCGCGCGGGCGACCTGGTTTTCGGCAACGTCGACACCTGGCTCATCTGGAATCTCACCGGCGGCAAAACCCACGTCACCGATCCGTCGAACGCCTCGCGCACCATGCTCTACAACATCGAGACCGGAGACTGGGACGACGAACTCCTCTCCATCTTCGATGTGCCGCGCGCCATGCTCCCGAAGATAGTTCCGTCGAGCGCCGTCTGCGGCACGACAAGCGTCTTCGGCGGAGAGATCCCCATCGCCGGCATCGCCGGAGATCAACAGGCCGCGCTGTTCGGCCAAGCCTGCTTCACGCCCGGCCTCTCAAAGAACACTTACGGGACCGGCTGCTTCGCGCTGATGCACACGGGCGGCGCGCGGCCCGTGTCGAAGAACAAACTTCTTGCGACGCGCGCCGCGTCGACCGACGAACGTGCGCAGTTCGCCGTCGAAGGCAGCGTCTTCGTCGCCGGAGCCGCCGTGCAGTGGCTCCGCGATAAGCTCGGCCTCATCGCGAGCGCCGCCGAATCCGAAGCCATCGCCGCTTCCGTGCCCGATACCGGCGGCGTCTACGTGGTCCCCGCGTTCGTCGGCCTCGGAGCGCCGCACTGGGATTCCGCGGCCCGCGGCACCATCACCGGAATCACCGCCGCCACCGACCGCGTCCGCATCGTTCGCGCGACGCTGGAGGGCATCGCGTATCAAACCCGCGAACTCACCGACGCCATGCAAGCCGACAGCGGCACCAAACTTCAAGAACTCCGCGTCGACGGTGGCGCATCGGCCAACGCCTTCCTGATGCAGTTCCAGGCCGACATCCTCGGCTGCCGCATCGTCCGGCCCGCCGATATCGAAACTACGGCGCTGGGCGCAGCCTACCTCGCGGGCCTCGCCACCGGAGTCTATAAGAACACCGACGACCTCGTCCAGTTCTGGCGCTCCGAACGCGTCTTTGAACCGAAGATGGGCGCCGACCAGCGCGAGTCGCTCTTTGCCGGCTGGAAGTCGGCCGTTGCGAGAGCCCGGGCGTAAAGGAGTGGCGATGAGCCCGCGGCTCACCACGAAGCACGAAAACGGCAGGGCGGCCAATCCGAGCCGCGACCAAAGCGGCCCGAAGGGCCGCGTCGGGAGCGGACACCCGACTCTCCGACTTCTCGCCTGTCTGCTGCTGAGCACCGCCGCGACCGCCTTCGCGGAGCGTGCCTGCCCGTGGACCGACGTCCCGGCCGAGCGCATCGACGCCAACAGCATCTATAAAGAGCACTGGGGCGAACTCCGCCCAGGCGAACGCCTGGTCATCCGCGGCGAGTTTCCGCACGCCCGCTTCATGTCCTTCACCGTGTATTCCGACGTCGACCAGCGCCTCGATTCGCTCATCGATGTTGACTTGCTCGAGATCCGGGGCTGGAACCCATTCCTCCCCGGCATGGACCGCCACAAACCCTACTTCGGCGAATACGAAATCGACGTCAGGATGGAACCCCGCCCCGCTCAAACGCGCGCTGCGAACACTCTTTACATCGGGGCGCCAGGCCAGACGTTCCGGCTTGTCTACCAGGTGGTGCTGCTCGACGATACGCTGCCCGGCCGCCTTCCGCCGAGCCTCACTTATCGCGACGCGAAGAACCGCAGCCACTGCCCTGCAGTCGCCGCGCCGCCTGGCTCCCCCTCCATGAAACCCGTGCCTGTGGGCTATCCCGACAACCCGAGTTGGCTGGGGCTGAATGACAACGGCGTGCGTATCTACCGCGCCAACATCCAATTGACCGATCGCAAGATTGTGCGCGTCAACGTGCCCGAGTTTCGTGCGCCGTTGGAGGCGGATCGTGCCGAGCCGTTTCCTGAGAAGGCCGACGTTCGTTATTGGAGCATCAGCTTCGGAGATCCGGCCGAACGGACGATTGCCGACTTCGAGATCCCCGCAAGCCGGCGGATTTTTGTGGGCGGAAACGGCATGGCGCGACCGGAAGGCATCCCCCGGGAGGAGTGGATTGGCCTGCGCATAACGCAGGGTCCGGTAACGGTACGCATGGTACTTGTGGGGGTTCCACAGCCGTCCGGTTTAGTGCCCCAACTCACTTACATGACTCCGGTTGGCGTTCGGTGAAGGTGATTGCTACTGAAAGTAAGCACTGTTCTAAACTTTTGCGTTCGTTGCGCCGAATGCTTACTAGCGGACGCGTTGTCGATCCGCCTTGTACAAGATGAGCGCCATGCTGTCCGATGCCGACAAGATGAAGCGGCCCGACCATTCGAGGGATGAACTCCGCGAATTGAAGGGCTCGTTCTTGGCGAGCCTCAATCACGAGATCCGCACGCCGCTATCCGGCATCCTTGGGATGACGGATCTGCTGCTCGAGACCGCGCTCGACGCGGACCAGCGGGAGTACGTGCAAGCGACGCGGCTTTGCGCGGAAAGCCTGTTTGAGATTCTCAACGCGACGCTCGAATACTCGGCATTGATGGCGGGCCATTGTACGCTCGACGAGGCTGAGTATCTGCTGTCGGAAGTGATTGAAGCGGCAATCGCCGGGCAATCGCGCAAGTCGGAAGCGAAAGATCTGGCTCTCAACTGGACGATCGCGGACGACGTTTCGGAGACGCTGATTGGCGACGCTGTTCGCATTCGGCAGTTGCTGAGTCATCTGGTGGCAAACGCCGTGAAGTTCACGTACCGCGGCACAGTGACGGTGCGCGTCGAAACGGGAATGGGGGCGGATGGCGAAGGCCGTCTCCTGATCTACGTGCGCGATACCGGCATCGGGATCGATCCGGAGAAACTGAGTCGCATCTTTGAGGCGTTCCAACAGACGGGCAGTCCGCTATCGCGCCGGAGCGAAGGCTTGGGCCTGGGCTTGGCACTATCGCAGAAACTCTCGACGATGATGGGCGGGGCGATCTCGGTCACAAGCACGGTCGGCGCGGGCAGCGAGTTCGTGGTGTCGCTGCCGCTGCGTGTCCCCGAACATGCCATGGCGGCTTTCGCGGCCAGCGACGGAGCGCCCACCACCCGGCAGCGACTGCTGGTGGTCGAGGACAACGAGATCGGGCAGACTGTGATCCGGCACATGCTGGCGCGGAGTTCGTACGACGTCGAATGCGTCGATTCGGGCACCAAGGCCATTGCGGCCGCGGCCACGGGAGACTTCGATCTCATCTTGATGGACTTGAAACTGCCAGATATGAATGGGCTCGAGGTGACGGACGCAATCCGGTCTAATCGGTCGGTCCGGCAGGTGCCCATTCTGGCACTGACCGCGAACACAGCCGATGAATATGCCGAAGTATGCCGCGAGCACGGCATGCAGGCGTTCTTGTCCAAGCCGATCCAGGCCGCCGAATTGCTGATGATGGTGAAGCGGTTCCTGAAGTAGGTGTTCGGCAGAGGCCCTAGCCAGTGTTGCCGTAACACCATCGTTCCGTGGCGGAAATCTCTGTTACCGTAAGAAACTCCTCCAGCCGCCCGTGAGCAAAAACCGCGAACGTAGTCAGGGACGCGCGCGCCAGGACCGCCATGAACCAGTTGGGATCAGCAGTAACAAAGATCTCGGCATGAGGCGTAGCGAGCAGAGGCGAACCCCGCCCTTCAGCGCGGCGACGCTAAGGCGGGATTGCTAAGGCGGGATTGCTAAGGCGATGTCCATCGCGAAACGCGCCAAATCCGAGCCGCGACCAAAGCGGCCCGACGGGCCGCGTCGGGAGCGGATTCACCAGCCGTCGGCCCGCCCTGCTGCTACCAGGATTTAACAACTTACAGGGTGGTTCATCGAGAGTGAGCGGATCTCACCCATCACAGGTCCGTAAGCGAGGAGAAGCAACCCGAGAGGGCCTCGCGATAAGATGATCGTCATGCAAACCAATCCGGAATTCGGCATCGTCGACGGCGGCGACGGCATCTTCACGATCCGCGGCGGAGGCAATCTGCGCGGCTGGAACGGCATTCAATATAAGTCCGGCCTGTCCGGCAAGAATGTCGGCGCGAAGAAGCTGTCGATGAACTGCGCGACCATTCCGCCCGGCGGAGTTGCCTTCGCCCACATCCACGTCGATTTCGAAGTGATGCTTTACATCCTCTCCGGCCGCGTCCGCCACGAGTATGGCTCCGCTCTCGAACAGTCGATTGAGAATCAGGCCGGCGACTTCATCTTCATCGAACCCGGCGTGCCGCACGAGGTGTTCAACATGAGTGACACCGAGCCGGTCGTCGCCGTCGTCGCCCGCTCCGACGCCAGCGAATGGGAGAATATCGTCAACTTCACGAGGCCCGCAAAATAGGTACGCCCCATGATGCCACTGCTCAATGACACAGAAGCCCGGTGCGATCTCGACCGCCGCATCGCGCTCCTGAAACCGGACTCGCACCCCAAATGGGGCAAGATGAACGCCGGTCAAATGATCTGCCATTTGATCGACGCCTTCGGCTGCGCTACCGGAGAACGGCTCGCCTCCGAAGCCTCCGGACCACTACATCGAACGCTCGTGAAGTGGATGGCCCTGCGCCTGCCGTTCAAGTGGCCGCACGGCCTGCCGACGAGGCCCGAATTCGATCAATTGGTCGCCGGAACCCCGCCCGCCGCATTCGAAGCAGATAGGCGCCGGCTATTGGATGTAATGGAGAGGATCGCCGCCACGCCCCGCGACTTCGCTTTCGGGCGGCATCCGATCTTTGGAGAGATGGAAGAAGAGGAATGGGTGCGCTGGGCCTGGCTCCACGTGGACCATCACCTACGCCAGTTCGCCGTCTAGTGGGCTGCCCGCCATGATACGAATCGCCCCGAGACGCGACAGTAAGGTCGCGCGTACTACACGCGCGATGTACCACCCTCAGGATAAAAGCACCAAATCCGAGCCGCGACCAAAGCGGCCCGAAGGGCCGCGT
>JAYVTO010000066.1:0-14414 GCA_043788745.1 Acidobacteriaceae bacterium
CGCATGCTGATGATCAATCCCTAGCATGCGCCCCTTCAGGCTCATCCTGCGTTAGAAACAGGCCCTCCTTCAGGCTCATCCTGCATTAGACAAGACTGGGGGAGGAGGCCTACGCTACTTCGGCGTATACTCAGAGGACCATGCGTTTTGCCATTGTTTCAGCTATTGCTTTGTCGCTTGGCTTGTCAGGATTACTGACGGCGGCGGATTCCTGGCCACAGTTTCGGGGACCCGGGTCGACCGGGGTTGTGGATGACCCCAAGCTTCCCGAGAAGTGGAGCGCGACGGAGAACGTTGCGTGGAAGACGGAGATACCGGGCTTGGGTTGGTCATCGCCGATCGTTGCGGGCGATATGATTTTTCTCACGTCGGTGGTGAGTTCGAAGGACATTGAGAAGCCGAAGAAAGGCTTGTACTTTGGCGGCGAGCGCAAGGGTCCGGAAGACGAGCACGCGTTCGTTGTGTACGCGATCGACTGGAAGACGGGGAAAATCTCGTGGCAGCAGGAAGTGTTCAAGGGCGTACCGCCGCAGTCGCGGCACTTGAAGAACAGCTACGCGTCGGAGACTCCGGCGACCGATGGCGAGCGGGTCTACGCGTACTTCGGCAATGTCGGGCTGTTCGTTTTCGATATGAAGGGCAAGAAGGTTTGGGAGAAGAAGTTCGAGCCGATGAAGACACTGTACGGCTGGGGCACGGCGGCTTCGCCGGTGGTGCATCAGGGTCGCGTTTACATTGTGAACGACAACAACGAGAAGAGCTGGCTGGCGGCGCTCGATAAGAAGACGGGCAAAGAGATCTGGAAAGTGGATCGCGAGGAGACGACGAACTGGTCGACTCCTTATGTATGGGAGCACGACGGCAAGACGGAGATCGTGACGACGGGCACGAAGAAGACGCGGTCGTACGATCTGGATGGCAAGCTGCTTTGGGAGTTTGGCGGGATGTCGAGCCTGGTGATTCCGACGCCGTTCTCGAAGTTCGGATTGCTGTACTTGTCGTCGGGCTATGTTGGCGATCAGAACCGGCCGGTGTATGTGATCAAGCCGGGCGCGAAGGGCGACATCACCCTGGCGAAGGGCGAGACGTCGAGCCAATACGTGGCCTGGTATTATCCGCAGGCGGGTCCTTACAATCCGTCGCCGATTATCTACGGCGACATCTACTACACGCTGCTTGATCGCGGGTTCTTCACGGCGCACGAAGCGAAGACGGGCAAAGAGATTTACTCGAAAATTCGCATCGATGCGGCGGCAAGCGCGTTTACTGCGTCACCCTGGGCGGCGAATGGAAAGCTGTTTTTGCTGAGCGAAGATGGTGATACGTTTGTTGTCGAGGCCGGGCGCGAGTACAAGCTGGTGGGCAAGAATTCGCTGGACGAGATGTGCATGTCGACTCCGGCAATCTACAAGAGCAGCCTACTGATTCGCACGGCGTCGAAGCTGTACAAAATCACGAAGTAGTTTCGGGTGAACATGACCAAGGTAGAACGGGAAGAGCTGAAAGCTCTGCTGAAGCAGTACTCCGTCCGCACGGGCGGTGATTTCTTACTCGTGTCGGGCCAGCGGTCGAGCGTGTATGTCGATGCGAAGTTGACGACGTGCAGGGCTCGCGGGACGCGGCTTGTGGGCCGGGCTTTCTTAGCGAAGATGGCCGGGCGCGGATGGAAGCCGAAGGCTGTGGGCGGTCTGGTGCTGGGGGCGGATCCGATTGTGATGGCGATCGCGCGGGAGAGCCTGGATACGGGTTCCGAAATCGATGCGTTTCTGGTGCGCAAAGAAGCGAAGGGTCACGGGACGAAGAAGCACATCGAGGGCGTCGCGGAGATGGCGGGGCTGGATGTCGTGATCATCGACGATGTGTGCACGACAGGCGATTCGACGGTGGCGGCGGTGAAGCATGCTCGCGATGCGGGGATGAATGTGCTGGGCGCGATCTGCCTGGTGGATCGGCTGATGGGTGCTCGGGAGAATCTTGAGGTTGGGGTGGGGTGCTTGTTTGATGCGGTGTTTACGCTGCCGGAGTTGACGTGAGGGAAGAACCGATTGCTCTATCGGAACTTCATTTTGCTCGGTTTCTCGAATTGATCGAATCGCCGGTGCCGCCGACGGGCGGAGGAGATAGCAAGCTATCACTGCGCCGGTGAATGCTGCCGTCTCACCCGCTTACTCCGCTCGGCCTTCGGCCTCGCTACGTGCGCGGCTCGATGCCGTCGCCGGTGCTTTGGTCGGACCGACTTTGCTACTTGCCGATGCAGAAGGTGGAGAAGATACGGTTGAGGATGTCGTCGGCGGTGGTGGCTCCGGTGATGGCATCGATTGGCCCCAGGGCGGCGTAGAGATCGAGCAGCAGCATCTCGTGCGGGATACCGATTTCTATTGCGGTACGCGCGGCTTGGAGAGCCTCCAGCGCGTCTTTGAGGCAGCGCTCGTGGCGGAGGCTGGTGATGAAACCGTCTTGCTGTTCGATGATGCCTTCGGGGGCGACGGTTTCAAGGATGCGTTGGCGAAGCTCGGGGATTCCGGCTCCGGTAAGGGCGGAGACTGGATGGAAGAGTTCGGTGGCATGTGGTGGTTGGGAGCCTGGATCAGAGTCCGGGCTTACGGTCTGGCCTTGTGGCAGCTCGGTCCGCGCCCCTAGCGACTGTTGAAAGTCCGCTCCCGACGGGGCCCTTCGGGCCCCTTTGGTCGCGGCTCGGATTTGTTGCGTCGCCGGGATAATCCGGCGATCGGCCTTGTTGCCTACGAGTAGGGAACGCCCGTGGGTGGCGGCTTTTGTGATGAGTTCGACGTCGTCGGGGTGGGCGGGTTCCGAAAGATCGATTACGACAAGGGTGAGGTCGGCGTCGGCCATGGCCTGATAGCTGCGCTCGATTCCGAGGCTCTCGACGCGGTCTTCGGAGGCGCGGATTCCGGCGGTGTCTACGAACTTTACGGGAATGCCCTCGAGCGACGCAGTTTCGCTGACGGAGTCGCGGGTGGTGCCGGCGATTTCTGTCACGATGGCGCGATCCTGATCGAGGAGGCGGTTGAAGAGGCTGCTTTTGCCGACGTTGGGGCGGCCGACGATGGCTAGCGTGAAGCCTGCGTGGACGAGTTTGCCGTACGCGAAGCTGGCGGCTAGTTTCGCGATGCCTTCTTGAATCGGCGTCAGGCGGCGGAGCAGTTCTTCTGCTGGCGCGACGCTGATGTCGTCTTCGGCGAAGTCGATGCCAGCTTCGAGGAGCGCGATCATTTCTAGGAGCTGTTCCTTGATGGGCGTCAGACGGCGAGAGACGGAGCCTTCCATTTGCTGGGCAGCGATGCGCGCCTGGTAGAGGGTGGTTGCGTCGATGAGATCGCGGACGGCTTCGGCACGGGGGAGATCGATGCGGCCGTTGAGGTACGCGCGCAGCGTGAACTCACCGGGCTCGGCGAGGCGGGCACCGTGAGCTACGGCGCGTTCGAGGGCGAAACGGAGTACGACGGGCGCTCCGTGGCAGGAGATTTCTATTACGTCTTCGGCGGTGTAAGATTTTGGCCTCGCGAAGTAGGTGACGACCACTTGGTCGACGGTGTGGCCTTCGGCATCGCGGAGTTCGGCTAGGGTGGCGGTCCAGGGATGGAGATCGCCGTGGAGGTGGAGGATGGCGTTGGCGATCGCTGTGGATTGAGGTCCGGAGAGGCGGATGATACCGAGTCCGCCGCGGCCGGGCGGGGTTGAAATGGCGGCGATGGTGTCGTTGAGTTTCACGGCGGGCGAGCGGCACGGCATCACCGCCCTGACGGGCGGGGTATTGGGTTCGTACGCGCGACCTTACGGTCGCGCCTCGTTAACCTATCTGGGTGGGCGGGGGCCTCGGCGATCCCGATCTCCTCCGCCGCTGCTGGGGCGGCGCATGGGAGGTGGTGGCGCGGGTGGCGTCGGCTGGCCTTCTGGCACGAGGACCACTTGGCGGAATTGGCCGGCGCCGACGCTTTCGCTGCGGAGTTCGGTTTCGCCGCGCATGGCGAGATGGATGATGCGGCGCTCGCGGCTGTTCATGGGGCTGAAGTGGAAGGCGATTTTCGTCTTCTTCACGCGTTCGGCCGCGGTGACGGCGCTGATGCGGAGTTCTTCGATGCGCAACATGCGATAGTCGTTGGCGTCGAAGCAGAGCAGGGAATGATCTTCGCTGGGCATGCGAAGCATTTCCATGGAAAGCTGTTCGAGGGCGAGCAGAACTTCGGCTTTGTTCGAGAGGAGTTCGGAGACGTCTTCGCCGCTGAACTTGACCATCACCTCGGGGCTGTCGATATCGGGGTGAAGGGTGACGCCTTCGACAATTTCCCAGCCGACGTCGAAGCGGGCGGAGGATAGGACGGACCGGAGGAAGGCGTCCAGTTTGGGTCCGGTCTCAGTGACGGTGTATTTTGGCATGCGAGAGGTCCGCTACTTTTTCTTGACCGGTTTGACGTTGATGACGGCTGGCGCTGGCGTCGCCATCGTGCGGTTTGTAAACCACTGCTGCGCGATCGCCACCAGGTTACCGGTTAACCAATATAACACCAGGCCCGCAGGTTGATAGTAGAACATGAAGCCCATGGCGAGCGGCATGATCATCATGATTTTTTGCTGGGAGGGATCGACGCCCGCGGCGGGTGTCATTTTCTGCGAGATGAACTGCGTGACGATCAGGAGCACGGGCAGGACGCGGAGGCTGAGCGTTTCGGGCTGCGAGAGGTCGGAGACCCAAAGCCATTCGGTGCCGCGCATCTCGACCGCGACGCTCAAGACTTTATAGAAGGCGAAGAAGAAGGGGAGCTGCAACACCATGGGCAGGCAGCCGCCTACCGGATTGACGCCGTTCTTCTTGTAAAGATCCATGACTTCGGCGTTCTTGTCGGACTGGCGCGGGTCTCGCATCGGGATTTCTTTGTACTTGTTGTTGATGGCCTGGATCTGCGGCTGGAGGGTTTGCATCTTCTTGGCCGACTTCATGCTGGAGAACTTCAGCGGCATGAGGATCATGTTGATGACGAGAGTAAGCACGATGATGGCCCAGCCGTAGTTGTGAATGTACTTGTCGTTCAGCCAGTTCAACGTGGCGAAGAGCGGCTTCGCGATGATGCCGAACCAACCCCAGTCGACTAGCTGCTCCAGCTTGGGGTTGATTTGCTTCATCAGGTCCAGATCCTTGGGACCGACGAACATCGAGAATCGGTTGGGGATATCGCCGGCGACGGCGACGCCGATGTGGGGCTCTTCACCCTGGCCTTCGTCGGCTCCGATGACGGTGTCGGCGTAGGTAGTGATTTCGGTTGCGCCGTTGCCCTTGGGGAGGAAAACGGCGGCGAAGTAGGCGTCTTCGATTCCGGCGAAACTGTAAGCGCCGCTGGATCTGACGGGGCCGTCTGTTGCGCTCTTAACGTCTTTGACGGTGGGGTTGGAATCACCAGCCACGTGGAAGAGCGTGTGGCGGGCGACTTGCGCGTTGACGCTGGTGGCATCGCCGAATCCGCCGCGCCATTCGATGGAGTGCGGAAGAGCGACACCGTTCATGGTGACTTCGGTGGTGATTTCGCCGGTGTAGTTTTCGGGGTGGAAGCGGAAGGTCTTGCGGGTGGTGGCGGCGCCGTCGGAATACTCGAAGTCGATGCCGAGCTTGTCCCCGGAAGGCTTGGCAACGAAGTTGACCCAATTGGGGTCGGTGGCGGGCTTCTGTCCTTTGAACGCGAGCGCGAAGGGACCGTTGTCGGCTTTTTCGGCTGCTTTGGGGTTCAGGAGTTCGAGAGGCTTGCCGCGCTGGTCTTTGAACTTCTTAAGGATCCAGCTTTTGACGACGGCTCCACGGTTGGAGAAGGTGATGTTGTAGACCTTGGTGTCGATGGTGAAGCGCTGTTCGGAGGCTGCTTGAATGACGGCGGCTGAAGGCGGGTTCGCGGGAGTGCCTTTTTTAACGGCGGGCGGATTCGGCGCGGCTTGCTGGGCCGCTTTCGGATCTTCCTTCTTTGCGTCTTGTTGGCCGGCCGCGTCCTGCTTTTTGGCGGGCGTGGGCGGTGGGGTCGGCTTGTAGATATAGGGAGTGACGAAGAGGACAACGGCCATCAGGCCGAAGGCGAGCATGAGGCGCGCCTCCATCGTCATTTCTTTCTTTCCGGAGCCGAGTTCTTTGTTGCCTGGGTTGGGATCCATGTTGCCTGGGTGTAAATAGACGTAGATGTTCGATGAACTACCGGACGGGATCGAAACCGCCGGCGTGAAATGGGTGACAGCGCAAAAGGCGTCTCGCTCCGAGGTATACGCCGCGGATGGCACCGTGTTTTTGGATCGCCTCGCTCATGTATTCGGAGCAGGTAGGGTGGAAGCGGCAGGCGGAAGGCAGAAGCGGCGAGAGAAAGCGCTTGTAGGCGCGCAGCAGAAGGATCAGGATTTGGCGCATCGCAGTACCACCTTGTCGACTTCCCGCTTCAATTCTTCGAACGAAGCATCCAGAGCTCGACGCCTGGGGTTGATGACAATCTCCCAGTTCGGGCCGATTTCCGGCATTCGAACTCGAAAGGCTTCACGGACCCGACGCCGGATGCGGTTGCGGACAACTGCTTTGCCGAGCGCGCGGGGCACTGTAAATCCGATACGAGCAGTGGAGCCGGACTGTTCCCCAAGCGCCTCCGGACCGGCTTCCGCTTTGAGGCAGAAGGCCACAAACAAAGGACAGGGAAGACGAAACCCGTTGTCATAGACGCGGCGGAAGTCGCGGGATTTGAGAATGCGGGATTGCTTGGGGAACGGAAACTTAATGGCTGGCCCGGACGGCTCTTTCGTCGCTTACCGTCAATGAGTGACGGCCCTTGGCACGGCGGCGGCTAAGCACGGCCTGGCCATCTTTTGTCTTCATGCGGGAGCGGAAACCATGCTTCTTGGCGCGCTTGCGGTTGTTCGGCTGAAACGTTCTCTTTGGCATTTTGTTACTTGCGTTGCGCGGGCGGCAGGCTGGCGCGCTTCCTTTACATAGATCGGGGTTCGACGTTTCGATTATAGCAAATGCCTCGGGCGCGAGCAGGGTTGGAGAGTCCGTTTGCGGTTGTGAGAGGCCCGGTTTGATGATTCGCGCTCCGGTTCTGCACGCGCGACAGCGTTGCGGTTGGTTGCGCCAAGTGCTCCGGAGTGCCTGAAAACAGGGCCTGTGGAAAATAAAATGCAAGAAGATGCAAAAAATGGCCTAAAAATGAGTGTTTTGTGCGTTTTTACCCTTTACAGGGGTTCTTCGTTCCGTTATCATTTGGTAGCGTTTGGCATTGGCGACCGCATGGTACGCCGATGCCGGGCAGCGTTTTGCAGGTCTTTCGAGAGACCACAAAGCGATGCAACCGAGGATTTCTTGAAAGCAAGCGATCCGACAAAATTGGGAGAATCTGTTTTAAAGGAGCAATATGGCAGCAGCACGCATGACACAATCGCAACTGATTAAGGAACTCGCGGCAGCCTGTGAAGTGAGCAACAAGGTGGCGAAGTTGTTCGTTACCACGTTTGCCGACATGGCCGTGAAAGAGACGAAGAAGAACGGCTTGTTCGTACTGCCGGGCATCGGACGCCTGGTGCGCGTGGACCGCAAGGCGCGCATGGGCCGCAATCCGGCGACGGGCGCGGCGATCAAGATCCCGGCTAAGAAGGTCGTGAAGTTCCGCGTGGCGAAGACCGTTCGCGACGCGATCGTTCCGCCGAAGGTGAAGAAGTAGTTTCGGCTCTCCGAAACGAAGAAACCCCGCCGGGCCTTGTGCCTTGGCGGGGTTTTGTTTTTGGTAGCCGCGCGGTGTTGAGATCCGCACGGGGTTGAATCCGGATAGCCGACGCTCAACGTGCGAGCGCCCCAGGAAGCCTTACGCCTGCTTCTTTTCTTCGGGTTTGTGGTCCTCTTCTTTCAATGAGTTCTTGAAGTTCTTGATTCCTTCTCCAAGACCCTTAGCCAGTTCGGGGATCTTTTTGCCGCCGAAGAGCAGCAAAGCAACCGCCAGAATGATCACGAGTTCCATTGGGCCGATGTTGCGCATGTGGCCTCCTTACTAGTCTTCATTGTAGGGACGCTTCCCGAACGGCGTCAAGCCAGCCAAAACCCGGGGATGGCCGGCGGCAGGTAGACTTGGGGTATGCCTAAGCGCAAAGGCTTCGATCAAAAGAAGGAAGTGCGGGCGATCGCGCGGGAACGCGTCGGCACGGTTCCGGCGAGCCGGCCGTTGGTTCCGAAGACGGAACGCAAGAAGCCCAAGTACAAGAAGCCACCGGGCGAAGAAGACAGTTAGGCCGTTGGCGATCTTATTAGCGGACCGCCGCCCAATGGCGATGCGCTATGATTTCAGCTAACGTGATCCACGACTTTAGCCGCAGAACACGCTTTCTGATACCCGTCATCGGGTTACTGGTGGTGTCCGTGGTGTGCGCCTCGACGCGCGCTAAGTTGAGTATGTACGACCCGCCGGGGTCGCAAAGCCGCATCACGGCGATGGCTACGAAGTTACACGAGTGCAAGATGAATCCGGTCCAGATTGCGCCCGAGCAGCAGGTGGTGGAAGTCTTACCGCTGCCGGAAGACCCTCCCGTGCCGAAGGATCTGCCGAGACCGGTTCCCGTTTCGGCGCCTCACTACGGCAAATCCCTCTTCTTGCGCCCGCCACCTGCTTTCGCGTAGGCGAAGTCTGTTTGTTTTTTCATTACGAGGAGGGTTCGAAAAATGACACGTCCGATTTGGGGCGGTGACCGTGCCGTGCTGTATGTGTGTCTCGCGACGGTTTTCCTGACGCTGACCGGCTGCACTGCGCCTCCAGTGGCAGAGGGGCGTTCCGAGCCCGAGTTGGTTACGGTCGCAGCGGCGCGCGTGACGCGGGAAGACCTGGGCCGCGATGTTTCAATCAACGGGGAGTTTCGGCCGTATCAAGAGGTGGAGTTGCATGCCAAGGTCGCCGGCTACTTAAAAACGATCTCCGTGGATGTCGGGGATCACGTGCAGGCCGGTCAGGTGGTGGCGACGCTTGAGATTCCGGAGAACGCGAATGAAGCGGCACAGGCGCTGGCGTCGAAGCGACGCGCGGAAGCGGATCTCGTGCGGGCGCGAACGGATCTGGCCCGAGCGGAAACCCAACACCAAAACGCGCATGTGATTCTGACGCGCATGGAGCAGGTGGCGAAGTCGCGGCCGAACCTGATTGCGATGCAGGAGCTAGACGATGTGCGCACTCGCGATCTTTTGGCGGAAGGCCAGATCGATACGGCGCGAGCGTCGATTACGGCGGCGCAGGAGCAAGTGCGCGCGGCGGAGGCGGCGGAAGAACGTGGCAAGACGATGGCTGGCTATTCGCGAATCACATCACCGTTCGCTGGAGTGGTGAGCAAGCGCTATGCGGATCTGGGAGCGCTGATTCAGCAGGGTACGGCGTCGAGTTCGCAAGCGATGCCGATTGTGAGGATCTCTGACATATCGCGGTTGCGCGTGGTGTTGGCGGTTCCGGAGAGCGCAGTCGCCAGCATCAAGGCCGGCTCTTCCGTAACGATGTACGTCGAAGCGTTGAAGAGGTCATATCAGGGGAGAGTGTCGCGATTTGCGGATCGGCTGCAGGACGGAACGCGGACGATGGAGACGCAAGTGGATCTCGACAATCCGCGGGCCGAGCTAAAGCCCGGCATGTTTGCGACAGCGGTTCTGTCGCTGGAGCGGCACGAGGCTACGCTAGCGGTTCCGGTGCAAAGCGTATTCCTGGTGAAGAATGTTCCTCACGTGTATCACGTCGACGGGCAGGGCAGGATCGAAGACAAAGAGGTCCGGACAGGGCTCGAGACGCCAGAGAAGATCGAGATTGCGGCGGGGCTGGCTGAGGGTGACGTTGTGGTTACAGGTGGGCGCGGGCAGGTTCGGCCGGGGCAAGTGGTGAAGCCGAAGATCGGAGACAAGTAGATGTCTGGTTTCGCGATTCGGAATCCATATCTCATTGTCGTGCTGTGCCTGGTGATTTTGCTGCTTGGCGGCGTCGCGGTTGCCTTGCTGCCGGTGGATCTTTTCCCGCGCATTAATATTCCCGTCGTGGTGGTCGCAACGTTCTATAGCGGGATGCCTCCGCAAGAGATTGAGGCAGACATCACGTCGCGGTTGGAGCGATACTTCACGCTGGCGGATGGCATCGATCATATCGAGAGCCGATCGCTGTCCGGCGTGAGCTTGTTGCGGCTCTATTTTCAGCCGGGCACAAGCGGCGATTCCGCGGCTAGCAATGTAGCGAGTATCGCGATGTCGAATTTACGAAAGCTTCCGCAAGGCACGCTTCCGCCCGTGGTCATGAAATTCGACGCATCCAGTCTTCCGGTTTGTTTGGTGACCGGGCGTGGCGAAGGCCTGACCGAGGCTGCGCTGCGCGATCTGATGTCGGTGCCGGTGCGCAATCAGTTGGCCGGTATTCCGGGCGCGTCACTGGCGCAGCCGTTTGGCGGGCGCACGCGGCAGATCATGATTTACGCCGAACCTTCGAAGCTCGAGGCGTTCCAGTTGAGTCCGATGGATGTGGTTCGCGCGATCAACGATTCGAACGTGGTGCTGCCGGCGGGCGATGTGCGGATTGGCAAGGTCGACTACAACCTGTACAGCAACTCGTTGATCGAGGACGTGCAGGACATCAATCGTGTGCCGATCAAGAGGAACGGCAGCGCGATGGTGACGATCGGCGATATCGGAGTGGCGAAGGATGGCGAAGCACTGCAGTACAACATCGTTCGCATCAACGGGCAGCGGTCTGTCTATTTTCCGGTATTGAAGCAAGGCGGTGACGCGAACACGATCGCGGTGGTCGACGGCGTGCGCGAGAAGTTGAAGCACCTGGTAGACGTTCCGCAGGAGTTGAAGACCGACGTGGTGTTCGATCAATCTTTGTTCGTCAAACGATCGATCCAGACGTTGCTTGAGGAGGGCGCGATTGGATTGGTGTTGACGTCGTTGATGGTGCTGCTTTTCCTGGGAAGTTTTCGGGCGACAATCGCGGTTTGCCTGGCAATTCCGTTGTCGGCATTGGCGACGTTTCTCGCGCTGTGGCTGAGCGGCAACACGATTAACACGATGGTGTTGGGCGGCTTGGCGCTGGCGTTCTCGCGCATCATCGACAATTCGGTGATTGTACTGGAGAACATCTACCGGCACCTGGAGCTGGGCGATTCTTCGGCTCTGGCGGCAGAGAAGGGCGGTCGCGAGGTCGCTCTGCCCGTGCTGGCCGCGACGCTCACTACGGTCGTCGTGTTCTTCCCCGTGGTGCTTTTATTCGGCGTCAGCAAGTTTCTGTTCAGTGCCTTGGCGTTGGCAGTGGTGTTGTCGCTATTTGCGTCGTACGCCGTGGCGTTGACGGTTGTGCCGGTGTTTTGCGCGCGATTCATTCATTCGGATGTCGGCGCTCCGAAGAAGTTTTCGTTTCAGAATTTCTTGAAGAAGGTTTTGGATCTCTACGAAGTGTTGGCAAAGCGCGCGCTGCAGGCTCCGGTGGCGGTGCTGGTTGGGTGGTTGCTGCTGTTCGCGGTAAGCTTCGCGGTTTGGCCGCGTATCGGACAGTCCTTCTTTCCGCGAACGGACGCGGGGCAGTTTGTGGCGAACGTGAAGGCTCCGACGGGCACGCGGCTGGAGGACACGGAAAAGAAAATGACGCGCGTGGAAGAGATCATTCGCAAGACGGTGGACGCGAAGGATCTCGACATCATCGTATCGAATATCGGCATCACGCCGGAGTTTCCCGCGATCTACTCGCAGAACACAGGGCAGCATTCGTCGGTGGTGCAGGCGTCGTTCAAAGAGGATCACAAGACGGGCAGCTACGAGTACATGCGCCGTGTACGGAAGGCGCTTGGCAGCGAGATGCCGGAGTTGGAGACGTTCTTTCAGTCGGGCGGGCTGGTGGATTCGGTCGTCAACATGGGCGTGGCCGCGCCGATCGATATCAAGATCATTAGCGGCGATATTTTGCGGTCGCACAAGGTCGCGGAAGAAATCGCGGCGCAGGTGCGAAAATTGCCGGAAGTGGAGCAAGTGTTCATCCCGCAGGATGTCGATGCGCCTGTGTTGCGACTACAAGTTGATCGCGTACGCGCGGCTGCGGCGGGTTTGCAACAGCGGGAGATTGTGAGCAACGTGATTACGGCTCTGACATCGAATCAGATGATCGGGCCCGGCTACTGGGTGGATCCGAAGACCGGTCGCGACTTCCTGTTGACGGTGCAGTTCGCGGAGAATCGAATCAAGAATCTGACCGATTTGCGGAGCATACCGTTGCACGCGGCGGGGCAACCGTTGCCGATTCGTTTGGATACCATCTCGGAACTTCGACGCATGGAAGCACCGATTGTAATCGACCACAGCCAACTGCGCCCAGTGGTGGATGTGTATGTACAGACGCGCGGCGAGGATCTGGCGCGGGCGGGCAAAGGCATCGACAAGATTGTCGCGGCGACCAAAATTCCGTCGAATATGTCGATTCAAGTGGTGGGCATGATCGAGAGCATGCGGCAAGCGTTCCGCAGTTTTGCGGTAGGGCTGGGGCTTTCGGTGGTGTTGCTGTTCCTGATTCTGGTGGCGCAGTTCCGGTCGTTCAAGGATCCGTTCATCATTCTGCTGGCCGTTCCGCCTGGACTGATTGGCGTGCTGATGACGCTGGGATTCACGAAAACTACGTTGAATGTGCAGTCGCTGTTGGGCGTGCTGATGATGGTGGGCATTGTGGTATCAAACAGCATTCTCATTGTGGAGTTCACGCATCACTTGCGTGATCAAGGACTGGCAGTTGGCGATGCAGTCCTGCAGGCGTGCCGGATCCGCTTGCGACCGGTACTGATGACATCGATTGCGACGTTGCTGGGGTTACTGCCGATGGCGCTGGCGTCGGGGACGGGCAGCGAAGCGTATGCTCCGCTCGCCCGGGCGATTATCGGTGGGCTTTCCGTTTCTCTGATTGCGACCGTTTTTGTTGTGCCTTGCGCATATCTGTTGGTGTACGGCGGTAAGGAGTCGGCATGAGAAACATTGTGATTCTGGCCGTTGTGGCGATCGCGGGGTACGCGCAGAACCCTGGTACGCCGGCAGACAACGCGCCGCGGCGACTGACGATGGAAGAAGCGGAAGCGATTGCAGCGAAGCAGAATCCTCGGATTAGCGCGGCGCTTCTGGACGCGCTGGCCGCCGGGCAGGCGACTCTTGAGGCGCGGAGCAATTGGTTTCCGCAGGTCCAAGGGTTGGTGACAGGCGCCGGTGGTGAGTTTGCATCCCGAATCGCGGCTGGCGGAATCAGCGCCAGCACGATTCTGAATCGTGTCGCGGGGGGGATTTCGGCGTCGCAACTGTTGACGGATTTCGGGCGGACCCGCCAGTTGGTGGATGCGGCGCGGTTCCGGGCAACAGCGTCGGACGAGCGTTCCGCATTCTCGAAAGCGGTCGTGTTGCTGCAGGTGCGGCGATCTTACTTCGCGGGACTGCGGGCGCGCGCCGTGTTGCGGGTTGCCGAGCAGACCGTGACCACAAGGCAGGTGGTCGCGGAGCAGATTTCGGCGCTCGCTCAGAGCAACCTGAGATCGGGCCTGGACGCAAGTTTTGCGAATGTGAATTTGTCGGAAGCGAAGCTGCTGCTGGCGCAAGCGAGGAACGAGGTGCGGGCGGCGGATGCGGATCTGTCGTGGGCGATGGGCTACGCGCAGGCGTTATCGTTTGAACTCGTCGAAACCCTGCCGCCAGCGACCCCTTCCGAGGATGCGGCCTCGATGATTCAAGTTGCATTGCGGGAACGCTCGGATGTGCAAAGCGCGCGGACCGATCTCTCGGCGGCGCAGCGGTTCCGTGCCGCAGAGTCAGCGTTGTCGCGGCCAACTGTGAGCGCGGCGGCCGTCGTCGGGTATTCGCCGCTACATGGCAATACGATCACGGATCGCTATTCGGCGGCGGCGATCACGATGAGTGTCCCGGTCTTCAACGGACATTTGTTATCGGCCCGGCGTGAGGAGGCGAGTTTGCGATCGCGCGCCGTAGCGGAACGTGTGCGCGAACTCGAGACGCAGGTAGCGCGCGATGTGCAGGTGGCGTGGTTGCTCACGACGAATTCGTTTGAGAGAACGAAATTAGCGGACGAGTTGGTGAAGCAGGCTTCGCTCGCGCTTGAGTTGTCACAGGCACGCTACGACCTAGGGCTCAGTTCGATTGTGGAGTTGACGCAGGCGCAGCTTAGCAAGACTGCGGCGGAGATTCAGCGCGCGAGTGCTTTGTATGAGTTTCAAACACAGACTTCGGTCTTGGCATATCAACAAGGTCTGCTGAGATAGGAAACCGGGACGCCGTGCGGCGTCGTCTTCTGCAATTAAAACCGGGACGCCGTGCGGCGGCGTCTTCTGAAGTTAAAACCGGGACGCCGCGGCGTCGTCTTCTGAAGTTAAAACCGGGACGCCGCGGCGTC
>JAYVTO010000067.1:0-12766 GCA_043788745.1 Acidobacteriaceae bacterium
CGGATCTCAACCATACCGGCAGCGTCCGATATAACCCCGCCCGTGTTACGCACGCGCCTGGACCGAGCTGTCCGATGGAACAATCAGAGACCTAACGCCAACTCGTCGTATCCGCGTCCTTCGGAGCCATTTTGCGCATGTGGTCGGCGAAGATCGGGAAGTAATACTGCGCCGGATTCTGCCCCGCCGGAACGCCCGTGTAACAGTGCGGCTCGTTGTTGCCATACTGCACGCTACCCCCGTAGTACGGGCCTTTTCGCGGCAGCTTGGTGCTTTCAAGAAACGCTTCCATGCGTTCGGTCGCGGCGTCGAGATAGTACGTGTCTTTCGTGCCCATCGTGATGTGGAGTTTGCCGACGAGCTTCGGGCCGAGACGTTCCCAATCACGCGCAAGGATCGCCGTGAGGTCGTAGTTGTCGCGCCAATATTTCGCGACCTTTGAATCGACATCGCCGGTCACCGGATCCCACAACTTTGCCGGATACCCATCGGGGCCAACGGGACCGAATGTTGCGTGGAAGGCGTCCATCTGCTCTCCGGAGCGGCCCTTCGTTCCCAACACCAACTCCTGCTGTGATGCCTCGCCGATGGTGATCATCGTATGGTCTGTTCGCGTGCGCCCCAGCGGACGCGGAATGCGTGCGAACGGCCCGCTATCGAAATGCGCGTTCTGATCTTTGTACACGTCGATCAACTGAAAGACATGGAAGTCGACCGGATCGGGACAGAAGCCCCACGCGCCGCCGAAGTAATCGGGATAAAGAATCTGCTGCGCGAGCGTCATCCATCCGCCTGTCGATCCGCCGAACAGAACGCGCGACCAAGGTTCCCCGATGCCGCGGAAGCGCTTCTCGAGTGCCGGGTACAGTTCCTGAGTCAACGCATCGCCATACGGACCCGCATTCGCCGTGTTCACGCCGTACGAGTCGTCGTAGAACGGAGTCGCGTGCTGCGTCAGCACCAGCAGCATCTTCGGCAGGCGGCCCGCGGCCCAATCCTGATAGAAGCGATGCGCCACCTGCGCGCGTTGCCGGTCGACACCCTTCATCTCCGGCGTCGGGGGCATCTCGCGGAATCCAAAGAACTCGCCTGAAAAATGGCCCTGATTGAACGCCAAAGGATAGCGCTGCCCCGGATTCTCGTCGAAGCCTTCCGGCACGACAACGATTGCGCCGAGATGCATGGGCCGGCCCCAGAACTTGGTCAGCATCGGACTCTGGATGCGGATGTGGCGCACGTACTTGGTGTCTTTCGGAACGGCGATCGGCGGAATCATTTGGTCGAGCGCGATCGAGACAACGCCGTCGTTCTTGATCTCGATCTGCGCCGGTGTACTCAGCAAATTACCAGGCGAAGCATTCCAGTGCTGGCCCTCGCCGTCGTCCATCGGCATCTTTACCGTGTGACCATCCGCGCGCCGAAACGTTTCGTAGACATTCAACACTGCCTGCACGCGATACGAACCGGCGGGCAATTCCTTCACACTTCGCAGCGGATGCCCGATCGCCGACGCATCGATCGTCGCTGCGACACCCGGCTTCCAGCCATCTACATCGATCGCAAACATCTGTTGCGTGTCCGGGCTCATGCCGATCTGAAATCGTGGTTCGCGGTCGGCGTTCTTCGCGATTACCAGAATCAGGCGACCGTCCACTGGCGCCGATCGAACGGAAAAAGGAAACGTAATTTCAAACCGCGGAGCGGCAACAGCCGCCGAGGCAAATAGCAGAGAGAGGCACAGCGATCGCATAGCGCAATTATAGGTCGGTGCGGTACCGAGCTTCACCACACCCGTCGGAAGCCCCGCAGAGAACTCAAAGGCAACGGGCCAGCAAGGAACCGCGAAGCGCCCGCGCAGCACCAAGAATTGCGGCATTCGAAATCAATCATTTACAAGGTGTTCATGGCGCGTGAGAGGATCTCGCCTATGCCGGCGTCGCGGGATAGGATCCCGCCCGGGATGCGGCCTGCGAGGAATTCTAGAAATTGACGGGCGGGCTTGACGAGTCATCCGCTCACTTCGTTCGCGGTTCTTTGCTGGTTCGGTCGAGGCGCCCGCTTGCGCCTCGATAGACGAGAGGCGCCCGCTTGCGCCTCGATAGACGAGAGGCACCCGCTTGCGCCTCGATAAACGAAGTGAACTATCCGTTACGCCGGCCGACCAGCACCAACCGCTGCGACGCGAACGTATACGGAGTCACCTCCGCCATATCGCCGTACATCGCCTCCAGTTGGAAGCCCACTCCTTCCATCACGCGCCGGATCTCCGACGTCGTCATCACGTAATGCGATGACGCCCGCGTGTCCGACACGCCGCCGCGTTCGAACGTGTAGTCGATGTCGAGCCGGCTGTCGCCCGCATCGTACTTTGTGACGCTGTGCACCGTGATTTCACCGGCCTCCATTTCGCGGCCCGGCAGCAGCCGGGGCAGAATGGTTTCCGCCGCCATTCCGGTTTCAAGCACAAAGCACGAGCCCATGCGAAGCGTCCGGTAGACGGCGGAAAGAAACTCCACTGCGCCCGCCGGATTCATATAGCCGAAGCTGTTGCCGCAGCAATAAGCGCCATCGAAGTCGCGGACGTACGGCAGGTCGCGCATGTCGGCGTGTCGCAGTTCGATTTCAAGCGCGCCCGCATCGGCGCGAGTCGCCGCAAGGCACTCGTCCGAGATGTCGACGCCCGTCATTCTAAAACCGCGCCGCGCGAGCGGAATCAGATGGCGGCCCGCCCCGCACGGAACATCGAGAATGCGGCGGCCCGGGCCGGTGGACAGCACCTTATCGAGAAAATCCACTTCGGCGTCGGTGTAGGACTGCGGGATAGCTTGCCGCCAGAAATCCACCGCGATACCGCGGAAAAACGTGTCGTACCAAAGTTGTCTCAAGGGAATCTCCGTAAACTCGTTGGAACAATCCACCACCGCGCCTAGGTCGAAAGACACGTTGCGCGCAGCGTGGCAAGAGAATGGCCGCGGAGATGGTGGATTATCGGACAGCAGTATGCGTCACAGGCTTCACCCGGTAGAGTACCACGCAGAGCCCCGCAGCGCCTGGTAGAGCAGGCCTATCGGAGCAAGCATTGACACTGCTTGCGTCGCTATGACATACTCCCGATTCCTCCCAAAATGAGAAGAAGAACGCTTATCCAAATGCCCGCCGCGGCGCTCGCCGCGACGCAGGCCGCGCTGGCGCAGCAGCAGTTTCCGGCGCCGCATCGTGAGACACTACGCGCGCTCGCACAGACGGTGCTTCCGGCGTCACTCGGCGAGGTGGCGCTCGACGGCCTCGCGGACAGCTTTAGAGAGTGGGTTCGCGGCTACAAATCCGGCGCCGAGATGGAGCACGGCTACGGTAGCACCAGCATTCGCAACAAGCCCTCGTCCCCAGCCGCGACCTACCTTGCGCAGCTCGCCGATCTCGAACGGGCGAAGTTCAACGAGCTCGATCCGGCCGCGCGACGCGCCGCCGTCGAAGGCGCACTCTCTGCATCGAAGATCGACGCGATGCCTGGATCGCCTGCCGGCAAGCACGTCATCGTCGACCTCATGAGTTGGTATTTCAACTCGCCCGCCGCGAACGACCTCTGCTACGCAGCCGCGATTCGCCGCGAAGATTGCCGGGGATTCGCCGGAGGCAGCGCGCCGCCTCCTCCGCTCAAAAGGATACAGGTCTAACTGATGCCGCGCTACGAATCGGACGTGTGTATCATCGGCGCCGGAATCACCACGGCCATGATCGCGGAGAAACTTGCGGAACTGCGGCCGAACGCAACCATTCAGATCGTCGAAGCAGGCAAGGCGCTCTTCGATTTCGAGAACCGCATGGAGTATCGCAAGCGGAGCCTCGACTACAAAGAGAATCCTTGGGTCGGCGACTATATCGACGACCAGTCCGCCCAAGGCATCATCTCGCGCACGATGGCCGTGGGCGGTTCAGCGCTGCACTGGGGCGGGACATGCAATCGTTTTTCAGAGGAAGACCTTCGTCTCACATCGCTGTTCGGCCTCTACACGGATTGGCCGATTGCATGGAACGAGCTTGAGAAATACTACTGCGAGGCCGAGCGCCGTATTGGCGTTTCGGGCCACCCAAGTCCACTGCCGGAAGATCGTCGCAGCGAGCCGTATCCGATGCCTGCGATGCCGCTGTCGCACAATCTTGCAGAGTTGAAGAAATACTCGGAGCGCAGCGGCGTGCCGTTCTGGGGCACTCCGCAAGCGAAGACTACCGTGGCGTACGGTGGACGCAACGCCTGCATCCGGTGCGGAACCTGTTCGATTTGCCCCACGGGCGCGCGCTATTCGCCGGACTTCACCTTCAAGCAACTGCTCGCGAAGAAGAAGATCACACTGCACACACAGACGCTGGTGCGACGGCTCATCCTGTCGGAAAAGACCGGCGATATCGTGGCAGCCTCCGCCGTTAATCGCGCCAAGCCGGACGATGCCGTCGAGTATCGTGCGCAGGTGTTCATCGTCGCATCCGGCTACACCTGGACGCCGCATCTGCTGCTGCTCTCAGCGAACTCGCGGTTTCCGAATGGCCTGGCGAATTCCTCTGGCCTCGTTGGGCGCTACATGAACGGCCACTCGTTCATGACGGGCTTCCTGACGACCAAGGCGAACATCTTTCCGGGCATGAACGAAAGCTACGGCCTGATCTCGCGCAGGTACTTCCGCACGAAGCCCGACAACTTCGTGCGTCACGATCTGCGTATGTGGGAATCGGCTGTTGCGCGTGAGCCGCGGCTGAAGGCCGCCGACGGAAAGTTGCTGCTCGGCGACGATTTACTCACTGACTGGCGGGCGCGTGCTACCGCGAACGGAACCGCGCGTATCCGCGCGTACCTCGATGTGCATCCTTCGCGCGATAGCTCGTTGACGCTGGATGCTTCAAAGAAGAACAACTGGGGCGATCCGCTGCCGAAGATCGAGCATCGCTTTGACGCCGAGACCAACGCCCGCGGTCCGCGCGTCGCACAGCACGTGCGCGCACTGTTCGAAGACGTCGCCAAGGCGAACGAGGGAAAACTGATCAGCTTCAATGTCAGCAACTATCTCGATCATCCGGCCGGAGGATGCCGCATGGGTACCGATGCGAAAGAGAGTGTCTGCGATGGCTTCGGCCGCACGCACGATCATCCGAATCTGTTTGTGCCCGGCGCGCCCACGCTGCCGAATGCCGGATGCACGAATGGAACGCTGACGTTTGTCAAGCTTGCGTTGCGCTCCGCGCAGCATATCGCGGACACTTGGAAGTCATAAGCTGGCCGCTTGCGCCGTATAGGAGATCCCGTGATTCGATCATTGCTGTTGTTGGCCCTCGCGCCGCTGCTCTGCGCGCAGGTGGTTGTACTCGAAACGTCGACGTTACTCGATGGCCGCGGGGCAACTCTGCAAGACAAGCGCATCGTCATTCGAGACGGAAAGATCGAGAGCATCGGCAGCAGCAAGAATAAGCTTCCCGGCGGCGCAATCGTGTACGACTTGCGCGGCCTCACCGTCACGCCGGGTTGGATCGATACGCACGTCCACATCACCTGGCACTTCAACGCCGAGGGCCGCTATGAACCGGGAGGGCGCACGAGTAAGGAAACACCCGCGCAAGCCACGCTCTATTCGGCCGCGAACGCTTGGGACACGCTGCAAGGCGGCTTCACCACAGTGCAAAGCGTCGGCGCGGCTGAGGATAAAGATCTACGCGACTTCATCCACCGAGGCGTGATCGCCGGTCCGCGCATTCTCACATCTCTCGGCCAGATCAACGAGAACTCGGGCACGCCCGAAAAGATTCGCGAAATCGTTCGCCAGATGAAGGCCAACGGCGCGGACGTGATCAAGATATTCGCGACCAAGAGCATCCGCGATGGCGGCGATCAGACGATGGCGACTGAGCAAATTCAAGCCGCGTGCGGTGAGGCGAAGGCGCTGGGGCTTCGAACACTCGTCCACGCGCATGCCGCTGGTGGCGCGACCGCGGCGACCGCGGCCGGATGCGCCGCCATCGAACACGGTACGTTTCTCGACGACGCGACGTTGTCGCTCATGAAATCGCGCGGCACGTACTTCGATCCGAATTTTCTCGTCATCAACAACTACCTGGAAAATCGGCCCAAATTCCTCGGCATTGGCAACTACACCGAAGAGGGCTTTGCGTCGATGGAGAAGGCACTGGCGGTGCGCGGCAAGGTCTTGCGGATGGCGCTCGAGAAGAAGGTGAAGGTCGTGCTCGGTACCGACGCCGTCGCCGGAGCGCATGGACGAAACTCGGAAGAGTTCATCTATCGCGTCAAGGAAGGCAATCAGCCGCCGATGGATGCCATCATCAGCGGCACGTCGCTTGCGGCCGAGTCGCTCGGGCTTGGCGACCAGATCGGCACCCTCGCCGCTGGCTATCTGGCGGACATCGTCGCCGTAGACGGCGATCCATCGAAGGACATCACCGCCGTGCGCAAAGTGGTTTTTGTGATGAAAGGCGGCAGGGTGTATCGCAACCAGGCGGTCACCGCGAAGTAATTAGCTGATCGCGGTCCCGCGACCGAAGTGCGCTAGCTCAAGATTGCGCGCACGACGTTTCCATGCACGTCTGTCAGGCGGAAGTGGCGGCCCTGATACTTGTACGTTAGCTTCTTGTGATCGACGCCAAGCTGGTTCAGCACCGTCGCTTGAATGTCGTGAACGTGCACGGGGTCCTTCGCGACGTTATAGCTGAAGTCGTCGGTCTCGCCGTGGGTGATTCCCGGCTTCACGCCCCCCCCCGCCATCCACATCGTGAAGCAGCGTGGATGATGGTCGCGGCCGTAGTTGGTTTCGGCGAGCCGCCCCTGGCAAAACACAGTACGGCCAAATTCTCCGCCCCAAATTACCAGTGTCGAATCCAGCAGCCCGCGTTGCTTCAAATCCTGAATCAGCGCCGCATCCGGTTGATCGACGCTCTGGCACTGCAGCGCGAGATCGCGCGGCAGATCGCTATGCTGATCCCAGCCGCGCTTGTAGATCTGGACGAACCGCACGCCGCGCTCGACTAGGCGCCGGGCCATCAGGCAATGCGAAGCGTATGTGCCGCGCTTGCGCACATCGGGACCATACGAATTGAGAACGTGCTCCGGCTCTTTCGAGAAATCGACGAGATCAGGTACGGACGTTTGCATCCGGTACGCCATCTCAAATTGCGCAATCCGCGTCTCGATCTCCGGATCGGCATAGGCCTCGAACTTCATCTGGTTGATCTTCGCCATCGCATCGAGCATGGCGCGCCGATCGCCGTGGGCGATGCCTTCGGGGTCGGAAAGATAGAGCACCGGATCGCTGCCGGACCGAAGTTGCACGCCCTGATGCGTTGTCGGAAGAAATCCGCTCGACCACAATCGTGAGAATAGCGGCTGATCGATGTTGATCGCGCTCGCCTGCGCGATGAGCACGACGAACGCCGG
Organism: Acidobacteriaceae bacterium; assembly: GCA_043788745.1. GTDB lineage: Bacteria > Acidobacteriota > Terriglobia > Bryobacterales > Bryobacteraceae > JBBQWZ01. The sequence continues at coordinate 7,433 of JAYVTO010000067.1, forward strand.
CAGATTGTCGTTCTCGCTCCCCAAACCGTAGCTGACCCACGCGCCGAGACTCGGCCGGCCGGGTTGTTGAAAGCCTGTCTGAAAAAACGTCATGGCCGGATCGTGATTGATGGCTTCTGTGTTGACCGTGCGAAGGATGGCAAGATGGTCGGCGATCTTCGCGGTGTGCGGCAGCAGATCGCTGATCCACGCGCCGGATTGCCCATGCTGCTTGAACTCGAACATCGACGGCGCAATCGGCAGCGAAGCCTGACCCTGCGTCTGCGCCACGCGCTGGCCGTTACGAATCGAGGCAGGCATCTCGGTGCCGCGCAGCTTCGCTAACTTGGGTTTCGGATCGAACAGATCGAGCTGCGAAGGCCCTCCAGATTGGTGAAGATAGATGACGCTCTTCGCCTTCGCGGGAAAGTTCGGGAAACCTGGAAGCCCCTTGGCATCGGCCTTCGGCGCGAGCAGCGACCCAAGCGCCGCGGCGCCGATGCCCGTGCTCGCGAGGCCGAAGAAGTGCCTGCGCGTGAGCGTCTCTTGCAGTTCGAGTTTGGAAAGAAACGCCATCGCTTATTCCTTCGTAATCGTTTCGTCGAGGCTCAACATCGTGCTCGCCACCATGGTCCAAGCGGCGAGCGTCGCGGGGTCGATACTGGCATCGGGCTGCGATTCTCCGACCCCAAGAAGCTTCGCCGTTTTCGCCTTGTCCCGCTGATAGGAACTCAGTTGGTTGTCAAGCAGCATCTTCAGCGCCTCGTTCTCGCGCGCCTCCGGCTTTCGCCCCGTCGCGAGCCGAAAGCCATACGCCACCTTCGAATCTATCGAAACTCCGCCCTCGCGCAAAATCCGCTGCGCGAGCGCTCGCGCCGCTTCGATGTACTGTGGATCATTTAGCAGCACCAGCGCTTGTAGAGGCGTGTTCGTGACCGATCGCCGCGCGACGCATTTCTCACGACTCGGCGCGTCGAATGTCGCGAGCGAAGGCGGCGGGCTGGTGCGCTTCCACAGCATGTACAGACTGCGGCGGTACAACGCTTCGCCGTGATCCTGCGTGTAGCTTTGCGCGCTATAGGGGCCGCCGAAGGCGATGTCTTCCCACAGTCCGCTGGGCTGATACGTCTTCACGCTGGGGCCGCCCAGCTTTTCGACCAGCAAGCCACTGGTTGCTAGCGCGTTGTCTCGAATCATTTCCGCCGGCAATCGGACGCGCACGCCGCGTGCGAGCAGCCGGTTCTCAGGATCGTGTTCGAGCAAGGCAAGCGTGAATTTCGACGACTGGCGGTACGTCGACGACAGCACGATCAGCTTCTGCATATGCCGGATGTCCCAGCCGGATTCCCGGAACTCCGTCGCCAGCCAGTCCAGCAACTCCGGATGGCTGGGCGACTCGCCTTGCGCGCCGAAATCTTCGGACGTCTTCACTAGTCCGGTTCCAAAATACATCTGCCAATAACGATTCACTGCGACGCGGGCCGTCAATGGATTCGATCGATCCAGCAACCACTGCGCGACGCCAAGGCGATCCGCATGCGCCCCTGCAGGCAGCGGCGGCAGCACCGCAGGCGTCGCCGCGGTCACCACTTCGCCCTTGTTCTGGTAATCACCCCGGCCGAGGATACGCGTCTCTCGCGTGCTCTCCTGGTCCGCCATCACCATGGTGTTCGGAATTTCAAACTCGAGATTCGCGAGAGCGCGCTCGTTGCGCCGCAACTCCGCGAACGCGGCACGAAACTCTGCCGGCGCATCGTTCATCAGGTAGTACTCGCGCAACAAGCGAGTCTGCTCCCGGCCTCGGCTCGGGCCAATCCGCGCGGCCGCGCGCGCTGGCTCGTGGATCAGCAGCCTGGTTACGTCGCCGGATGTCAGCGCCCGCGTGTAGATACGCAGATCGTCGAGCCCGCCGCGAAACAGGGCCGCCGAGCCCAGTTCGCCGACCTCGAGTATCGCCGCGCTCTTTGCCGAACCCCGAAGCGAGTCGGCAATGATTTCGCATTCGACGCGCTCGCCGTTGATCCACATCTCGAACTGCTTGCCGTCGTAGCTCAACGCCAGGTGATTGAGATCGTCGATCCGCACGTACCGATTCTTGCTGCGGACCTCAAGACCACTTTCGGGAAACTTCTCATTCAGTCGCAGCCCCACCCGCGCCTCAAGCCGCAGCCGCGGGCTCAATGTCGTATCCGCGAGATATAGCTCCCAGCCGTGCCGCGCGGAATCCGTGCGGCGCGCCACCAGCATCTCGTCCTTGAGGTTCGGCGAATGCGATGTGTTCGGCCGCAGCCATAGGCTAATCGCAAACGGCACACCCACGTCGAAATCGCCGGTCGGCCCCAACGCGATCCGCGACTGCCCGTCGAGTTGCAACTCCTGCGCCACCGGGCCCGCGCCAAACGTAGCGCGACCCGTCTCGACGCGCCCATAGCGATAGCCGCCGGAACTGTCGTTGAGATTGCCATCGAATTCGAAATGCGCGGCGAGGCCCGCCCGCGATGCTTCCGGAACAACGGCGCCCGGAGCCCACTGGGCAATCAGCGGCGTAATCTTCGCGTCCTCGAGTTGCTCGCGCAATTGCTTCACACTCGCGCGTGTCGCCTCGAGCTTTAGTTCCTGTTCTTGATTCGGAAGCAACAGCTTCGGATCGGCGTTGCCCTTCTGTCCATCCAGGCCGCGCTCCGGAACGCGATTGAAGAACGCATAGAAGCGATAGAAATCGCGTTGCGAAATGGGATCGTACTTGTGATCGTGACAGCGCGCGCAGCCCATCGTCATCCCGAGAAACACCTGCGACGTTGTATCCACGCGATCCATCACGTACTCGACCTGATACTCTTCCGCGATCGCGCCGCCTTCGAAATTGATCATGTGATTCCGGTTGAAGCCCGTCGCCACAAGCTGATCGCGCGTCGGTTTCGGAAGTAGATCGCCCGCCAGTTGCTCCGTCACGAAGCGATCGAAAGGCAGGTTCGCAGCGAACGCTCGAATTAGCCAATCACGCCAAGGCCACATGTCGCGATGGCTGTCGATGTGATAGCCGTGCGTGTCCGCATACCGCGCGAGATCAAGCCACTGCATCGCCATGCGCTCGGCATGGCGCGGTGATGCCAGCAGGCGGTCCACTTGCTTCTCATACGCCCGCGGACTCTTATCCGCCAGATACGCATCGATCTCGGCAAGAGATGGCGGAAGGCCCGTCAGATCGAAGCTCAACCGTCGCAACAGCGTAACGCGATCCGCTTCCGGCGACGGCTTCAAACCTTCTTTATCGAGTCGCGCTCGGACGAAAGCGTCGATTGGATTCGTACCTTTACCTTTCGGCACTGCGGGCCTCGCCGGAGGAACGAACGCCCAGTGCGACTCCCACTTCGCTCCTTGCGCGACCCAATCGCGCAGCAGCCCGATCTGGTCCACGTTCAGCGCATAGCCGCTCGAGACCGGCGGCATGTGTATCGACTTGTTCGATGTCGTGATGCGTTCGATGAGGCGGCTCGAAGCGGAGTCGCCCGGTACAACGATGCGATAGCCGTTTCGCGCCGCAAAGATGCTCTCGCGTTGATCGAGGCGCAAGTTCGCAACCCGCTGCTTCTCGTCGGGTCCATGACAAGCGAAGCAATTATCCGAAAGAATCGGACGAATCTCGCGATTGAAATCGACCTGGTGCGTCGCTGCCGCGAGTGAACCAGCGAACCAGAAAAGCGAAATGGCAATATGGCGCATGCTGACCTGAAGACGCAATTGTATCTCGTGGCGAGCTACGAAGTGGCTACGCAAGGATCTACTACGCAAGGATCTACGTGGATCTACGCAAGGATCGTCGCGGCGAGTTCGCGCAAGTCGTCGAGTCGAATGTCGGGCGGCGCGTCGACGAAAGTCTCGGGCTGAAAGCCCCAGTTGACGCCGCACGCGACCACGCTTGCGTTGCGCGCCGTGAAGATATCAACCAAGCTGTCGCCCACCATCACCGTGCGCTCACGCGGCACGGGCTTCTCGCCCAATAACGCATCGATCCCCACCGGATCCGGCTTTTTCTGCTCAAAACTGTTGCCGCCATAAATGCGGAAGAAATGCGCGTCCAGACCGAGGCCATGGATGATTCCAATCGCGAAACGCACCGGCTTGTTCGTCAGAATCGCAAGCGGCACACCGGCGTCGTGCATCTGGTCCAGTGCCTCGCGAACACCGGGATAGAGCGTCGTGTAATCGAGCATGTGCTGGCGATAGTAGTGCAAGAAAAAACGCAGACCCTTCACGTTGTCGTCTTCACTCGCGCCCGGACCAAGCGACCGGCGAACCAGCATCGGGGCACCATTGCCTACGTACGAGAAGACAGTTTCGTTGGCAATGGGCCCCATGCCCATGTGGGCGCGCGTCGCGTTGACAGAATTCGCGAGATCCAGTTGCGAATCGATCAGCGTTCCGTCGAGGTCAAAAATCAGCAGGTTATTGGAAGGATCTGGCATCGGGTGAGTGAGACAAGGCTTAGGCCTCCGTCTCAGGAAGTTTCTTTTTCTTCTTCTTGATCTGCTCGTCCCAGATCTTGCGAACGGCGCCAATCGCCTCCTCGACGGAATCGTTCAGACCGCGCGGAGCAAGCGAAACGAGGATGCGCGAGGCCTCCATCGCATACGGCATCACCGACGAAGTTACGATGAAATCCGGTGGCGGCTTCTTCGGAGTGAACGCGAGCAGCACCGTAACAATCGCCACGACGACAAGGCTGCCGCGCACAAAACCAAACGCTGCGCCGAGCAGGCGATCAACGAACCCCAGGCCCACCATCTTGAACATTTTTGAAACCAGCCAGCCAATCACAGAACCGGCTATCACGAATCCAAAGATCACGATGAAAAAGCCGAGCAGGTTCGCCGCCATCGTCGAAGACACCCACGACGAGATCCATGCCGCCGGAATTCCGTAGAACCAGAAACCGCAAAGCAGGCCGATCACGGCAGCCGCAAAGCCGATGCCTACGCGTGCAAAGCCGATGCGAAATCCGCTGAACATCGACGAGCCAAGGAGGATGAGAAAAATGAAGTCGAGCCAGTTCATCGAAATGGGTTAGAGGGCTCCTTCTAGACTAGCCTGAATTCGCCGTGCGGCGGCGAAACCCGCACACGAAACCCGCACCAAGAGCGAGTTCATGAAATAATGACGACACTGCCGCAAGCTGGGCAGCGGGGGTTTTGAATGCGCTTCTTGTCTTTCGTCGTGATGCCCGCGATGCTGCTCGCGGCGGATTCCGCCAATTGGCCGATGTTCCGCGGCAACTCCGCGCTTGGCGTGGCGGACAGCACCGCGCCCCTTTCGTGGAACGCTGACGCCGAAGCAGGCGCGCTCCGCAACATCAAA
>JAYVTO010000068.1:0-20329 GCA_043788745.1 Acidobacteriaceae bacterium
GGCTTGCGCCCTCGACGTCCACGACCGTGTCCCACTGACGTGTCGCAAACATCTCAGGTTTGCCCAGCCAGCTCGCGGCGAGCACGTCCCAGAAAAAGAGTTCGCCCTGGCCGAGCCCGATGGTGTACGCCTTGGCGGCGATCTCCCCGAACTGGCCGCGCTTGGCTAGTTTTTCAAGGAACGCCTTCGTAACGGGTGCGCGGTTCGTGACGTCGAGCGGGCAGAGCGTAATCGGAATCTTGGAGCGCCAGACGCGCGCGACAGCTGGCGGATCCCAGTACGAGTTCCACTCGGCCGAGCCGTCGTGGCCGTCTTCTTCGACGTTGCCTTTGGCTTGCAGCGCACCGCCCATCCAGACGAGCTCGCGGACCTTCGATTCCAGATCCGGGGTCAGATCGAGCGCGGCGGCAAGATGCGTGAGCGGGCCAGTGGCGAGGATCGTTACCGGCTCCGTCGCGCCACGCAGTTGTGCGGCGAGAAACTCCGGCGCAGGCTGGGCCACCGCTTTGGGCGTCTTGTCGAGCGCGAACGCGGATCCGGTCAGGAGGCGGTCCATTTCGCCGGACGTCTTGCGCCATGCGGCCGGAAAGGGATGCACGCCGCGCGCTTTGCTGACCGCGACCGGCGCTGCACTTTTGAAGTAGGTCAGTATTTTTCTTGTGCCAAGCAGCGCCGGCTCAAGATAGCTGTCCGCTGGTACAACGGTCACGCCCAACAGCTTCACGTGCGGCATGGTGAGGACCAGCGCCAGAGCCAGGTAATCGTCGGGCATTCCGCCGTCGTGATCCATTAAGAGCGGGATTGTTTCGGCCTTGGCGGCCTTAACGAGGCCGGCCAATGCAAGTCCGCCGAGCAGAGTGCGTCGCGTGAATGTTGGAGACAAATCCTAGTTTCTCAGACTTGGCCCGACTGAGTTACTCGTCGCGCAGGGCGACCAGCGGATCGACCCTCGCCGCGCGACTCGCCGGAATGACGCAAGCCAGCGCCGCTACCAGCAGCATCGTCACTGCGACGACCGCGTAGGTTCCCGGATCATTCGGCTCGACGCCGTAGAGAATCTTGGACATCGTCGGCGTCAGTGCGAAGGCGGCTGCCAACCCTATCAAGAGACCGGCAACCACGAGTTTGAGGCCGGCCGACGCCACCATCCGCACGATGTCGATTGCATGGGAGCCAAGGGCCATGCGGACGCCGATTTCGCGGGTTCGCTGCGAGACGGTGTACGCCAGCACGCCGTAGATGCCGAGTGCCGCGAGCACCAGCGCGAGCGCGGCGAAGCTACCGAGCATGACCATCTGCTGCCTGCGGTCGGCGACGTCGAAGTCGATGATCTCGTCCATGGTGCGAACCAGCGAGATTGGCTGATCCGGGTCGACGCTCCAGATCGCAGTGCGTGCCGTTGAGGCGAGGCTGTTCGGTGGAAGCTTAGTACGGATCACCAGCACGGAGGGGATCGCCCAGGCCGTACGGTTCTGGTCGACAGGCAAATAGACGCCGGATTTCAGCGCGGGAGCAAATCCCCGTTCGCGAACTTCCGCGACGACACCGACAATGGTCCGCCAACGGCCGGTTCCATCCGTCGTAATTCTCTTTCCAAGCGGACTCTGGTTCCCGAACAGCAGTTTCTTGAAGGACTCATTGATTACCGCGACCGGAGGTGCGTTCGCGAGGTCCTGTTTGCCGTAGAAGCGCCCCTCGATCAGCCTTACGCCGAGTGTCTCCAAGTAGCCCGTTGTCGAGACGCGATACAGCGCCCCGCTGTCGACATCGGGACTGATCGTGACTCCCTCAATGCTGATCCCGTTCGTGTTGCCCTGCGTCGTGAACGGCAGGTCCGAAATGTAGGCGGCGGATTGCACGCCGGGCACCGAGCGGACCCGTTCGAGCACAGCGTCGTAGAAACGTATCCGCTGATCCGGATCGTATTTTCCGTTGGGCAAACGGGTGCTCATGGTCAAGAGGCCACCGGATTGGAATCCGACGTTGAGTGCGTAGAGCGACTGCAGTGTTCGAATCATGAGGCCGGCACCGGCCAGTAGAACCAGCGCGAGCGCGACTTCTCCAACAACCAGCACGTCGCGGAAGATGCCTCGTCCGCCGATGCCGCCGCGACCGCCCTGCTTCAGGAGGTCATGCAGATCGCCGCGACCGCTCCAGAGGGCGGGACCGGCCCCGAAGAGCACTCCAGTGAGTAGGCTGAGTACGAACGCGAAACCGAGGATTCTCGGGTTGATCGAGACGGATGCGGCACCCGCCATCCCTCGCGGAACCAGCGAGCCGACGGCGGTGAGACTGAGCCCAGCGAGCGCGACCCCGACGCCGCCGCCGAGCAGGGACAAGGCGACACTCTCGGTAATCATCTGACGGATCAGGCGGCCGCGTCCCGCGCCCAGCGCTTGGCGCACGGCCAGTTCGCGCTGGCGTCCAACCGCCTTGGCGAGCAAGAGGTTGGCGACGTTCGCGCAGGCGATCAACAGCACGAATCCCGCCGCGCCGAGCAGAATCCAAAGCGCGGTGCCGGCGCTGCCGGTCACTTGCTCAAGCGCCGGAACCACCGCCGTTCCCTGGCCCCGGTTCGAAGCCGGATACTCCTTCTGCAGCTGCTCCGCGATGGCCGTCATGTCCGCCTGTGCCTTCGCGACGGTCACCCCAGATTTCAGACGGGCCGTCACCTGGAGATAGTGAGAAGTTCGGCGCGCAGCCTCCTGCGGCGTCATGCGGGCAGGGATCCAGTAGTCGGTCCGCGACGTCGGATAGAAGAATCCGCGGGGCATCACGCCGATCACCGTCGTTTGCTGGCCATCCATCTGGATCTGCTTTCCCACGAGGGAGCGGTCCCCGCCGTAGCGTCGCTGCCAAAGGCCGTAGCTGATGATGACGATTCGCTCAGTTGAGCGGTCGTCGTCCGCGGTGAACACGCGGCCTACCATCGCATTGGCTTTCAGTACGGAAAACAAATTCGTGGTCGCCTTGCGGCCAAGCAAGGCCTCCGGCGAGCCGTCGCCCGTTAGACTGGCGTTGTGGCCTTGGATGCAGGCCATGTCCTCGAAGACCTGATTCTGTTTCTTCCAGTCGAAAAAGTTCGCAGGCGCGGGTGTATTCTGCCGAATCCCCGAGATCACTGAGTCTTCCCAGACCATGACGAGCCGATCCGGGTCGCCGTAGGGCAGCGGACGCAACAGAACCGCGTCGACCACCGAGAAGAGCGCTGTATTGGCGCCAATGCCCAACGCCAGCGCCAGGACTGCGATCAGCGTGAAACTAGGGTTCTTTCGCAGGAAGCGCAAGCCGAAGCGGAGGTCGGAGAAGAAGTTCTGCATAAGTACTAATACTGGTCTTGGGCGAAAAGGTTCTCAAGGGATCGAAGAAAGTGGCGAAACGGAAGTGGACCTATTCATGTACCTGAAATAGGCTCTGGATGGCGAGGGCCCGCTTACGGCCTACGGTGACGATTTCTCCCTTGTATTTGAGCTTGCCGTTGATCGTTACGTCGACCGGCCGGTCGATTGGGTAATCGAAGGACAAGATGTCGCCGGCCCGGAGATCGAGCATCGATTCGAGCGACAGCGTGGGTCCTGTGAGGCGGGTGTCGATCCGGATCTTCGAGGTCTGTAACAGCCTGAGAATGCGCGCGTGCTCGGTTTCGGTGGCCTCGGTCTTGCGGACCGACCACTGCTGGTCGAACTTCTGACGCAGCATCTTCACGATGATCGACGGGATGCCGATATTCATCATGCCCGAGCACTCGCCGATGCGGACCTCGACGCTGATCGCGACCACGGCTTCGTTCGGCGCCAGGATCTGCAGCAGCGTAGGCTCCGTCTCGTGGCTCTCAACTGTGAAATCCATGGCCGAGACAGCCTGCCACGATGTGCGTAAGTCGTTCAGAATGATTCGATACAGGCCGTCGAGGATGCTCTGCTCGATCTCGGTTACTTCCCGCGTGATCTTGATCGCGCTGCGCCCGCTGCCGCCGAGCAGCATTTCGAGGATCGGAAACACCAGCCCGGGATTGATCTCAAGCACGGCGTTGCCGTCATACGGCTTCATTCGCAGCGAGATCATGCAGGTGGGCGAGGGTAGGCATTTCATGAACTCCATGAAGGAGAGCTGCTCGACGGAAACCAGATTGACCACGACGTAGGCGCGCAGATAAGCCGACAGGCTCGACGCCAGGCTGCGCGCAAAGTTTTCGTGCAGTTGGTGAATCGCACGCAGTTGGTCCTTCGCGATGCGATCCGGACGACGGAAGTCGTACGGCTGCACATACTTCGTCGGGTCGTCGTCGCCCGACTCCCTGAGCTTCTTGAATACAGTATCGATTTCGTCTTGCGACAGTACGCGATCGGGCAATTCGACTCCTGCCCATCTATCGGTCGGGAGGGACGAGAAGAGATCTAGGAATGATCCGATCCGGAATAGTCCGGTTCTCAGCGTCGGGTGTTCGCCCGGTATTCAGCGCTCCAGCCGTTACACTAAAGAGGTGGAGCGATTCTTCGTCAAGAACTTCGGATGCCGCGCGGCCCAGGCCGACGGAGCAGCCATCGAAGCCGGATTGGCGAACAAAGGCATGGAGTCCGCGGGGTCGTATAGCGAGGCCGATGTCATTGTGTTGAATAGCTGCACGGTTACCGCAACGGCCGATGATGACCTGCGGCAGGCCGTGCGCAGGGCGCGCCGCGAACAGCCGTTGGCGCGCATCGTGGTGACCGGCTGCTACGCCCAGCGCGCTCCAGAAGAGATCGCCAAGCTGCCCGGTGTGTCGATGGTGGTGGGCAATTCGCACAAGACCGGGCTGCCCGATCTTGTGGCGCGGCCTCCAAAGACGCCGGATTACCACGGCGAGATTGAAATCGGCGAAATCCATTCCGGCGACATCTTCGCGGCCCATGAATTCCTTTCCGCCCCCATCGAAGACGCTGCCGGCGACCGGACGCGGCCCAATCTAAAGATTCAGGATGGCTGCAATAACCGCTGCTCATTCTGCATTATTCCGTTCGTGCGCGGGCGCAGCCGCAGTGCGACTCCCGAGCAGGTGATCGGCGAAGTGCGCACACTGGCTTCCCGCTACCGCGAGGTCGTGTTGTCCGGAATCAATCTGGGCCGATGGGGCAGGGACTTCACAGGGTTGTCGGAGACGCTGCCTGCGGGCCGCAAGCTGCCGTGGCTCGTGAAGCGCCTGCTCGATGAGACTCCCATCGAGCGTCTGCGGTTGAGTTCGGTCGAGCCGATGGATTTCTCCGACGATCTTCTGCAGTTGATGGCCGACAGCCATCGCATCGCGAAGCACGTCCACGCGCCCCTGCAGTCGGGGTCGGATACCGTGTTGCGCCGCATGCATCGCAAGTATCGGCCGAAGCATTTCGAGGAACGTGTGCGCAAGGCGCGCGCGCTGATGCCTGGCGCCGCTATCGGCGCGGACGTGATGACGGGATTTCCGGGCGAGTCCGATTCGGAGTTCGAAGACAGCTACGCGTTCATCGAAGCGATGCCCTTCACGTACCTCCACGTCTTCACGTATTCAGAACGGCCCGGGACTCCGGCAGCCGAACGCGATCAGGTCCCGCAGGCGCTCCGGAAGGAGCGCACCCATGCGCTGCGCGCACTAGCGGCAGCGAAGAATCGCGCGTTCCGCCAGTCGATGATCGGGCAGACGCTCAGCGTGGTTACGCTCGACGGCGGTCGGCGTGGATTGAGCGACAACTACATCAAGGTCGACTTGGCACGCGCCCGCGGTGAGAACCAGTTGGTCGACGTCGTGATCGGCGGCGCGACAACCGACGGCGTCAGCGAACGCGGCGCGTTCACCGTGCTTGCGTCGTAGTAACCGAGCATGGATCTTCGTGCCAGTAAGCCGGATGAAAGTGCCCGCAAGCGCCCAATCCGAGCCGCGACCAAAGGGGCCCGAAGGGCCCCGTCGGGAGCGGATTCACGCCGTGCGCGGATCGAACGGGAAGCTTCGAGATGCACGCAGTAAGCGCCCGCGCCCCCGAAGCACCAAGAATTGCGGCAAGCGGAATCAATACTTGCAGGGTGATTTCTGGAGAGGTCCGGACGGCCCCCGTCGGGAGCGCATACCGCGCAGCCGTTTTTCGACGGAGTCCCAGGTTCACCGCAACGCCGCCGCAAAGATGGCCTCGCCCGATTCCTTCGCGACCGTAGCGGGGTTGCTGAGGAGATTGCACACTTGAACCCTCAGAAAGCGCGAAGCGATTTACCGCGTGGCGACGCACTGGTTCACGGAACCCTACACAGTTAGCGAGGAGCGATCGGTAAACATCGCCTGCCAGGATGCCGTCATTTGCTGCACGGCGCTAATCGTCGAAATATCGCTGCAGCGCCTCAGTATCCCGCGTTTTTGTCAGACCCAACATCAGCAGAATCCGCGCCTTTTGCGGACTCAGATTGTCCGCCAGCACGCATCCAATTTTGCGGAGCGACAGCGCCGACCCCTTACTCGCCGACAAGGTAAAAATACGGCCCGTGGGAACGCGCGTGCCGACCACGACGGGGATCCCGCGCGCACGAAGTTCCTGAATCGCGTCGAACTGGGCCTCCGACACATCACCGAGGCCCGTACCAGCGACCACCAATCCTTGCATCGCGTTGTCGCGCATCGCGTTTTCGTGAAAGAGCGATCGAATGGAAACTCCGTCCGCACCGGCATAACTCATCACGATTTCCACGCGCCCGAGCTTCGTTGCCGAATCCACAACAAAAGTTTGACGTCGTAGCGGAGCACGGTAGAATCGGACCTTTTCGGTGTCCACGGTTCCGAGTGCGCCGAACTCCAAACTGCGAAAAGTTTCCACCTGGCTGGTATTGGTCTTGGTAACGTCCCGCGCGGCGTTGATCTGGCCATTCATCACGACCATAGCTCCCTTGCCAACCGCTTCCGGCGCGGCGGCAACCCGGATCGCGCTCAGCAGGTTTCTCGGACCATCCGCATCCGGATCGGACGCAGGACGTTGCGCACCTACCAGAATCACGGGCTTGCTGCCAGTCACGGTCAGATCCAAAAAGTAAGCTGTTTCCTCCAGCGTATTCGTGCCGTGTGTAACAACAATTCCCGTGATTTCATTCTTGGCCAGCAAGCTATTTGCTCTTTCCGCAAGGCGAAGCCATATCTCCGGAGTCATGTTCGGGCTTCCCACATTCGAGATCTGCTCAACGCGGATCTGCGCGATCTTCTGAATTGCAGGCACAGCCGCGACCAGATCTTCTCCAGAGAGCGCGGGCACGTAGCCACCTTTGGCCGGGTCGTGCTTACTCGCGATCGTGCCCCCGGTCGAAAGCACGCCAATGATCGGTAGCCCCTGTGCAACGGCAAACACGCTCATCACGAGCAGTAGTGCAGCCGACTTGATTGGACGCATGGGACCAATTATAGCTACTCTTGCGCGAGGAGAATCGCGCTGGAAGTCGGTGGTCCGGCATCGACGCCAGAGCGCATCCCTATTCCCCGGTAGCGACGGATTTGCGAACGCTTTGGCCGTCAATCTGGAGATTGCCGTCGCCAATCAGTCGAACAACCAAAAGCGCAAACCATCCAGTTGATCAGAGAAGCAAGGCTTCAACAGAGTGCGAGGTCCAACGGATCGGCTTCGAGGGTCGAACACCCACTTTCGACCGGAGAGTGAGCGAACCCCCGAGAGACCGCTGTCTCCATCGGGTCTCCACACAACGGATGTGGAGGCATTTTGGTCAATCGAGGCAAACGCACGATCAATAAATTGCGTGTTTTCGGTGCCCTTGACGGCTATGAGCCCCGCCCGGCTCACCATTTCCTCCAAAGCAGTCTCTCTTCAGCGCCGTAGGCCTGCGCGCACGAAGAGCGGCATCTTGATCTGCTTTGTTGCGTCCTCGGGCCAGCTCGCTTTTAGGCGCGCGGCGAAGGCGTCTAAGGCGATGCCGTTGGTTTGCTGGCGATAGTTCTTCGCTGCCGACCACGTATTTACGTAGTCCACGACATCTTGCGGCTTCCAGGTGAGTTCGATTGCGAAGGGCGGCGCCACGACGGGCTCGAGCGGGAATTCGATTGTGGCGTAGGCGGTTTCGACGAGTTGCCTCTGCGGCGGCCAGTAGGCTTCGAGCGGCTTCCACAACGCTTCGCGGCAGAGCGAGAAGATGGGTTCTTCGACCAGGAAGCGCCCATAGCCCCAAGCCGCAAAAACGCCTCCGGGCCGCAGTAGCCGCCGGACCTCCGTGAAGAACGGCTCGTGATTCAGCCAGTGCAAAGCCTGGGCTACGGTGACGAGGTCGGCGCTCGAGCTGGGGAGTCCGGTGGCTTCGGCGGGTGCGACGGAGAAGTGGATGTTGGCGGGTCCGGTGGCGTTCTCGATCTGACTGGCGCTGGCGTCGTTTGCCTCGACGCGGGGGAAGAATTCCGAAAGGCCGCTGGCGGCCTGGCCGTTGCCGGTGGCGCAGTCGACCGCGAGGTCGCGCGCGGGAGCGATGGAGGCCAGCCAGGCGAAGAGCTCGCGCGGATAGCGGGGACGATGTTCGGCGTACGCTTTGGCGTGACCCGAGAAGTGGTCGTGAAATGCCATGATGGCTGGGATCGGTTCGCGCGGCGGAACCGCTTCCTCATCATACTTGGGGCGGGCTAACGCCGGGCTTGGCGCGGGCTTACGCCCGGCTTGGCGCGGGCTTACGCCGGTGGCAACGCGATTACGGGGTCGTGACAACGGGGTCGGCGTATACGATTTCAGAACTGGCGGGCGCGGCGAACTTCATCACGACGCCGTCGTTCATCAATTGAGAGCCGGTCATTGTCAGGACGCGAGTGCTGTCCTCAAAGTGCACGCGGTAGGTGATACGGGGCTGTAAGCCGCGCAGCTTCAGCGTGTACCAGTCGGACTTGGCATACTCGCGGGTCACGATTGCGATGGCGCTGCCCGTGATTTCAAGGACGCTTTCAATGGCGTCGTAACCGCCTTCTGCCGGGGCGTCCAGGTGATACGTCTTGCCATCGCGGATCGCGCCGCGGATGCGTTTATAGGTCGCAATTTCCCGGGCGGCGAGATCAATGGCCTCGGGTTCCATGTCGCCCATGCGGTTCATGAAGTGCCAGGGTCCGCCGAACATGTAGCTGCGCGTGGCGTAGGTGCCGGTGACGTCCTCCGGCATGTAGCGGTCGGCGTAGCGGGCGGAGAAGGGATAGGTCGCGCCGTAGACGGCTTTGCGGGAGCCAAAGGCGCCGGAGGCGTCGTTCGTGATCGAGGTGACGTAGAAGTTCACCATGTTAAAGGTCATCATGCCGCCGCCGTTTTCACAATTTTCCCAAAGAACATTGGGGCGCTGGCGCTGGACCTCGGCAAGGACGGCGTTGACGCCTTCGACGGCGTTCGAATAGTTGCTGTCTCCGGGGTGGTGGGTGTGGGTGGATTTGGTGCAGCGCTTGACCATGTTCTCGCCGTCCTGCAGAATCCAGTCGACCTTGTAGGTGTCGATAATGCGGATGGCTTCGCTGATGACCCAATTGCGCGCGGGGGCGTTTGAGAGGCACAGCGAAGAGGCTCCGAAGTAACCGTAGGATTCGCTCGAAGTCCAATCGGGGTTATCGGCGAGGACGGGAGCATCGGGCATGGCTTCGGCGAAAGCGAAGTGCAAGCCGAACTTCATGCCGAGCGAGTGGACGTAATCGGAAAAGGCGCGCATGCCGCTGGGGAACTTCGTCCGGTCGGTGTGCCAGTCGCCGATCTGCCTCGCCCAGCCGAGATCGACGATGAACAGCTCGATGCCGAGGGTAGCGGCGCGCTTGGCGGCGGCGATCAGCGACTCTTCGTTCAGATCGGTGTTGTAGGCCCAGCTATCGAAGCTGACGTAGGGGAAGTTGCCGCCCGCTGGAAGCGGTTTCGAAAGGATGGCTTCGGTGAAGCGCTGCGTCCGATAGGCGGCGTCGTCGAAATCACCGTGGAAGACGCCGAGGAAAGCCCAGGGCGTCGCGAAGGATTCGGCCGTGGGAAGCCCGTGAAAGATCTCGCTGATAGGCGCGGCAATCGAGAGCGTTTGGCTGTTCCGCGTGTGGCGCAGCGCGCCATCGACGCGCCCGTCGAATTCCCATCCCCCAAACAGGCCTTTCGCAGTGCCGTCCGAGAGGGCGAACCAGGAGCAGTCCGTGCCTTGCGCGCCGGCCTGAACGAGTTCGGTATTGCCTTCGGGGTTCAGTGTGACCTGCACGGTTTCAAACTGGGTGGGCTTCGGAACGTAGCCCCACTGCCGAACGTGAAAGGCGGTAAGCGATCCGGTTTCCGCGACGAAGTCGTAGGGCAGCAGGTCGACGGCGCGGACGTTCAAGTTCCCTTCCGAAATGTTGGTGACCGTCGCGCGGTGGCGCAGCACAGGCTGACCTTCGTACATCGCGATTTCGAGAACGAGCTCGACCGTGCCGCCGTTTTCGAGCAGCTGGATGCTCTGCGTGCACCCTTTCGCGTCGCAGGTCTTCGCTTGGTCGATTAGGCTGAAACTGCTCGTTCCATCGATCATCGTCTGGTTCAGGCGCAGGCGGAACGGCGCCGTGCCCGGCGCGGCCTGCCAGACGCGACCCGTCGCGACTTCGCGCATTTGTTCGAGGTTGAACGTGGTCTGCGGGGTGATCCGGAAGTCGGCTTCAATGAGTCCGTTGGCGAAATGCCAGCGTTGCGCTTTCTGGTCGAAAGAGATCTCAACCGCCGCAGCCGCGAGCGCGGACAACACCAGAGACAACGCGACTAGACGCAAAAAGAACGGCATACCCTCATATCGTCAAACCCGCCTGCTCTTTGAATGTTTCGGGAGTCACTAAATATTCACTTAGATTTCGCGCAATACCTGCAAAAATGGGTCATGCCCGGCATCGGTCAAGAATTTCCACAGCCATATTACGCTGCTTGCTTACGCGCTACAACGATCGCGTCGGACTCTGCTTCTATCCTACCTCGTCTACGACGAAGTTCAACAAGATACGTGTTACAAAGGGGTAGGAGCGCACACCATTGCCATGAGTCAGAAACCAACGCCAGAAAATCCAGATTTGGACGACGGCGAGCGCCCCGTGGCGCGCATCTCGAGTGCGGGCGGCGGGCGCTTCGTCGCCGTCACGCCGAGCGGACATGCGCAGGTGATTACCGGCAACGGGAAGGAACTGGGAGCAGCGTCGCCGATGGAGTTGCTGCTGTTGGCCGTCGGCACCTGTACGGCCGTGGACGTGGAGTCGATTTTAGAGAAAAAGCGCGAAAAAGTCACGAATTATCGATTAGAAGTGCGTGGCGACCGGCGCGACGAATATCCCAAGAGCTACACGCGGATTGAGGTCCGGCATATCCTGCGCGGTCATCATCTGCGCGAAGAGGCGGTCAAACAGGCCATCGAGCTTTCGGATCGGAAGTATTGCAGCGTGTCGGCGACTCTGCGGCCGGGCGTCGAGATTGTTTCCACCTACGTGATCGAAGACGAATCGGAAGGGTAGGAGGGCGCTTTGCCCGAAACTGTTTTTCTGACCGCGGAGTGGCGCCATCTGGTGATGCTGAACTACCAGGTGGATCCGGCGTTGCTTGCGCCTCTTCTGCCCGCCGCCACGGAACTCGATTTTCATCGCGGCCGTGCGTTCGTCAGTCTTATCGGATTCCGGTTCCTGCGAACGCGCGTGCTGGGATTCGCGATCCCGTTTCATCAGGACTTCGACGAGATCAACCTGCGGTTCTACGTACGGCGTGTGGCGGGCGGGGAAGTCCGGCGCGGCGTCGTGTTTGTGCGCGAAATCGTTCCGAAGATCGCGATCGCCGCCGTGGCCCGGTTCGCCTACAACGAGAAGTACGTCGCGCGGCCAATGCGGCATCACGTCGATCCGGGCCGGGCGGCTGAGTACGGGTGGCGCGAGGGCGGCGTCGACAACAAGATTGGCGTCGAGTGCACGGGCGAAGCGCAGCCGCTGGTCGAGGGTTCCGAAGAGCAGTTCATCGCCGAGCACTACTGGGGCTATTCAGCCCAGCGCGATGGGGGCTGCGTCGAGTACGAGGTCCGGCATCCATCGTGGAAGGTGTGGACGGCGACGCGGTCGTACTTCGAGGGCGACCGCGCGCGCTGTTATGGACATGCGTTCGGGCAAGTGCTCGGGCGCGCACCGGATTCGGCGTTCCTCGCCGATGGTTCGGCGGTTACAGTATCGCGCGGGCGGCGGATCGCTTAGCTCTTACCGTTTGGCCGATCTGGCGCGAGGCGCGCGCGACTGAATCGGCAATGTGTACGCTGGACCTCCGTGACAACCGCATATCCGCCACCGGGGAAAGAGTGGCGATCCGGCCGTCATGACAATTCCCATCACCAGACCGGAAGGAGAGGCGCTGATTCAGCAGCGACTGCAAAAGCCCTGAAGACGTAATTCTGGACGCTCTCCGCGCTTCTGCGCCCGCGCTGCCTCTCGCTTCTGGCAACAAGCTTGACAATCTTTCCGAACTGCTTTTGGCCTCGCCGTGCGCCGGTGCCAATCTCAACCTCGAGCGATCGCAAGACGATCCGCGCGCGCTTGCGATGGAATGAGCGGCTTTCTCATCGGCACCAACGTTCGGAGGAGAAACGGCGCCATGGATTCCTGGGCATCGTTGTTTCCTCCCCTCCACTCACTACCGGAACATACCCCTTTGAACCCCGACCGTCAGCGAGGGGACAGCCGAGGCGCGGACCGTACAGTCGCGCGTACTGCATTCATCATGCAAGCCCGGCCGCCAAGGAACGAACGCAAACAGCAAGCGAGTTTGCCCGCCAGTTTTCTACAATAGACTGCATTCGCAGGAGCACGTTGACCAACACCCTCACTCGTAGACTCGGACTCGTCGAAGCCACTTCGGCGAACATGCTCGAGATGATCGGCGTCGGCCCCTTCCTCACGATCCCGCTCATGATCGCCAGCATGAACGGTCCGCAAGCGATGCTCGGTTGGATCCTCGGCGCAGTCGTCGCCATCTGCGACGGCATGGTCTGGGCGGAACTAGGCGCGGCGCTCCCTGAATCCGGAGGCCCCTATCGGTACCTCCTTGAAGCCTACGGACCGCGCGGCCTCGGCCGCCTGATGAGCTTTCTCTTTCTCTGGGGCACCGTCGCGATCGCGCCGCTCTCTATCGCCTCGGGCGCAGTCGGCTTCTCGCTGTATTCGAAATTCCTTTGGCCGAACCTCACGCTGTGGGACGGCCGCCTGCTCGCGATGGCCGTCTGCGCCGCCGCGACCATCGCGCTCTATCGCGACATCCGCTCGGTCGGCCGCCTATCGATTCTCATGTGGATCGTGGTGCTCGGCGCCGCGGGCTGGATCGTCGTGTCTGGAGTGCGCAACTTCAACCCCGCGGGCATCTTCACGTTCCCCGCCAACGCATGGACGCTCGATCGCAGCTTCTTCTTCGGTCTCGGTGGCGCGACGCTTATCGCCATGTACGACTACGGCGGCTACAACAATGTCTGCTTTTTTGCGGGCGAAGTGAAGAACCCCGGCCGCAACGTGCCGCGCTCCATCCTCTTCGCAATCCTCGGAGTCGCCGCGCTCTACCTCACGATGAACCTCACCATCATCAGCGTCGTCCCCTGGCAGCAAGCGGTGAAGTCGCAAGCGATCGTTTCAGACTTCATCCGGAAACTGCACGGCAACGTTGCCGCGCAGTGGATGACAGGCCTGATTCTCTGGACCGCCTTTGCATCCGTGTTCGCCGTGATGCTCGGCTACTCCCGGCTCCCCTACGCCGCTGCCACCACCGGGAATTTCTTCCGCGTGTTCGCGCGCCTTCATCCCACAAAGCATTTCCCGACGTTCTCGCTTCTATTCCTCGGCGCAACCTCGGCCGTCGCCTGCCTGCTCGACCTCGAATCGCTCGTGAAGTCGCTAACCGTAATTCAGATCCTGATTCAGTTCCTCGCGCAGATCGTCGCCGTTACGCTCATCCGCCGCACCCGCCCCGATATCGTGCGGCCCTATTCGATGTGGGGTTACCCGCTCACCAGTGTCATTGCCTTCGCCGGGTGGCTCTTCATTCTCGTCGCCAGCGGAATCTCCTACATCCTTTGGGGCCTGCTCTTGATTCTCGTGGGCACCGCCGCGTATCTTTGGAGGGCCAAGCAACTCCGCGAATGGCCATTCCCAGCATGAAAGTCCTCTGCGCCGGCGAGATCTATATCGACCAGGTCATGGCTGGCTTCCCAGCGTGGCCCAAGCCCGGCGAGGAATCTTTCGCCGCGTCTTTTGCGCGGGAAGTCGGCGGCGGAGCGCCACACACCGCTGCCGGACTCGCCCGCCTGATGTCCTCCGAGTACAACCAAAGCGCCGTCGCCGGAATCATCGGCAAGTCCGACGGTGCGTTCGTCCGTGAACGCCTACAGAACCTCGGTGTCGACATCTCCGCGCTCGTCGAGCATCCCACGGAACCCACTGGCACCACCGTCGCCGTCTCGTCACCGGAAGATCGCGCCTTCTTCACCTACCGCGGCGCCAATCTACACTTCGAAGCGTTCCTCGGCTATCTGCCGCCGGCTGGGCACCTTCACCTCGCCGCGCCGTCCACCGCCGCCGCAATTCACGCGCTCGCCGCGCGCCCCGGAACGCTTTCTGTCGACGCCGGCTGGGATCCCGCCTGGCTCAATGATACTGAACTTCACGAGGCCCTCCGCGCCGTCGAACTCTTCTTCCCCAACGAAAAAGAGGCCCATCGCATCACCGGCGAATCCGATCCCGAAGCGATGCTGCGCGCCCTCGAAGCAAGCGGCATTCGTGCGATCGTAAAACTCGGTGAGCACGGCGCGGCGGCGCTCGACAAAGGTGCATTCGTCCATGTCCGGGCACCCAAAGTGGATCCCATCGACACGACCGGCGCGGGCGATAATTTTAATGCTGGCTTCCTCTATGCGTGGCTGAAGACCATGCCCCTCGAACGCTGTCTCAGTCTCGGCAACCTCTGCGGAGCCTCCTCGACCGAGGCCCTCGGCGGCATGGCCGGATTCCCCACATCGGAACAAATTTCGCAATGGCTTTCAAACTAACTATCATCGGCGGCGGCGGAGTCCGCACTCCTCTTTTACTGCACGGCCTCGCCTCCGCGAATCTCGACATCGGCGAGATCGTTCTCTACGACATCGACCACGCTCGCGCCGAAACCATGGCCAAGCTCGGTCGCGAACTCACGCGCATCCCCATTTGCACCACCATCGATCTGGAGAACGCCGTCGACGGCGCAGCCTTCGTTCTCTCAAGCATTCGCGTCGGCGGCATCGCGGCCCGCGCGCGCGACGAACGGATGTCCATCGAGCACGGCTATGCCGGCCAGGAAACCACCGGGCCCGGCGGAGCCGCCATGGCTCTCCGCACCGTTCCGGTGATCCTCGAACAAGCCCGCGTCATCGAACGCGTCGCGCCCAAAGCCTGGTACATCAGCTTCACGAACCCCGCCGGTCTGATTTCCCAAGCCGTTGCCTCGCGCACCAACCTCCGCGCCATCGGAATCTGCGACACGCCCTCCGAACTCTTCCACAACATCTCGACCGCGCTCGGTGGCCATGCCGAATGCGACTACGCCGGCCTCAATCACCTCGGCTGGGTCTCGCGCGTTCGCCACAACGGAGCCGACGTCACCGCGCGCCTGCTCAACGACGAGAGCGTTCTGCGCCGCCTCTACTCCGCCGATCTCTTCGACCCCCAGCTCATTCGCACGCTCGGCTTGATCCCTACCGAATATCTCTTCTTCTATTACAGCCAACGCCGCGCGCTCGACAATCAACGCCAAGCCGGATCGACGCGAGGCGCCGAGATCGAAAAGATGAACGCCACCCTCTTCGACGAACTCGCCGCGCAGTCCGCCCAGCAAGGTATCGAAACCTACCGCCGCTATCTCAATCGCCGCAACGCCTCTTACATGAAGCTCGAAGCCGAATCCGGCTCCGCCTTCACCGAACCCGACAGCGCCGATGCCAATCCCTTCGCTTCCGCTACCGGCTATCACCGGATCGCCGTCGAAGTTCTTCGCGGTCTGAATTCCGACACGCCGCATGAAGTCGTCGTGAACGTCGCAAACCGCGGCGCAATCGACGACCTCGCGCCCGACGATGTCGTCGAGGTTTCCTGCGCCATCACGCGAAACGGCGCGGTGCCCAAGCCCACCGGCCGCCTGCCCGAATCCGTCAGAGGTCTCGTGCTCGGCGTAAAGGCGTATGAGCGAACCCTGATCCGTGCCGCCGTCGCGCGATCCCGCCCGCTCGCGCAGCTCGCCCTGCTTGAGTATCCAATGATCGGCCAATGGGAACCCGCCGGAGCCTTCCTCGACGCGCTCCTCAACGTCGACCCCGCACTTGCCTATCTCCGCTAGCAGGGAGATGATAAGAGTCTTCTCGATTCGCCCGAAATGAAAAAGCTCCGCATTCCCGACAATCTGACAACGCTTGCGTATAAGCACATCCGCGCGCACCTGCTGTCGGGTCAGTTGGAAGAAGGCGATCGCCTCACCGAAGAGGCTCTCGCCCAACAGCTCGGAATCAGCAAATCGCCGATTCGCGAAGCGCTCAATCGTCTCGAAACGCAAGGTCTCATCCGCATCGAGCCGCGCCGCGGAGCCTATCTGCGAAGTTTCTCGATCCAGGAAGTCGCCGATATTTACGACTTCCG
The DNA here is from genome assembly GCA_043788745.1 of Acidobacteriaceae bacterium. Lineage (GTDB taxonomy): Bacteria > Acidobacteriota > Terriglobia > Bryobacterales > Bryobacteraceae > JBBQWZ01. The sequence continues at coordinate 16,616 of JAYVTO010000068.1, forward strand.
CGAGGCGCTCGAAGTCCACAGCGTCCTCACGACAAAGCGCACGCCCGATCTCATCGTCTTTCTCGAACAAAGCGTCGCGCGCCACGCCGAGTTCCACGCCGCCGACGACAAGCCCAACTACATCGCCGAAGACATCAGATTTCACGACGCCATCGCCGCGGCAACCGGCAACGAGCGTCTCTGCCAGGCGCTTGAGAACTTGCAGCACCAGCTCAGCCTGCTCCGCCGAAAGACCTACGATCTCTCGTCAAGCAAAGCAGTCGCCGCCCACAAAGGACTGCTCCGCGCCCTCGCCAACGACGATCGCGGAGAAGCGCAGAATCTGATGCGCGCCCACATTCGCGACACGAGAGAGCAACTGATCGCGTTCATGAAGCAACACTCCGCAAACAACGAAAAGACGACCGACGAGGCGCGACCGTGAGGTCGCGCGTTCCACATGTGTCCCGAGACCCCGCTCTCTTGCTTCCGTGACGGTATGGCGCGCAAGCGCTCGAACAAGCCCTCGCGGCGCGTTGTTGTCCAGCTGGATAAGCACAACCTAATAACTTGGTTCCCGGTCAAGACTGTGGGCGGCGAAACCAGGCACGGCACTGATCTCCTCGCGTGAAACCGGATACTGTTCCATGATCTCGTCCATCGTTATGCCGTCCTCGAGGTTCTCGAAGACGACCTTGACCGGCGTGCGCGAGTTGCGAAACGTCCAAGCGCCGCTCACCCGGCCGGGAACACTCTCGACAGCAGTACTTTGCGCCCAATCCAGATCAGCCACTTGAAACCTCCTCGCTTCATGGTGCCGGCGCGAAACCACTCGCAGTTGCAGCGCGACCTTACGCTACCGCGCTTGCGCATCACGCGCCGCAAACAGCGTCCCTGGACCCAACAACCCCAGCGGATCCAGACGCCGCTTTACCGACTCCATCGCATCCATCTCCGCATCGGTGTAGAGATAGTGCAGCAGGTACGCCTTGCGCTTGCCCAGCCCGTGCTCCGCCGCCACCGTACCGCCGAAGCTGACCGCCTTCTTCGCGAACTCCGACATCAACGCCTGTGCCATGTCGTACTGCTCTTTCGTCTCCGGCATCGAGTTCACATGAACATGCCCGTCGCCAATGTGGCCGTAGATCACATACCGCCCCGAAAGCTCCTCTTCCATTCGCGCGCGATAGTAGGACAGCATCTCGCGATTGTGCGCAATCGGCACGGCGTAGTCCGAACCGACTTTCATGAATCCATTGCGCCGCACGCGCGCATTCACCGTCTCCGGTAGCGAATGACGGAACACGCGGAACCGCTCACGATCCGCGTCCGACGCCGCGATCCACGAATCGCCAATCAACGCGCCCGCCGCCTCCAGCCGTTTCTGCCAGTGATCCAACTCCTCGTCGTTCGTCAACTCCTGCTCGATCAGCAGCGCCGCTTCTCCCGGAACGCCAACTAACTGCAACGATGCGCGATCACAGTACTCGAGCATTCGCAACCCGGCAACGGGCCGCCACGCATCCACTGCATCCAGTGCCGCTTCGTCGGACTTAAAGAAGATGACGCCCGTCAGCAAATCCTTCGGCAGCGGCAGCAACTGCACCTCCGCTTCGGTCACGACGCCGAGCGTGCCCTCCGCACCCGCGAACAAGTCGATCCAATCCATCCCCGGATGCATGCGATACCCGGCCGAATTCTTCGTCGTCCGCGGCAACGCAATCGAGGGAATCGCGAAGTCCACCGCATCCCCGCGTCGCACCGAAAGCAACCGCCCATCGAGCATTGCCACCCGCAGCCCCAGCACGTGCCGCGCCGTCGAACCAAACAAGAAACTCCGCGACCCGCTCGCGTTCGTCGAAATCGCGCCGCCCAGCGACGCCATGGACTCGGTCGGATCCGGCGCGAAGAATTGGCCCGATGGCTTCGCCGCCGCCTGCAAATCGCAGAGCCGCACACCCGGACCGCAAATCGCCGATCCTTCCCGGATCTCGATCTTGTTTAACCGCTCCGTCGACAGCGCCCAGCCGCCGCGCGCCGTCGCGCCGCCGGTCAGCCCGGTCAACCCGCCGACCACCGTCACCGGCGTCTGCGAAGCGACTGCACGGCTTAAAATGTGAACTACTTCGCATTCATTGGCTGGCCGAAAATACTCTTCCGCCCAACCCCGATAGCCCGAGGCGTCTTCGTAATCGATTCTCACGCAATCTCCAATTTATGATTCTCGCAACATCATGGGACGGCTTGCACGCCGTACAAATTGAGGCCGCGTCTCGACCGTCATTAGAATGTGATATCTTAACCCCAAAGCCTCGGGAGGAGGAAAATAATATGAGGAAGCTAGTTTTAGCCGCGTTGCTCCTAGCAGTCGGCTTCATGCAGCAAGCCGATGCGCAGTCCGCCTCCGGAACCATCCTGGGTAGTGTCCGTGACTCATCCGGAGCAGCCGTATCTGGCGCCACCGTCACCTTTGTCAACAAGAACACGGGATTCCGCCGCGAAATCCCCACCAACTCGAACGGAGACTTCGACGCGCCGTACGTCCCGCTCGGTCCCTACCTCGTCACTGTAAAGTCTTCCGGGTTCAAGTCGATTGAGCGCAGCGGTCTCACGCTCGAAGTCGACCAGAAGGCGCGCCTCGAATTCACCCTCGAAGTCGGCCAGGTCAGCGAAACCGTCAACGTCACCGAAGCGCCGCCGCTCGTCAAAGCCGATAGCTCCGAGGTCGGCGAAGTCGTGCAGCAGCGCACCGTGCAGGAATTGCCGCTCAACGGCCGCAACTACGTGCAGCTTGTCTTCCTGACAGCCGGCGTCACCACCGGCCAGCAGGGCGGCAACATCGAAGGCACCGGTGCCTTCGTCCAGCGCGGCACCGGCAGCTTCAACGCCAACGGACAGCGCGGTCAGAACAACAACTTCATGGTCGATGGCATCGACAACAACGAAAGCTGGATCAACTCGACCATCCTTCAGCCCTCCGTCGAAGCCACCCGCGAATTCAAGGTCTACACCGCAAACCCGCCCGCCGAGTTCGGCCGCTCTACCGGCGGCGTGTTGAACGTCCAGACCCGCAACGGCCAGAACGAATACCACGGCTCGCTCTACGAGTACCTCCGCAACTCGGCCTTTGACGCGCGCAACTTCTTCCAGCGCCGCACCGACCTCAATCTCCGCCGCCTTCCGAACTTCGCGCAGAGCCAGTTCGGCGGCACCTTCGGTGGAGCCATCAAAAAGAACAACTGGTTCTTCTTCGGCGATTATCAGGGCTTCCGCCAGGCGCTCGGCCTCAGCATCACATCGACGGTCCCCACCGTGGCCCAGAAGAACGGCAACTTCGGCTCCACCCCGATCTTCGATCCGCTCACCACCGTCGCCGACCCGAACCGCGCCGGTAACTTCATCCGCACCCCGTTCGCGAACAATCAGATTCCCCTCAACCGGATCTCTTCCGCCGCTGGCGGCCTCGTGAACCTCTATCCGGACCCCAACGTCTCTGGAACCGTGGCCAACAACTACTTCTTCTCGCCTTCGCGGTATCAACGCGACGACGCGTTCAACGTGCGCAGCGACAAGATCGTCTCCGCCAAGAACAACGCGTTCGTACGTGTTAGCCGCGGCCGCAACGTCACCAGCCTCCCCGGCGCACTGGCGGCGCCTACGAACTCGAAGATTCAGGTGGGGCCATTTGCCGGTTCCGACAATACGCAAGGTGCCGATAGTGCCGATTTCAACCTG
>JAYVTO010000069.1:0-10484 GCA_043788745.1 Acidobacteriaceae bacterium
CGTTCGAGCAACGTCACAGGGCGCGATCCGGAACCGAAAACGTCCGCTTCCAGTCGAGCCAGCCGTAGAACGCAAGCGCCGCGATCAGCATCAGCGGACCCTCCACTGGCGACAGCGTGTGGAACTTGTGCGGCGCCCAGCTGTCATTGAAGATCCAGAAGGCTGGCTCCTTGGACCGGCTCATTGCGATCCAATACGATTGATGCTGGCCATCCGCGTACAACAGCATCTTGCCGGATGCCAACAGAATCGCGCCGCCCGCCACAATCGCCCCCAGTATCGCGGCACCCGGCCGTGCTAAGATCAGCCGCAGAAAGTCAATCTTGCGCTGCACGGGAGTGCACTGCAAGAAAGCCGTCATAAACACGACACCCAACGCGCCGCCTAGAAAATCCATGAAAACGTCATTGAAGTCGAACGGAATCCCCCAGCTTCCGTGCAGAACCCAGTATTGATAGCACTCATCCAATCCTGCTGCAATGGTGATCCACGCCAGCGATTCGAAGGGTGAAACCGTAAGCGCCATCAAGACCGCCCCCGGAATGAAGTACTGCGGATAGTGAATGAGTTCCGTGTTGTTCGCCGTCAACACGCCCCACGTACCGAAGATCAGCAGCAGCGTCGCGGCCCAATATCCGCCGATCAGCCGCCCGGATGCATCCTCCCGAAGCTGCCGAACAAAAGCGCCCGTAACGAATGCGGCCAATGCCAATCCGATCACGCCCGCCACGCGATACAGGTTCGCCCGCCCCATCCATTTGGCTGCCTCGCCGGCGCACTCCTGCACTTCGTCATGAGGAAACGTCACCGCAGCGAAGTAGCCAAACACGAACGCCCACGTCAACCGCGGATGGAGTCGTAACCACCGGATAGCGAGATCGGCGCTCCGCGGAATCAAGATCGCATCTTCTTTCGGGCCATGTCTGCCGCCGCGCACTTATCCGACCGAATCAACTCTTGCGGAGACGCATCACGTACACCAGCATCAGCAGAATGGCCCCGATGATCACTATCGTCTCCGGGTCCTCCAATGGGATCACGCCTTTCCCCAAAAACCCTACACCCGGAACGCTCGAAGTCTGATTAAACACCACTCCATCACCGAATACCTGCGTCAGGTCAGTTGAGAAAAACACCGTCCCAGCGGGATCGCCAGTGGGAACCGGTTGCGCGGCGATCGGCAAGGTGAACTGCGACGGATTGGACAGACAGGCAAAGCACGCTGGCCGAGCGCCGCCACCGCATTCGCTGGCAGAGGTATCCCTGCAGCCGCAAGGCGGTCCGGCAAAACACGTTCGGTCCAGATCTCCGCATCCATCAGTCGAATCACCGAGACATTCGCCTGATCTGCATTCACCAATCGGGCTCAACCCGCAGCCCGTATCGGAAGGCCCGGAACAGGAGCCGGATCCCGAGATACAAGAACCAGGATTCGATCCGCAATCTGTACTCGCCGGACCCGAGCATCCAGTTCCGCTCCTCTCCATTCCCGGCGACAGACACGGAAAGGGAGCATCCGTTACGCAAACATCTGGGCCACCCGGGTAGCGTTCGGGCCCGCCAGCAGCAGAATTGGGGACCACTTGTAGGTTAAAAACCGTGCCATTCACATCGGAAAACACTTTGCCCCAAGCGCCTAACTTCAAACCCGCTTGCGGATCCACGATGGTGATCCCGTCGCCGATCACTGGGGGCGGATTCCCAAACGCGGTCACGGGCGTTCCGAAAGGACTTTGGAGGACGTCCGCAATCGACGCTCCATCCGCGCTTGCGTAATAAATCGAATTTGCGAGACCGGGAAACGTAGGCTGAAATTTACGAGTAGAGTTGACGATGCCCAGAGGCCCTTGTCCTCGAGGGCCAGGGAGAAGATCCGTTGGATTGACGCTAAAAACGCCGCTGGGTCCATGTCGAAACTCGATTGGCACCGGGTCCACATCACGACCGGCGCTCGTGGACTCCGCGGGCTGCGAGGACCGTGCGATCGAAATCACTCGCCCCAGCCCGTCGTAAGTGAACGTCGCCGACCCGTCCGCCCCTGAATACGACAGCAGCCGGCCTGCCAGATCCCACTTGTAGCTCCGTACTCCGTCCGCGATCACCCGGCCCATCGGGTCGTACTGCAATGCATACGACTGGTTCGCAGCGTCGAAATGCTGCGAGACATACCCCGTCGGCTCAGGCACCGTGATCCCCGATATGGCATCGTTCGTGATGCGTCCCAACGAATCGCGCGTCACCGTTTCCGATAACAGCGTCTTCGCGCCATTGGTCACCTTCAGCGTCAGCGGCCGCCCGTTCGCATCGTACGTGTAATCCATCCGCACGCCGTTCGAATAGACGCGCGACGTCAACTGCCGCGCCACATCGTAGTTGAACGTGATACTCGCGCCCGTCCAATCCTGGAACTGCGCGAGCAATCCCCGATTGTTATAGGTGTACTTTGTGGTCTGGCCGGGACCATACGTGATTCCAGTCACCCGGCCCCCATCGTCGCGTGTGAACGCAAACCCGTTGTACTGGCGGATTCCGCCCGCCGCGTCGTATTGAATCGCGACGCCGTCCGTCGCGGTCAGCCGATTCAGCGCGTCATAGGTGTATTTCAAAATGGTGCCGTCGGAGTAGCTCACCTGCGTTCGGTTTCCCGCCGCGTCATACGTGAACTGAACCGAGCCCAGCGGCATCATCATCGACGTGACTCTATTTCGCGAATCGTAGGTGTAGCTATAACTCCGGCTGAGGGGATCGGTGAACCCCGTCAGTCGTCCCGCCTTGTCGTAGGTCCGTTGTGAGACGTTGCCGTTTGCATCGGTCGTCGTAGACACCAATCCAAGTTCGTTGCGCGTCACCGATCGCGTTGCTCCATCCGGATACGTGACGCCAATCAATCTCCCCCGCCGGTCGGAACGGAACTGCGTGACCCTGCCGAGCGCGTCCGTCCGCGACGCCACTCTTCCCATCGCATCGTATCCAGTGGTGAACTTCTCGTTGTTCGCCGTCGTGACCGTCGTCACTTGGCCGCGCGCGCTTCGGGCTAGCGTCACCGTGCGATTCAGGCCGTCCGTGATCGACGTCGGACGGCTTTCGCCATCGTTCACGATTCCCGCGATTCTCCCCGCCGCATCCGCGATCCCGGTCAGTTGGTTCTGGTTGTTGTATGTGTAGGTCAACGCAACACCGCTCGCGTCGGTCACTGACGCCACGCGAGACACCGTATCGAACGTCCGCCGCAAAGCCTTGCCGAGCGCATTGGTCACGGCAATTCGGCGGTCGTTTCCGTCATAACCAAAGGCGGTCACGCCGCTTACAGCATCGGTCGACGTCAATAGATTCCCGTTCGCGTCGTACGCCGTCGCGATCGCATTGCTCCGTTCATCGGTCACGCGAGTCACGTTCCCCGCCGCGTCGTACTGCGTTCCGCGAGACGTGCTATCCGCGTTGATAATCTGATTCGGACGGCCCGCGGCATCGTACCCAAACTTCGCCACGTCTCCTGAGGGGCTCTGCGTGGAAGCCAGCGTCCCGTCGTCGCCATAGATGAATGTCGTTACGCCGCCGGTCGCATTCGTTACCGTCAGAATCTGTCCGCGCGCAGTGAACGTCGCGCGCGACGTCGCCCCGGTTTGGTCGGTCACGGCGGTCACGTTGCCCTTCGCGTCCAGCGTGAATATTTGCGTCGTCCCGTCGCGGTAGGTGATCGAAGCCAGATCGTAGAACGTGAACCCGCTCGCCGTCGACGCCGTGTAGCGCAACGTCGTGACGTTGTTCAATTCGTCCGTGAACGTCGCCGGCAGCCCGCTTGCCGTGTCGTACGTCAGCGCTCGCCTGGCGCCTGTCCGGTCCGTCGATCCAGTCACGCGATTTTTCGTATCGAACGTGTACTGGCTGTTCGCTCCCGCGGCGTAGGCGATCGACGTCGCGTTTCTGTTCGCATCGAAGTTGTGCGTGAAGGCCACCGACTGCGGCTCGGTCGCCACCGTACTCGAAGTATTGTAGGCAAGGTTCAACGCATTGCCCGCCGCGTCGGTTTGTTGGCTCACCCGGCCCTGAATGTCAAACGCCTGGGAAAACGGTTTGTTACCCGCGGGCCGCGTTCGCGCCGTCAGCAGTCCGGTTAGTGAACCGGCCGTCCCGTACGCATAGCTCGCCCGCTTGCCGTTCTCATCCGTCAACGCCGTCAGATTTCCCGCCGTGTTTTCGAATTGTACATTGCGGCCCGCCTGATCCTGCACGCGCGTCAAATTGCCGCCCGTATACGTGAACGTCAAGGTCCGGCCCACGCCGTCGGAAACCGTCGCAGGCCCCACTCCGCCTGACCCCTGTGTGACAGTCAGCGTATTTCCATTGCGGTCCGCGACGCTGGCAAGCGCCCCGGTCGAATCGAACGAGTAGGTCAGCCGCGAGATCGGACTCATGAACTGGAACCCGGTTCCCACCGATTGCAACTGATAGGCCACGTGTTCGTTCGAGCTTAATTGCCAGGCGGCGCCCGATCGTGTGAACGCGACCGTCTTCCCTCGGAACAGCCTCACCGTCGCGCTGCTCGCCGTTGCCGTCAACTTCAGGTCGAAGTTGTGCATCCAGTTATTACCCAACGCGGTCGACACGTTGTTGGCCTTCAGATACGATCCATAGAACAACGTCAGCCCAAGCCCCGCCGGACCGTTCTGCACCAAGTAAGATCGCTCGTCTTCGCCGACGAGTTCGCCGGTGAACATCGCAATCGGGTGACTAATGAAGGTGGAACCCGGGAAACTAGCGGCTGTTTGCGGCGTGTTGTTGGCGACGCTGACCGTGATCGGCTTCGTCGTCACTGTCTGATTGTCCCCGCCACCGCGAGTTCCCGAACGATAGTCGCAAGTTCCACGATAGGATCCAACCTGCGCGGGCTCGAAAGACACCGTGACGATGGTGACGGTCGTGATCGACACAGATTGGAATTGCGGAGAGATATTCTGAAGCACGAGTCCGGGAAAAGCGCAGGACGAAATCGTCATTACGTTGACCGTAGTCCCCGGCAATCCTTGCACGGAAAACGGGATCGTCAATGCCTGGCCAGGTGCCGCGTTCACCACCAGCACGTACGTCAGGGTGATGAATCCGTCGGTACTCGTTTGCATCGGAACCTGCGCCACCAATTCGTACGCGGCGGCAGATAGCAGGCAGGCAATCAGTTTGAGAGTTCTCATGGCGTCCTCCTACTTCACCGACACCGTCAACCCGCTCGGACTCGACGCACTGCCGACTTTCACCACCACAGGAACCGCTCCGCTGGCCGCTCCCGCCGGGACCGTCGCATTAATCTGAAACACGCCCGCCACCTGGAACGGACCCGTGCCCGCATACAGAATCGGCGCGTCGAGCCCTCCGATCGTTACGCTGACCGTCTGCACCGGCTTCGGAAATACGGTCGTCGCGATCCGCCCGTCGACGCCTGCCGGAGTCGTCGCTCCTTCTCCGGTGCCGAAGAGAATCACTACCGAACCCTTCTCGGCCGGGTTCGCCGGCGTATTCACGGAATTGTCCTGATTGAGAATCGCCCCCTGCCCCTTGCCCGACGAATCGGCCGAGAACAACGCCGGTGCCGCCGCCGTTACCGGCATCACTAGCGGTGCCGACGACCGCCCCTGGAATACCGCCACGATGCTGGTCGTGGCCTTGCCCGCCACCGAATACGGAACGATTGCCGCCGTCTGCCCAGCGCTCGCGTAAATCATGGGGGCGGGGACCCCGTCAAACAGAATCGTCGTTTCGCCCGTCAAGGTGTCTACGAAGCCTGGCTGCAAACTGAAATTCGCGAGGCGCGCCGGCCCGATGCCCGTGCCGTAAAGCGTAACCAGTTCGCCCGGCGCAACAGGTCCGGCAAGGAAACTCGCCGCGTTCACGACGCCACCCGCCGCCAGTACCGGTGCTGGTCCGGCCACCGGAGTGATCACAGCCCGCCGCAACAAGTTTCCCGCCGGATCGTAAATCGAGCTGACGATCTTTCCGCTGGGGTAAGTAACCGCTGAGATGCGGCCTGCCGCATCGTAGGAGTAGGTGAGAGCTTGACCGGCGCAACTCGCCGCCAGGGCGATCAAGCCGCATAACAACCGCGTCTTCATCAAACACCTCCAAACTTCGAAACCCTGAAGTTCCTGCAACAGTGCGCCCGTCGCTACATCCCACGCGTAGCGCAATAGTGGAATTCTATAACAAATTTTCCCGCACGAGAATCCCTTGCTCCGACACCCTTGCTCCGGCAAATGGATCGCCTACTGGGCGGGCGGCAGGCTCCTGAGATGGAATGTGACGGCTGGGCAGCCACCGCAAATCGTATGCGACGCCGAGATGATTTCTGGATCATGCAGCGCCGAAGGCGTGATCCTCTTCCACGAGGAAGGCAAGCCGATCCAACGAAGCAGCCGTAACCCTCATCTTCCTTGCGCGCAAAGAGCGTTCACAGGGTTTAGAGATTAATTTTCAAGTTACCAATCGATAGAAGCGAAAAGGCTTCCGCGCGGGGCGAAGCTCCGGCATCAGGCCGATTCTTCTCGACCTCAGAGGATGATTTGGTCGCGATGGTACACCTTTCACTCAACTTGCTTCTTGCGCTCGCCGCCGCTCGCGGCAGCGCTTGCCTGCCCGACCCGCGGGAGCTCTGGAAACTGCACGCCGAAGATCCGAAGCTGGTCTCGATCCTCACGCGCCACGGCATTGGCTGTCGCGCGCAGGGCGACTTCGCTTCCGCCGAAACGCTTCTCGAACGCGTTGTGTTCCTCGTCGAGCATAACAAAGGCAAAGACGCGGTCGAACTCGCTGGACCGCTCAGCAATCTCGCCGCGGTCTATCAGGACCAGGGCCGCCGCCTCGAAGCCGAGCCTCTTTTGCAAAAGGCCTACCGCCTCGCGCAGAACGCCGACGCCGAGACGCGCGCCTTTGTCGAGAACAATCTGGCGCTCTTGTATTGGGAGAGCGGGAACGTCGTCCGCGCGGAGCCTCTTTTGCGCCGCTCTGTTTCGGGGTTGCAAGGCCCGGCACGTCTCGCGATGCTTGCCAACCTGGCGACACTCTATCGCTTCACGGGGCGGCTGGCGGAGTCCGAAGAACTCACGCGGCAGATCCTGCAATCCGACGAAACATCCTGGCAGGCTTGGCGCAATCTCGCCGCCATCCATCGCCTGCGCAGGGATTACCTTCGTGCCGAAGCGGCGCTTTCCCGAGCGCTCGCAATCGCCGCCGACGGACCGCATCGACCGGAGACGCTCCACGAGCAATCGCTGCTCGCCATCGCTAATCAAGATTGGCCACGCGCCGGAGAATCGATTGAGCAAGCCATCGCCCACGAAGAAACACTCTTCGGCGGCGACAGCGTCAACCTCATCCCCTATCTCGACGTGCAGACGAAAATTCTGCGTCAACGCAAGCAAAAGGAGAAAGCAAAGCAGGTCGCGCTGCGCGCTCGCCTATTGCGTGCGGCGCTGTAATGCAACAAGTCCCGCGAGGCGAAACGTTAAAGTGCCCGCCGATCTCGCTACAAGATGAAGCTGTGAAACAGCTGCGCCAGGTCGAAGGGGCCGGACTCGCCCAAGCACCGGACCGCCTGCGGAATGTCCACGAACGTCCGCGAAGGTACGCCGGAAATGCCTATTGAGGTTGTCCACCAGATGAACGGTGGCTGCGGTTACGTATATCTTCTCCACCAAATTCTGGAACAAAAGCAATCCAGCTTGTGGTATCTTCTAGACACTTCCACGTCGCGGCAGTTTCGGACCCCGTCGGCTCCGCTTGATCTTTCTGATCTTTCTCTAAGAATCTGAATTTTAGCAAGGAGGTCGAAATGGCCCTCGCTTCGCGTTCCATTCTCTTCTCACTTCTTCTGTCTGGCTTCGCTCTCTACGGCCAGACGTTTCGCGGCAGCATCTCAGGCACGGTCAATGACGCGTCCGGCGCGGCGGTGGCCGAAGCGGCAGTGCAGGCCTTGAGTGTAGCAACGGGGTTAACCCGCGCCACGGTCACATCCAGTGACGGAGGTTTTCAGCTCCCCGATCTGCCGCTCGGCGCCTACCGCGTCACCGTCAGCCGCGCGGGATTCCAAACCGTGAAAACCGAGAACGTCGCGGTTGCCGTTTCGCGCGTGACCAACCTTGCCGTCAAATTGGAAGTCGCCTCTCAGAATCAGGTGGTGGAAGTGAACGCCGCCGTGGCGACTCTCGAAACCACTTCGTCTACGCTCGCCAGCATCGTGGATCCGCGAACGGTGCAGGATCTGCCGATGAATGGCCGCGACTTTCGCCAGATGCTGAAACTCAACCCTGGCGTCTCGCCGGCGTCGAGTTCGGTCAACGGAATGCGAACCTCCGGCAACAACTACCAGATCGACGGCGCCGACAACAACGACGCGTTCCACAACGTTTCGGCCGTGAACCAGGGCGGCGTCGCCGGCATCGCCGGAACGCTGCTGCCGGTGGAAGCGATCGATCAGTTTTCCGTCGTCACCAACGCCGGTGCCGATTTCGGCCGGAACGGCGGCTCGAACGTCAACCTCGTGATCAAGTCCGGCACAAATGGCTTGCACGGTTCGGCGTATTACTTCAATCGGAACGAGTACTTTGCTGCGTTCTCTCCCTTCCAGAATCCGGCGACCGACAAGAAGCGCGTCATGCGGAACGACCAATGGGGCTTCTCGGTCGGCGGACCGGTCGTTAAGAACCGGCTGTTCTATTTTGCGACGTTCGAAGGCCAGAAAGCGATCGCAGGGCTCAGCCTGCGTGCCACGCATCCATCTTCCGCGTGGGTCACACAGGCTCGCGGAATCCTTAGCCGATTCAACATTCCGGTGAGTCCGGTGACGACGAATCTCCTGAATTTCTGGCCGTCCCGATACAACAGCCTGCCCGGGACGATCAACAACCTCGTGGCCGGCGACCAGAATGATTACGACAGCTACAACGGAATTGGAAAGATCGATTACGTCGTCAACACGAACCACAACCTGTCGGTGCGTTACTTCGGCGGCACCGGAAAGCAGGCCGCGCTGGTGGCCGACGCCGTACCCTATCGCGAATACTTCCAGGTTGCACCCAGCCGCATGCACAACGTGGCTGTCAATTTCACCTCGACTCTCGCGCCGCGCGTCGTCAACCAACTGCTGCTTGGAGCGAACTATTTTCTGCAGACCTTCAACGATGCGGACACCAGCTTCAATCCCATCGCCGCGGGCCTGAACACTGGCGTTCCGCAGGACGGCAGTCTCAAGGGAGCACCCACACTTCGCATCACGAATTTCACGGGGGCTTCCGCATCCCAGCCCCTGGGCCGCATCGACACGACAGGGCACATTACCGACAATCTTTCGTGGACGGTGGGCAGGCACTCCCTCAAGTTCGGAGGTGAGTACCGGCGCAGCAATTTCGACGTCTTCTATGACACCAACAAGCGCGGCAGCTTCACCTTTGACGGCACCCGCGGGCCTTGGGCCACGGATGCTTCCGTTTCAGCGCCGCTGCGTTCTCTCTCGGACTTCCTTGCCGGTTACCTCACCAACAACAACGGCGCCACCATCGTCCGCGGCCAGTTGCAGCGCGACTACCGGCAGAATACATTCGACTGGTGGGTGCATGACAACTTCCAAGTGACGCAGAAGTTCAATATCAATTTCGGCGTCCGCTGGAGCTACGTCGGCCCGCTGTCCGACACGCGAAACAGCATCACCGCATTCCGGCCCGGACGCGGGTTCGTCGGTGTCGGCGGCAATGGCGAAGATCTTTGGCAAAAGGATCTGAATAACTTTGCGCCGCGCGTGGGCTTCGCCTGGAACCTGCGGCCGAAGACCGTGCTCCGTGGAAGTTGGGGCGTGTTCTACGATATTCCGCCATTGAACTTTATCGTGGCTAATACGGGGACGCCCAATGGCGGATCCGCCGGCGTCCACGCGAATCCGGCCGGGCCCGACCCTGTCTTCACGCAGACGCGCAACGCCATCAACATCACTCCGAACGAACTCATCTTCCCCACCGCGACTACTCCCACCAACGTCGGCGCCTTCGGTGTAAGCGACAACTTCCGCACGCCGTACGTGCAGAACTATAACCTGAACGTGCAGCACCAGCTGAGTTCGAAGATGATCTTGCAGGTCGGCTACGTCGGATCGAAGGGAACCAAGCTCTCGCTGCTGCGGTCGATCAATCCCGTCGTCTCCGGACGCCGCCTGCTCGCCAGCCAGTTCCCGACGCTCGGAGCGGTCAACATCCTTGAGAGCATCGCGAACTCCAACTACAACTCGCTGCAGTCCCAATTGCGAGTCACCCGCGTGAAGAACTTCACTCTCACTGCAAACTACACGTTGGCCAAGGCGCTCGACAACGGTTCGAACGTACGCAACAACGTCCCGGCGAACAGCTTTAACCTGCGTCGTGAATACGGCCCCTCGAACTTCGATATCCGGCAGATCTTCACCGGGTTCGTAACCTACGAACCCGAGCTTCACCAACCGCATGCCGCGG
>JAYVTO010000070.1:0-14011 GCA_043788745.1 Acidobacteriaceae bacterium
AACTGCGATACAAGGAGAACGCCTGAGCTCGACAATCCGTCGCGAAGCTTTGACGGACGTGTCCAGGCATCGTCCCAAGGACGATGGTGTCCGGCAGTCCCTTGAGAGAGCTTTCCTTCGCCGTAGCGAAATCGATGGCCGGCTCCGTTCGCCGAACCGCGGCGACGATTCTCTGATCGAGATCGGCGTCCGCCTGAAAGCGAATCAAGACCGATGCTCACCCATCTTGGCCCGGGCCCGCTGAACCTTCTCCCAGAGGACCGGGTTTGCCTCGGACATCGGAATTGTGTTGGCTTCAAACTCGCGCTCCGAGTCTACGAGGTATTGGTCGATTTCGCTTTGGTGTTCAAGATAGAACGCGATTGCACCGTAAACGCGTGACATCGTGTCAAGCGGCGGAAAGCATTCCATGATCCGCTCAGGTGACTCTCCCCGCTTGAACGAACACACTACGGAGTCCAGCGAGATACGCGTCCCGGCTACGTAGTACCGGCCGTTGCGTTGTTCGATGTATTCGCTGTGCACGCTTGCATTAAATACGCGCGGTGATTCGCCGCCCAGTGCTACCCTAACCAGCAAGCCGCACCATGTCCACCAGCATCAGCCCCTTCCCCATCTACGGCAACGCGCCCATCCTCGGCACCACGCCGCGCTTGACCTCCCTCCTCATCAAGCCCGCCTCCGCCGTCTGCAACCTCGATTGCGCGTATTGTTTCTACCTCGACCGCGACGCCGACCCCTACAAGGAACTTCCCGCGCGCCGTATGACCTCGGAAACGCTCGAGCGCCTGGTCGACAGCTGGATGTTCTACTCCTATCCCAACAGCGTCTTCGCCTTCCAAGGCGGCGAACCTACGCTCGCCGGGTTGGGCTTCTTCGAAGATCTCGTCAAGTTCCAAAAGCAATACGGCCGCGACGGCCACAACATCTCGAACGCGCTCCAAACCAATGCCACATTGATCGACGAGACCTGGTGCGATCTACTGCGCGAACACAACTTCCTGCTTGGTGTTTCGCTCGACGGGCCCGAAGAGATCAACGACAAGTACCGCTACAACAAGGCCGGACACGGCACGTTTCGCAAGGTGATGCAGGGCATCGAGACGCTGCAGGAAAACAACGTCGACTTCAATATCCTTTGCGTGTTGAACGAAGCCAACATCGATAAGCCCCGCGAGCTCTACCAGTTCTACAAGAGCCTCGGCGTCGACAACATTCAGTACATCCCGCTCGCCGAATTCGGCTCCGGTGGCGAACGCCTTAACTACACCATCACCGCCGAACAGTACGGCAAGTTCCTCGTCGCCACCTTCGATCTCTGGTGGCCGGACCGCCGCAAGATGCGCATCCGCTACTTCGATAACATTGCGGAGGCCCTCGCGGGTCAAAAGCCCGGCAGTTGCACCATGCACGAAACCTGCGACAGCTACGCCGTCGTCGAATACAACGGAGACGTCTTCCCCTGCGACTTTTTCGTCGAGAAGGACTGGAAGCTGGGCAACGTCACGCTCGACTCCTGGGCCGAGATCGCCCGCCGCCAAAAGCGCTACAACTTCGCGTCCAAGAAAACGCTCGCCCACCCCGAATGCCAGGTCTGCGAGTACCAATCCATTTGCCACGGAGGCTGCCCCAAGTTCCGCCACGGCCCGCACGGCCAATTCGAGGAGCTTGATTATTTCTGCGCGGCGTACAAGATGATCTACGCGCGCTCAGTCGGCCCGCTGCGCGACGACCTTAAGAAACTGCTCGGCCACGAGATGCCCGAACTCACGAAACACGCGATCAGCCCCTACTGAAACAATGCGCAGGATCCAAGCAACTGCGACGCTGGTACTTCACCAGCAAGGGGATTCAATCATGAAATACAAAGTAGAAATTCCAAAGTTCGCGACCGAACGGGAAGAGGCCGAATGGATCCAAAAGAATCGCGCCCGCTTCGAGAAAGAAATGTTGGCGGCGCTCAAGGACGGAACCGCGCGCCAAGGCCTGGCTGCCAGGATTTTGTCACAATCCGCAAAGAGCGTCGCCAAGAACATCACAATCAATATGCGGCTGGAGGATTTGGCTCGCGCCCGTCGAATCGCTGACAAAAAGGGCATCGGTTACCAAACCTACGTCAAAATGCTGTTGCGCGAGGGACTCGACCGGGAAGAAGCGGTGGCAGGCCCGCAACGCCGCGTCAAGAGATCTGCGTAGCTCTACGCGCTCGCTGCCACCGGATCCTCTTTGTCGATCCGCACCTTCGCGATCCGATTCTTCTCCATGTCGAGCACCGTGAATTTGCGCGTGCCGTACTGCACTGTCGTCCCCTTCGCCGGAAGCTCCCCAAGTTGGAATAGCAGGAACCCCGCCAGCGTTTCGAACCCCGCATCGCCGGGCAACTCGATGTGATACTGCGACGCCAAATCGCGAATCGTCGTACTGCCATCGACGACAATCACCTTCGCGCCCGCCGACGGCATGTGCCGCTGCACGTCGTGTTCATCCGCGATGTCGCCGAACACTTGCTCCAGCACGTCTTCGAGTGTCACCATGCCGGCGATCGAGCCGAACTCGTCAACGACCATCGCCAGATGCGTACGCTTCTTGCGGAATTCGTCGATCAATTGATTCAACGGCTTCGACTCCGGCACAAACACCGGCGGCCGGACCAAGCGCCGTAGTTCAAACATCCGCGCGCGCACGCCGCGATCGACAGCCAGCTTCCGCTCCTGCCAGGCGCGCATCAGATCTTTATAATGCACCACGCCGACCACGTGATCGATCGAACCTTCGTACACGGGCAGTCGCGAATACTTGTGCTCGATCGCGATCCGCAGCAACTCGTCGAGATCGGTATCGAGTGGCACGGCCATCATGTCGTTCCGCGGAATCATGATCTCGCGCGTGGAAATATCGGATAGTTCGAGCAACTTCTGAATAGCGGCTTCTTCAAAGCCCTCCAGATGCCCTTCCAGGCGGCTGCTCGATACGATGTACTTCAGTTCTTCGGCGGAATGGCCACCCGCCGAATGATCGCCTTTGAGGCCGATCAGTTTCGACAACACCGTCGACGTCTGCTCGATCACCCAAACAAACGGCCGCGCCAGGCTGTGGAACACCAACAGCGGAGGCGCCATCAGCACCGCCAACCGCTCCGCCTTCTCGATCGCCAAATTCTTCGGGAGCACTTCGCCGATCACCACGTGCGCGAAGCTGATTAGCAGGAACGCGATGCCAAAGCTGCCGCCATGGATCCAGGGCGAAAGCTGCGGCGTCATTAGCGGCTGCATCCAGCCGACCACCAGGTGATACAACGGATCCTCGCCCGCCCAACCCAAGCCGAGCGAAGCGAGCGTCACGCCGAACTGCGTCACCGAAAGCAATCGGCTCGGATTCTCGAGCAAACTGATCGCTGCCAGCGCGCCGACGTTGCCTTGCTCGGCTTGCGCCTTCAATCGCGAACGCCGCGATGAGACAAGAGACACTTCGGCTGCGGCGAAAAAGCCGTTGATCACGACAATCGCGACCGTGATGAGCAAACGATAAGGCATCTGTGGAAAGGGCGGCTGGTGCGTTGTTCGGGCTACAATCGGGATCAGTGCAATCTGGCCGTCTTGTCCGCTTCCTTAACTTGAGCATAGCCGTTTTGCTCGTCGCCCTCGCCGGTGCAATCTGGTGGTTCGGGTGGCGAACTCTTCCCGAAACCTCCGGAACGCTTTCCGCCCCCATTTCCGCCGCAGCCCGCATCCACAGCGACGCGCTCGGCGTTCCGCACATCGAGGCCGCCAATTGGGAGGATGCCATCTTCCTCCAAGGCTTCGCCACCGCGCAGGACCGCATGTGGCAGATGGACGCGCTGCGCCGTCTCGCCGCCGGCGAACTCGCCGAAGTCGTCGGCGTTCGCGCCCTCGAATCCGATCAGGAAGCGCGCCGCCTTCGCCTGCAGCGCATCGCCGAAAATCACGAGCGCACGCTGCCCGCAGAAGATCGTAAGATCATCGCTGCCTACGCGCGAGGCGTCAACTTTTATCTCGAAACGCATCGCAATAAGTTGCCCTTTGAATTCGCGCTGCTCGGCTACGATCCGCGCCCCTGGACCGTCAAGGATTCGCTGCTCGCCGCGCTGCAAATGCATCGCAATCTGACGACCTCGTGGAAAGACGATTGGCAGAAGCGTAATCTGCTCGTCGCTGCGAAGACACCGGAAGACCGCGCCCGCATCGACGTGCTCTTTCCGCCGCGCGCCGGATGGGAGCCGCAGCCTGGCTCCAACGCCTGGGCCGTCGCCGGATCGCGCACCGCATCCGGCAAGCCGATTCTCTCGAACGATCCCCACCTCGAATTCTCCGCGCCATCCACCTGGCACCAGGTTCACCTCAAGGCCCCCGGCCTGAATGTCATTGGCGTCGCGCTGCCCGGTATTCCAGCCGTCGTCATCGGTCATAACGAGAAGATCGCGTGGGGCGTCACCAACCTTCATTACGACGTGCAGGATCTCTATGAAGAACGGTTCGACCAAGCCACCGGCCGCTACCAGTTTGGAGACCGTGTCGAGGGTTCCGTCGTCGAGCAGGAACCCATCGCAGTCAAAGGCGAAAAGACCATCGTCCTTCCGGTCTTCGTAACGCGTCACGGACCAGTCATCGTTACGGATGGACCCAAAGTTTTCGCGCTCCGCTGGGCCGCTGCCGAACCGGGTTCTTTCCAGTTCCCGTTCCTCGAACTCAGCCGCGCATCGAACTGGGACGAATTCCGCGCCGCGCTCAAGCGCTTCCCCGGCCCCGGACAGAATTTCGTCTACGCCGACACCGCCGGCAACATCGGCTACCAGGCCACCGGATTGCTCCCCATCCGCCGCGGCTTCGATGGCACCGCGCCGCTCGACGGAGCCTCCGGTACCCAGGAATGGGCCGGCTACATTCCCTTCGAAGCGCTGCCCTCCACCTTCAACCCCGCTGGCGGGCGCATCGTAACGGCGAATCAGAATCCCTTCCCGCCGGACTACCCGTTCGCCGTCAACGGAACCTTCGCCCCGCCCTATCGCGCTACGCAAATCGCTACTCTGCTCGACGCCAGGAAGTCGCTGAAGCCCGAAGACATGCTCGTCGTGCAGAAGGACGTGTACTCGGGCTTCTCGCTCTTTCTCGCGCAACAAGCGATCGCCGCCGCCGAACGCACCAAGGCCACGAACCCGGCCGTCCTCGACGCCGTCGCCGTTCTCAAGAAGTGGAACGGCCAAATGGAGAAAGGCCTGCCCGCGCCCGTCATCACCGCGCAGTTGTTCATCCAGGTCCGCAAGGCAATCGCCGACCGCGCAGTGCCCGGCAAAGGCTCGAACTACGATTTCGGCATGGCCACCGCGGTAATGGAGCGCCTCCTCCGCGAGCGCCCGAAGGACTGGTTCGCCGATTGGGACCAAATGCTCATCAAGTCGCTCGACGCCGCCATTATCGAAGGAGCGAAATCGCAAGGCAGCCGCATCGCAGACTGGGATTATGGCCGTCTCAATCTCCTCACGATCAACCAGCCCGTCGGCGGACAGCTTCCCGTTCTCGGCAGCTACTTCAATATCGGACCCTACCCGATGAGCGGATCGTCGACGACAGTAAAACAAACCACGCGCCGACTTGGTCCCTCGATGCGCATGGTCGTCGATCTCGCCGACCTCGACAAGTCGCTCAACAACATCACCATCGGCGAGTCGGCGCATTTCCTCTCTGGTCACTACAAAGATCAGTGGGACGCCTATTACGCCGGCACCAGCTTTCCAATGCAGTTCGGCAAAGTCGAAGCAAAGTCCACGCTCACCGTTCAGCCCCTAAAGTGACCCGGATCCCCAGCAGTTGCGCACGGGAATGGAGGGGACTCAGCCCTCCGCCGCGGTCCGTCAGGCTGCTTCTTTCCTCGTCTCGAAACGTCGGCAAAGAACCGCGAACGAAGTGAGCGGATCTCGCCCGCGCGTCATGATCGCCATGAACCAGGATTGTTACCAAAAGGCGAAGAGATGCCAAGAATCCGAGCCGCGCACGAAGCCCGACGAAGTCGGGCGCAGTAAGCGGTCTCCGGAGTCGGCCCCAGCCCAGACAACAAGAGTCACTTACGCGGTGGTTCATGGAGAGTGAGCGGATCTCGCCCAGACCAGCCGGCCTACTTCGCCTTCCGCTTCACTTCCTCGAACCAGTTCAAAACCACCACCAACTCCCGAACCTCCGGCGGCACCGCCCTCTCGACGAAAAGGAATCTCTTTCCATCTGGAAACACCGCATAGGCCCGCCCCCAGAAAGCGGTGTCCATTCTAACCGCGGCGTTCTCAAACAGCATCCTCGGTTTCGCAACCCGCAACGCGGATCCGGTCTCCACATCCGCAGCCATCACGCGCTGTCCGTTCAAAAAGAACAACTGCTTGCCGGACGGTGCCCACAACGGCTGGACGCCGCCTTCCGCCGAGATTTGCTGCTTCATGCCCGCGCCAGGAAACCGCGCGACATACACCTCCATCCTGCCTGACTCGTCCGATTGATACGCCATCCACTTGCCATCCGGCGAGAACGCCGGCCTGCTCTCCGCGAACGGCGTTCGCAAAAAAACCTCCGGTTTCCGTTCCGGCCCCTGGTCCAGCCGGACCGTCCAGATGTCGCTGCGGCTCGTAGAATGCAGTTCGTCATAGGCCAGGATTTTTCCATCCGGCGAAAACGAACGGGCGAGCTGCCTGTATTGCGCGCTCAAAACTTTCTCCGGCGCGCCGTTGCCATCCAGGGCTTTCATGAACATCGTCGACGGCCCGCCGTATTCCGACGAATACACCAGGCGCTTTCCGTCGGGGCTCCACAGAGGCACCAGCTCGTCCCCGTTTTCGTAAGTGAACCTGCTAACGAGCCCCCGCCCGATGTCGAGCAAATGGATATCGTCGTTCGCCTTCCGGGCGCGCATTGCGACACGCTGTCCATCCGGCGACAGAGCAATCTCCGAGATGCGTTGCGACCCAAACTCAGTCAATGGTTTCGCGCCACCGCTCGCATCGAGTGCCACCAGGCGCTCCTTGTTCTCCACGTAACGGCCCGGTGCGTAGACCAGAGTTCCGGACGTTGAAATAGCTGCCCGCACGGCGCCGGAGAAGGGCCACATCGAGAGCCCATCGGCCACCGGAACGGCTGCCCCGGTCAGCTTCCTTCGCTTGAGGTCGAAAGGCGCCGCCAACAAACCATTGCCATTGAAAAAGACAAGATGCCCAGTCGGAATGTAGTGTGGAAACGAGCCAGTAGCCAAAATCTCGCGCGATTCTCGTTTGCCGATGGTCTCAACGGCGACGCGCCCTTCGCTGAAATCCGCAATCGAACCGGGGTTGATCACGAACAAAAGATCCGTGGCGCCAGGCAACATGCTCGGCCACAGCGTTTGGATTTCGTTCTTGCCCGGATTCGGCTGCACGAGAACTTGCGAAGCTCCACCGGACGCCGGTACCCGTTCCACCGCCTGCGAGGACGAGCGCGAATAGACAATGGCGTCGTTTTCCGTCCAATCGAACGCATTGCCGTCGACGTTCGCCTCGACCACGCTGGGCGTTCCGCCGAGCACGCGCACCTTTTTCAGCTTTCCATCTGAGACAAACGCGATCCACGCGCTGTCGGGCGAAAACACCGGACCGTACGCACCGTCGGTTCCGGAGAGCGGCTTCGATTCCAGTTGGTCGATCGCGCGGACAAAGAGGATATCCTTGCCGTCCAGGATTCCGACAAATGCAAGCGTCTTCCCATCTGGAGACATCGCAATGTTTTGGCGCCTCCCGATGCCGGCGTCGCTCAGCGGAACCGGCAGCGTAATCGATAACCGCGCCACCGCCGGAGCCGCAACGCTTGTCCGCGCGAACAGCCATCCGCCAGCCGCCGCCGCAACTGCAACCACCGCAGCGCCAACCCAAAACACCAAAGTGCTCCGCTCCGCCCGCGCCGGAGCCGCCTGCGCAACAACCGGCGCAGCCTCCGGATCCGGCTTCGCGTCCAAAGCAATCCGCGCCTCGCCGATGTCGCGCAGCCTCTGCTTCGGATCGCGCTCCAGGCAGCGCTCAATCAGCCGTCGGACCCGCACCGGTGTCTCGGCGGGCAATGCCTCCAGCGTGATCTCGCTCTTCAGCACCGCAGCCAAGCCGTCCGATACGTTGTCCTCATCGATCAGCCGCTGGCCGCAAAGCATCTCGTAGAGCACCGCGCCGAACGCCCAGATGTCCGAGCGTTTATCCACCGGACGGCCCCGCGCCTGCTCCGGCGACATGTACGACACCGTGCCCATGATCACGCCCGCCTGCGTCGCCCGCATCGTCAAAGTCGGCGAATTCGCGACATCGCCCGACGGCACACGATCCTCCGCAATCTTCGCCAGGCCGAAATCAAGAACCTTCACCGTGCCGTCGGGAGTAATTTTCACGTTCGCCGGCTTTAGATCGCGGTGAATCACGCCCTTCTCGTGCGCGTACTCAAGCGCCGCCGCAATCTGGCTCGCCACCGGAAGAGCTTCCTCAATCGGCATCGCGCCCTGCGCAACGCGATCCGCAAGCGTCGGACCTTCGATCAATTCGAGAATCAGCGCCTGCTCCTCGACGCCATAAATCACGCCGATATTCGGATGATTCAGCGAAGCCAGCACCTGTGCCTCGCGCGTGAATCGCGCCAGCCGATCCGCGTCCCCGGTAAACGCATCCGTCAGAATCTTGATCGCCACCTCACGATGCAGCTTCGTGTCGATCGCACGATACACCGCACCCATCCCGCCTTCGCCAAGCAAAGTCGTGATCTTGTAGTGAGCAATTTTCGCGGGCGGAGTCATAGGCGGAAACAGCAGAGTAGCACTTCTACGAACCAGCATCTAAGGCGGCAGTAAGACCGCACTCACAGATGCTCCTGTGACGATCTGCCCGCGCCTAAGCGCGAACTCGCCGCTTCGCCGTGGGCGTCGGCGATGGTTTCCCGGCCGGCTTCCGCGCGCTCTGGGACACGTCATTTCCGCCCAATCCCGACAACATCACCGCCGGGCGGCCGGCAAATTGAGCCAGCACCACGAGTTCGCCACCCATCGCCTTTACTGCCTTTCGTAGTGTCGACATCAACGGGTCGCTTCGATGTTCCAATCGCGACACGCTATCTTGATTGACGCCCAGCGCCTTTGCCAGTCGAACTTGAGTGAGATTGCAGGCCGTTCTCAACTGCCGAATTGTCATTTCCTCTGCCAGTAGCTCGATCGTTCGGGCAGCGATCTTCTCCTGGCGTTTTGGGCTGAGTGTCTTGATAATGTCGTCCACGTTCACTGGCATGGTTCGTTCCTTTTCTTCAGACGGCGCAGGTGAGCATTAAATCTCGTGTCCGCCGTCTCGAGCAACCCTTTGTAGAATCGGGCGTAACTGCCGCCCGACTTATCTCCGGCAACGAGCAAAATCGCGGATCGCTTCGGATCAAACGCAAAGGCAACACGCCACTCTCCGTCGCTCGCCGAGAAGCGCAATTCCTTCATTCTGGCGTCCTTCGACCCATTCAACGTATCCACTCTCGGCCTTCCCATCTGCGGGCATCAGGAGATTCGACAACGAGAGGATCTCTTCCTGAACCTCGTCGGACAGCAGATCGAACTCCGCTTTGAACTCATCCGCCAATTGGACCGTCCAGAGCACATGTCTAGTATGTCATCAAGTCCATAGTGCGCAGGCTACATGCCAAGGGCTTGGCATGAGACCGCACCCGGTGCAGACCGGCGTGTTACCCTCCGGAAAATGCGGATCTCTCTTCTCCTTCTCGCCTTGGCCCTCCCGTCCCTCGCACAGGAAGCGATCCGCTACACGCTCCGCTTCCCCGCGCCGCAGACTCACTACGTCGAAGTCGAAGCCTCCGTGCCTACCGATGGAAAACCCCGCATCGAGATGATGATGGCCGTCTGGACCCCCGGCTCCTACCTCGTTCGCGAATACGCCCGCAACGTTGAGAACGTCAAAGCCGAAGCCAACGGACGCCCTCTCTCGATCGAGAAAACCCGCAAAAATCACTGGGCCATCGACACCGCCCGCGCCGCGCGAATCACCTTTTCCTACCGTGTTTATTGCCGGGAAATGGGTACGCAAACTTCCTTCGTCGAAGCCGGATTCGCCATGCTCAATGGCGCGCCGACCTTCATGACCCTCGCCGGATCCGCGCCTCGCCGCCACGAAGTCGAATTCGTTTTGCCGCCCACCTGGTCCAAAGTGATGACCGGCATGGAGGGCGGGCTGCTCAAATATTCCGTCCCCGACTTCGACACCCTGATCGACTCACCCATCATCGCCGGCAACCCCGCCGTCTACGAGTGGAGCATCGATGGCAAGCCGCATTACCTCGTCAATACGGGCGAGGCCGGCGTGTTCGACGGCGCGAAAGCCGCCAAAGACGTCGGGAAGATCGTCGCCGAGTTCCGCCGCATGTTCGGCGCGCTGCCCTACGCGAAGTACGTCTTCATCAATATGCTCACCGAATCCGGCGGCGGCACCGAGCACAAAAACTCGGTTTTGATGATCGGTAGCAAGTGGGCCACACGCTATCCCTCAGACCCCAACGCGCCGCCCGAAGCCGAAGCCGCCCCCGGCGGCCCACGCCGCCCCAGCTACTCCGGATTTCTTGGCCTCGCGAGCCACGAATACTTTCACGCCTTCAACGTCAAACGCCTGCGCCCCATCGAACTCGGTCCGTTCGACTACGACAACGAAGTCTACTCACGAAGTCTCTGGGTTTCCGAAGGCTTCACGTCCTACTACGGCCCCCTCGCCGTCATGCGCGCCGGACTCACCTCGCGCGACGAATTCCTTCGCACCCTCGGAGGCTCCATCACACAGCTCCAATCGACGCCCGGCCGCCTCGTCACTTCGGTCGAACAAGCTTCGTTCGACGCCTGGATCAAGCACTACCGCCCCAACGAAAATTCGCCGAACACGACCATCAGTTATTACACGAAAGGCGAAGTGATTGGCTTTCTGCTCGACGCGAAGATCCGGAAGGCCACGAATGGAGCGAAGTCGCTCGACGACATGATGAAGCTGGCCTACCAGCGCTACGGCGGAACCCGCGGCTTTACGCCTGCCGACTTCCGCAAGACGGCAGCGGAGGTCGCAGGCAAAGATCTCAGCGACTGGTTCCGCACCGTTCTCGAAACGACGGACGAGCTCGACTACACCGAAGCGCTCGACTGGTTCGGCCTCCACTTCCGGGAAGCACAACCTCGCGGCGGCCCTGCGCCCAAGGTCTTTCACGGCGCGACGCTCAACGGCCTCGGCGTCACGCAACTACGCCGCGAGACGCCCGCTTATGACGCAGGTCTCAATGTCGCCGACGAGATCATCGCCGTCGAAAACTTCCGTGTGACGCCAGTAAATTTCCAGCTCCGCCTCGAAGCCTTCAAGCCCGGCGAAACCGTTTCGCTACTGATCGCGCGCCGCGACGAGTTGATCAAGATCAACCTGAAACTGGCCGCTCCGCCCAAAGCATGGGGCCGCCTCGAAGTGAATCCCACCGCGAGCGACGAGCAGAAAGCGCACCTCAAAGCCTGGTTGTTGGAATAGCACTTCAGCGCGCGTGAACCGCACACGGAAACGAGGCGCGCACGAGGCGAAACGAAGTCGAGCGAAGTAAGCGAACATGGCTCTTCTCGCCACCAAGCCGGATGAAAATACCCGCAAGCGCCTAATCCGAGCCGCGACCAAAGGGGCCCGAAGGGCCCCGTCGGGAGCGGACACCGCACTGCTGTTTTTCGACGGAGCGCCCCGCGACTGTCTTTCGATAGGAAGGATTCCTGGACGGCCCGCGCTACATGCGCCGCGCGATCACCAACGTAACGTCGTCTGCAAACGGCGCCCCTGCCGTAAAGGTCGCCAGCGCGAGATTGATCTCCTCAAGTATCTGCGGAGCCGTTTTTTCACGATGTAGCGCCGCCGTCGAAGCCAGCCGGTCCTCGCCAAACTCTTCGTCGAGATCCGCCGGAGTCGCCTCGCTCGCGCCATCGCTGAACAGAATCAGAATGTCGCCCGGATTCAGCATCGCGCTGCCCTCCTGATACTTCGCCAGAGGAAACAGCCCCAGGAACATGCCGCCAACCGTCAGCCGGTCCACGTCGCCGTTCGTGCGGACGATCAGCGGCGGGTTGTGTCCTGCGTTGCAATAGGAAAGCTCGCCCGTCTTCGGATCGAGGACGCACGCGAAAAACGTAATGAACCGATTCTCCGGGCACCGCGCGCTCACAGCCTTGTTCAGGCGCGTGACATGTCCGGCAACGCCCGTCGGTTCTTCAAATAGCACTTGCACGCGTGCCTGCAGGCTCGACATCAACAGCGAAGCGGGCATGCCCTTGCCTGCCACGTCGCCGACAACCATCGCAATCCGGCCGTCTTCGTACGGCACGAAATCGTAGTAATCGCCGCCCACCCCGTTACAGGGCACGTTGAATCCGGCAAGGTCGACGCCTGCCTGGATCGGCACTTCCGACGGCAGTAGGCGGCGCTGAATCTGCGCGGCTTGATCCAGTTCCTTCGCCATCACGCGCTCGTTCGCTTCCACTTCGGCGAGTCGAGCATGTTCAATGCGAATTGCCGCGACGTTCGCCATCACCGTTAGCAGGTTCAGATCTTCCCGGGAAAACTCCCGAATCATATGCGGCGAATCGAGATAAATCAGTCCGATTACGCGATCGTTCGTTTGCAGCGGAACCGCCAGCATGCTGCGAACTTTCTGTTCGACGATGCTCTGCTGCGCTTTGAACGCCTGATCGAGTTGGGCATCGCGAACCAGCAGCGAAGCCTTCTCGCGCAACACGCGGTCGCGCACCGTCGAGCTGATCTCAAAGTTGTCGCCGCGCACCGCGCGCACCTGCAGCGCTTCGCCTTCGAGCGTCATCAGTACGCCGCGTCCCGCCCCTACGGCTTCAAGCGACAGATCCATGATCACTTCGAACAGTTCCGCGAGTGGCCGATGGCTTGCAAGCTCCCGGCCTGCGCGAATCAGCGCCCGCATCTGCGGGTTCTGGGGCATCACGTAGGTCTTGCTGAAATCGCCGACCTCTTCCGGCCCCAGCACGCCCTCCAGGCTCGCGACCACGGTGGTCGACATCACTCCTGTCGTGTCGGCCTTCTCGATAAACACGACCGTATTGGCCGCGCCCTCCGCATCGGCAAACTCGATCGTAAGATGCCCGGCGGAAAGGCGGTCGCCACTGTGAAAGGGTACCGTGCCCTCGACACGCGCGCCGTTGAGCAGCGTCCCGTTCTTGCTGCCCAGGTCTTCGATACCCCAGCCGTCTCCCAGGCGAACAATCGCAAGGTGCTGTCGCGAAAGCCCGGCGTCTTCGGGATAGCAAAGCTCGTTATGGCTGGATCGGCCAAGCGAAAGCCGGTCGCGGTCCAGCGGAACAAGAACGCTCTTCCCGCCGGAATCCCGAATGAGCAAAGATTTGATGGTTGCGCTGTTATTGGCCACTCAGGCGTTATGTTACCGCAGGTTGGGCCGCTCAGCCGTAACGGATTGTGAATCGGCGCTTCGCCGCGCTACTTGTCGAGCGCCGCGAACAATTCGCAAGGTTCCACGGCCACTCGCCAGCAAAGAACCGAGAACGAAATGAGCAGATCTCGACGAGGCGCGTCATGACCGCCATGAACCAGCACGGCAGCCCACCGCGCAAGACAAAA
Source organism: Acidobacteriaceae bacterium (assembly GCA_043788745.1). Classification (GTDB taxonomy): domain Bacteria; phylum Acidobacteriota; class Terriglobia; order Bryobacterales; family Bryobacteraceae; genus JBBQWZ01. Next base: position 13,667 of record JAYVTO010000070.1, read on the forward strand.
AGCGACAAATCCGAGCCGCGACCAAAGCGGCCCGAAGGGCCGCGTCGGGAGCGGATTCAACCGCGCACGGATCAACCGCGAAGTAAGCGCCCGCGGACAGCACCAGGAAGTACGGCAATCGAAATCAAATGACTTACAAGGTGGTTGATAGAGAGTGAGCGGACGCACGCGTCATAAGCAACATGAGCCGGCCAAATGCGTGAGTGCTGCGAGCAGGCGAAGAAATACGACAAATCCGAGCCGCGACCAAAGCGGCCCGAAGGGCCGCGTCGGGAGCGGATTCAACCGCGCACGGATCAACCGCGAAGTAAGCGCCCGCAGACAGCACCAGGAAGTACGGCAATC
>JAYVTO010000071.1:0-6432 GCA_043788745.1 Acidobacteriaceae bacterium
CACAGGTGCCGTACTCACGTTCGAGCACGAAATCGATCATTGGCTGAACTCGCGGATCTATTACGTAGAGCCGAAGGTGGAACGTGTTCCACTTGCCTCTCTCGGACCCGCCGCCGAGAAGGCCTTCCGAGGCAAGCGGGCGATCCTGCTGTACCTCGCCCAGAAAGAAGGCATGGCGCATGAGGTGATCATGAACGACGGCTTGCGCGTCACCGTCAATCCGCACACAGGCCAGGTTCTCGGCTCGCGCTTGATTCAGCATCGCCTGATGGCTAAAGTGCAGGACCTCCACCGGAGGCTGATGATAAGGGACTCGCTGATCGTCGGATACGCAACGATCGTCCTGGTTCTGCTTGCGTGCAGTGGCCTCTATTTGTGGTGGCGGAGCAAGATACTCACCTTCAACCGGCAAGCTTCATGGCGCAGATTCAATTTCGACCTCCACCATATTTCTGGATTGTACGCGCTGATTCCCACCCTGATGATTGCAGGCACGGGGATCGTTCTCTCGTTCGACAAATACATGCTGCCGCCTCCGGCACTCGACGCCAAAGGCCAGCCGGTTCGCCCGGCTCCGCCAATGTCGAATCCTCAACCCGGTGTTGCGGCTATTCCCGTGGATGACGCCGTCGCAAAGGCGCTCGCCGCGCTTCCAGGCGCGAGAATTACCACTGTGGGACTTGCGTTGGGTCCAAGGGCGGCGTACCAGGTCACGATGAAACTGCCGGAGGACAATACGCCCGCCGGCAGAAGCCAAATGGTACTGGATAAGTACAGCGGGGCAGTCCTCCAACTACAGACCTCGCGCGAACTGCAGGGCGTGAAATCGCTGATTTACTGGAGCCGCCAGATCCACACAGGGGATTTCTGGGGCTGGCCGACGAGGATCGCGTTCTTTCTCGCAACGATCGCGATCGTGATGCAAGCGGCGAGCGGCGTGATCATGTGGATTGCGAGAATCCGGACGCAACGTTCCAAAGAGTCACGCGCCGCAGTCGAAGAAGTGCTGGCATCCTAACGCAGGAGAGAAAATCAGCCACCGGCCCGCCCCGGCTGAGGTACTTACGGTCCCGGGCCACGCGTATGCGGCGCACGGAAAGTGCGCGAAAAACATGCATTTCGATCGACTACTGACGGCGGGAATGCACTTTTAACGCGGTGGTCGCGGGTTCGGGCCCCTCCCGGCCCACCATTATCCAAAAGAGTTCTCTGTCGATGACTTGGCAGCTCTTGGAATTTCGCAAGGGTTCGGTCCATGAAAATGTGCGCGGCGAACTGCCGGCACAAACCGATCCGCCCGTTTTCGAAAAAAAGGGAGTGGTGAGCGGTCGCCACTTCGATCTGCGGACACAAAAAACTGAGCCCGTTTACCCTTGATACCAGATCGTCCGCCCGGACGCGATCCGGGAAGATGGCGAGACCTTGACGGCCTACCTCAAGGGCAAAACCGGGCACAACACGGGCACAACAGCGAAAGGAAAATCCCATGCAAAGCATTGAATGCTTTGGTGAGCCGGGCGGGGCTCGTAGCCGCAGAGCCTATTGAAAACACGCAAGTTATTGATGTTGTGTTTGCCACGATTGCCCAAAGTGCCTCAAAATCCGTTTCATGGAGACACTATGGAGACAGCGGCGTCGGGACGACCTCTGCACGCCGCTCCGCACATTTCTGACGCTTACTTGAACGAGACCTTGAAGGTCGGCAAATAAGCAGCCACCGGATTGTCATCGGAATTGCTGCCATCCGTTAAGAGATTCTTGACGAATTCCACAAGGGTCTTCCGTGCTGATTCGAGATGATCCGTGACCATGTAGTTGTCGCTGGTGTCAATCGTGATGGTGCGCCCTTGAGAAACATCGAATGGAATGGTCTTGTCCTTGTGGATCAGTTGAATCGTGGGTAGGAGAAAAGCGTGGCGCACTCCGAGTTCGTAGAAGGCGTTCGGGTTGTGAAATGAAAGGTCAGCGACACAGACTCTAGCGTTCGCCAAATACTCGAACACCTGTTTGGTGATGATCCCCGACTTAGCAATCTCGTCCGCTCGAACAACGGTGAAACCGTGTTCTTCAAATGCGGGTCTGACGACGTGCTTCAGCATCATATCAGCGTGTTTCCGTGGCTCACTGCCGTCTTTGTCAATGGGCGTGATGTAGAAACAAGTCTTGTCCCATCCCGTTGCAGGAAGAGTAGGGGTTGGCTTGGGATCACCCGGTCGGGGTTGAATCGGTTGCTCCCCGGTCGGAACCCCCGTCAACCGGACAATGGGAGCCTGCTCTTCTCCTTGATCCTCCAAGATTTCGGCATACTTCCCGTTAGCCCTGATGATCTCAATGGCCTCGGCAGTCCGATCACGGGGAACACCGAACTGGTCTTCAAGAACGTTCGCTAAGTTCGCTGTCGGAGGGATCGGATGGCCGTTGTAGTCGGTGAAGAACTTGCTCAACACCGTTGGTGTCAGGACAGCCTTGACCTTGGCTTCCTTTGCCTCTCCGGGGATGTTTTCGGCCACGATTTTGCGGCCAGTTTCGGCGAGAGAGTAGCTGCGGTGTTGCTTTGACCCTTCTGCGTTGACGATGCCATAAGCAACCGCAGACCACAGGCAATATTTGAAATCGGCAGTGTTGCGTGTCGTGTTCATTGCCTTTGCGAGTTCGTCAATTGAAACGGATTTTGCGGCGTAGTTTGCACGCAACGTCTTTGCAACTTCAATCGCTTGCTCCAGCGCACGGCGAGGCAGAGCGTCTGCGGATACTCGTTGATGCTCAGTGTCAACTTCGACTGGCTTTGCTGCCTTCTTTAGAACTGGTTTGCTCGCCGCTTTTTTCGCCGCCATAACGCACTCCTTCGGAACAATATGCCGCTTCTCGTCTCCATCTGCGGCCACACGTCGGAATCTGCTGGTTCAGTTTCACTCCAATTTTACCTGAAACAGAACTGGCTCAAAATGTTGGCGTTTCGTTTCAATTCACCGGCGCACCATATACGCTCTGCCCCTGACCCAGGTACGCTTCGTAGAAGTGCTGATAGACCGTACCGCACTTTTGCTGATAAAGCTCCGGGGTGTAGGCCCTCGGCAGCTTGTCCAGAACGTCTTGAATCGTCACCAACACCCCGGCCCTGGTCGTCTGCTGCTTGCGCCAGTCGAGCACCAGCTTCTCCTGCTTCAGCTTCTCCAGCAGCGCCTTCGCCACCTTCTTCACTTCGCCTGCTTCCTTCTCCGTGAGGGCGATTTCCGGCTTCGTCAGCAGATCGAAGATCACCAGTTCTTCTTCGGTCAACTGTTCGGCGATGCCACGTTTCTCTTCGGCGTCCAGACGCTTGGCGAACACCAACAGCTTGTCGAAGAAGACCTGGACGTTGATCGCTCCGCTGTTGTACTCGTCAATCATCCGCTGGAACTCTTCCAGAAAGTCCTTGCGGGTCCGGTTGAGCTTCACCATTCGGGCCAGCTTGAACGTGAGCTTCTCCCGGAGCTTCTGAACTTCAATGGGTTTGCGGCTCCCCTCGAACTTGTCCCGCAGCGCTTCAAAATCAATCTGACTCAAATCGACGTATCGATTTGGATCGGCCACGGGCGGCATCAGGTAGCCTTCGGCCCCGATGGATTGGTCTAGCAAGGCTTCGATCTCGGCCATCACTTCGGCGATGTCCACTGGCGGAATCTCAGAGCGAATCTTGTCGGCGATCACCCGGAACACTTTGCAGAATGGGCCGAACTCGTTTGCCGAGGGGTCGGGCAGCAGAGACTTGAATAGATTGTCCACGTACCCGGCACGGCTGAAGTAGCCTCTCCGTGTGTCGTCGTTCACCACGAAGGCGGAAACTGCGTCTTCCACCAGCTTCACCCGCTCGAATCCTCTGGCGTCTCGGATCGTGGCCGGATTCACGCCCCGTTCCATGCAGAAATCGGTTGTGGCAGAAATGGTGTCCCGGAGTTGGCTTACCAGTTCTTCCTTCTGATGAACGGGTGACCCTCCCGCCTCGGCGTCTACCTGTGCGGTTCCGTAGATCGCCAGCGCCTTCTGCAAATTTCGGAAAACGCCCACGTAGTCCACGATCAGGCCGTTCTGCTTGTCCCGCCATACCCGGTTCGCTCGTGCGATGGTCTGCATGAGCGTGTGGTTCTTCATCGGCTTGTCCAGGTAGATGGTGGAGCACGACGGCACGTCGAACCCGGTAATCCACATGGCGCACACAAACACGATTCTCAATGGGTCATCTGAGTTCTTGAACTTCGTTTCCAGGTCTTCCTTCACCATGCGCTTGCGATGAATACCAATGTCGAGGCCCTTCTGCTTGAACTCTTCGATCTCGTTCTGAGCCGACGAAACCACCACGGCCATGTCCGTTTCCTCAAAGAACTTCAGTCGCACTTCGAGTTCCGGTCTGTCCATCGGATCGACGCTGGCAAGTTCCTTTCGCAGTTTGGCGATTGCGACCTTCCAATGTTGCTGAACCTTGTCAAAGGTCCGCACGGCGGTTGCTTTATCCACCGAGATCACCATCGCCTTCGCAAGAACGCCCCGGCCCATGTAGTGAGCCACGATGTCTTCGCCAATCCGATCCAGGCGGTCGTCTCGGGTCAAGAGATGGTATTCACGACTAAATTCTTTTTCGAGCTTTCGCTCCTGATCGTCGTCCAGGTCGGCCCGTTCGCAAATGTCGGCGATGTCGTCCGTCAGGTTGTCGTTGGTCAGTTGCAGTTCAGGAATGCGGTTCTCGTAATACAGGGGAACCGTGTTCGAGTCGTCCACCGATTCCTTAAAGTTATAGATGGAAACGTACTCACCGAAGACTTCCTTGGTGCGTTCCTCTCCCGCCATCAAAGGCGTTCCGGTGAACCCGATGAACGCAGCATTCGGCAGGGCGCTTCGCATGTTGCTGGCGAAAACGTCGTACTGGCTCCGATGCGCTTCGTCGGTGACCACAATGATGTCTGACCGGGTGGACAGTGCCGGATAGCGTTCGCCGTTCTCAGTGTGGAACTTCTGGATCAGCGTGAACACGTAGCGGTGGTCTTCCTGATTCAGCATCCGTTTCAGGCTTTCGCCGCTATCGGCCCGGACCCGCTTCTCGTCCTCCAGCACGGCTCCGGTGTTGGCGAAGTTGCGATAGATTTGCCCGTCCAGGTCTTCCCGGTCGGTGATAATCACGAACGTCCAGTTGCCGGGAATCTTCCGCAGAACCTTTTGGCTGAAGAAGACCATAGAATAACTTTTACCGGAACCCTGCGTGTGCCAGAAGACGCCGAGCTTTCCGTGGTTGGCTTTAATGTGTTCGACGGCGGTGATGGCGTTGTTCACGCCAAGGAACTGATGGTTCTTGGCAACGAGTTTGGTGAGATCGCCCTTGCGTTCATCAAAAAGAATGAAGTTTTCAACGAAGTCCAGGAGCTTCCGCTTTTCGCAGACGCCCCGGACCATCGTGTCCAGGCTGATGAGGCCGGATTCGTTTTCGTTGTCGATCTTCTTCCATTCGGCGAAGTGTTCGATTCCCGCCGTCATGCTGCCGATCCGGGCCTTGGAGCCGTTCGACAGAATCACAAAGGCGTTGTACCAGAAGACCTGTGGAATCGTGTCCTTGTAATCCGACAGGTTCATCTCGTAAGCGAGTTCCAGCTTCTTATGCGATGCCTTGAGTTCGATGAAAACGAGCGGGATGCCATTCACGAAGCCGACGAGATCGGCACGCTTCTTCCCATAATCGCCGGAAATCCAAAGCTGCGAAGCCAGCAGGAAGTCATTGTTGGCGGGTTCGGTCCAGTCGATCAGCGCAACGGTTTGGACGTTCTCTTCATGATCGTCATCCCCTTTGTACGTGACCTTCACGCCGTTCTTGAGAAGCTGGTACACCGCCTGATTCACCCTCTCTGAACTCATAGCGCTGCGGTCCCTGGTCACTTCCTGAAGGGCGATTTCAAGGGCATTGGGAGAGACGCCCGGATTCAGATGTTCAATGGCAGCACGAAGACGATTCGGCAAGACGACCTCGGCCATTGTCTCCCGGCCAAGCAAAGAGAGCGCACCAAAGTTTTCGTGATAGCAGTTCAACGTCTCCCATCCCAATTCGGCGAAGAGGGCGATGGTGGGCTGCTCGACGGCAGCATCTTCGGAATCGGGGTTGAAGTAGCTCATGCGTGTAGGGTGACTTCCTCGACACTTTCGGTGGGTGCTTCGTTGGCAGCTTCAACGGGAATTTCGCCGGAAATCAGTTTCGGGAGGAGAAAATCTCGGGTGGTTCGGAGGTTTAGGTTCTTAAAGTGCAGCGCTTCCTTCAGATCAAACAGTGGCTCCACCAGGGCTGAGAACTGCTTTTGCAGCGGCTCTGGTGCAATTGGGGATTCCGGCGAAGGCGAACAGTCATTCCGGGAGGAACGCGAACGGCATTCCGGGCCGAAGGCGAAAGATCTCGGAGCGTAGCGACGCTGGCAG
>JAYVTO010000072.1:0-7541 GCA_043788745.1 Acidobacteriaceae bacterium
TGGGCCCAATGGAACGCGCCACAGTTCCTTGCCGCCGGCTGTGTAGCCGACCATTCCGAAGTCTTCAAAGAAAGCCACGACGTATTTGCCGTCCGACGCGACGCTGGGCGCGGCGGCGTTATTCGTGGGATTGCCGTGCTCGCCTTTCCGCGTGCGCGCGACTTCGCGTTCCCACAAAAGCTTGCCGGAATCGGCGTCGACGGCGAAGGTCAACAGGCGCTTGTCGTCGAAGCCGGTCAGATAGATTCGGTTGTTGATGAGAACGGGCGACGAATGCCCTTGCGGGGTGTCGAGCTTCCAGGCGACGTTCTTCGTCGGCGAGAATTCGACGGGCAGATTCTTCACATTGCCGACGCCGTCGCCGTTGGGTCCGCGAAACCGCGGCCAATCGGCGGCAGGCGCGGCGATCGAATGACAAATCACGAACGCGAAAAGTGCCGCGAAGATGCGCATGGTTTTCGCAAGTTTAGCACGCCCATTTTGCGGTGCGATGAGGTTGCCGAACGCGGCTGCCTGGTAGAACCCTCCCGCTTCAGTTAGACTGGAATCTATGAAACGACTCCTGCTTTTGCTCGCTGTCTCAGCGCTTGCAGTGTCCGCTCAGGCTCCGCCGAAGACGACTCTCAAGGTCGGCGACGCGGCTCCGGATTTCAAGCTCCGTGCCAGCACCGGCAAAGAAATCAGCCTCGGCGACTACAAGGGCAAGAAGCTGGTGATCCTCGCGTTTTTCCCCGCGGCGTTCACCGGTGGTTGAACGAAGGAACTTACCGCGTACCAGTCTGGTATCGCAAAGTTCGATGGAATGGATGCACAGGTTTTAGCGATCAGTACGGATTTTATTGTTACGCTGACGCATTGGTCGAAGGAAGAGTTGAAGGCGTCGTACCCGCTGCTCAGCGATCATGAACGCACGACGGCCAAGGCCTACGGCGTTTTGATTGAGCAGATGGGAATTGCGAATCGGGCCACGTTCCTGATTGATTTGGACGGCAAAATCGCCCACATCGAAGAAGGAAACTCCGCCATGGATCCGACCGGCGCGGCTACCGCCTGTGAGCGGGTGAAACGCAAGTAGGTGTTGTACACGGGGTTGGCCCACGCGCCCAGCGGCTTCCAAAAGATGGCCAACCCCGATTTTCTTTTGTTCCTTGATCCTCCGCGGGGATTTCGCCGGGGGATAGATTCCATGCGGATGGTAAGCTAAAGTTTGGCCCAAATGTTATCCATCGTGGTTCCCATTCATAATGAGGAACCCGCGATCCTTCCACTCTACGACCGCCTGACCGCGGTCCTTGATGGATTGCGCAAGCCCTACGAGATGATCTTCGTCGACGATGCGTCGACTGATCGCAGCTTCGATCTCCTCGCCAATCTCGTCGAGACGGATGCGCGTTTGAAGGTGATTCGTTTGCGGCGTAATTTCGGCCAGACCGCCGCGCTCTCCGCCGGCTTCGACGAGGCCCAGGGCAACGTCATCATCTCGCTCGACGGCGATCTCCAGCATGAGCCGGAAGACATTCCCGCGCTGCTCGCCAAGATCGACGAGGGCTATGACATCGCCAGCGGCTGGCGCAAGCAGCGCCTCGATAACGCCGTTACGCGCAAGATTCCGTCGCGCATCGCGAATTGGATGATGGCCAAAGTATCGGGCGTAGATCTTCGCGACTTCGGAACCACTTTTAAGGCATATCGCGCCGAGATTCTCAAAGACGTCAACCTCTACGGCGAGCTGCATCGCTTTATTCCCGCGCTCGCGGCTGTGTACGGCGCGCGGATCGCGGAAGTGCCGATTCGCAATGCTCCGCGCGTCAGCGGCGGATCGCATTACGGCCTCGGCCGCACGTTCCGCGTCTTCTTCGACATTCTGACGATCCAGTTCCTCATGAAGTACTTCACGCGGCCGATGCACTTCTTCGGCAAGTGGGGTCTCATGAGTTGGGGAACGGGATTCGCGATCCTTTGCTTTATCGCGATCAAGAAACTCATGGATCCCGCGCGCGACATCCTGGAACTCCATGGACCGCTGATGGTGCTGGGCGCGCTCCTTTTCATGAGCGGCCTGATCCTGTTCTGCACCGGCATGCTCGGCGAAGTTCTGATGCGGACGTACTTTGAAAGCCAGGGCCGTCGCATTTACGCGGTGCGTGAAATCCGATGCCGTCGTGAACCACAAGTCACTGACGGAGCGCGCTAGCCTTGTCCGTCGCAATTCCGAATCTCAAGGCCGTCCTCTTCGACTTCGGTGGAGTGCTCTGCCACTTTCCCCCCGCATGGAAAACCGAGGCGCTGGCCAAAGCCGCCGGCGCGCCGCCCGCCGAGTTCCTTCGCGCCTTCTGGGGCAATCGAATTCCGTACGATTCAGGCGAACTTACGGCCGTCACCTATTGGGCCCGCATTGCCGCGCAATTAGGCAAAACCTACACTGCGGTGCAGGTCGCCGAATTCGTCCAACACGACATCGGCTTCTGGTCGAACTTCGATCAGCCGATGCTCGATTGGGTCGACGCGGTCCGCGCGGCCGGCTTCAAGACAGGATTGCTCTCGAATCTCCCGCCCGATCTCGGCGAACACCTGCGCACGATCCCCGGCTTTCTCGATCGCTTCGATCATGTGACCTATTCCTACGAAGCCGGTTTCGTGAAGCCGCAGCCGGAGATCTACCGCTACTCGCTCGACGGTTTGGGCGTCGCGGCGGAACAATCGCTGTTCCTCGACGACCGCCAGGAGAACACCGCCGGAGCGGAAGCGCTCGGCCTTCGGTCGATTGAGTGGGTCTCGCGCGCCAAGTCGGCGGAGCAGTTGCCGCCGCAGCTCCCCACTCTCTTCTAGTCGGACGCTACACGACATTGAGATGAGCCGCAGTCGACTCAATCCGACGCATGAAGAATCGGCAGCCCGGCCCGTGTGCAGCGTGGGCGTTGCCCGAGCGAAGTATGCGCCCCGGGCGCAGAATCAAAAACTGACGTCTATTCTCATGTTTAGAGGCTTCGCGGAAGACTCATAGAGGATCGCCGCCGTCGCCGATACTTATGCCGCGCTCTGGTAGCTCTTTGACGACGTCCGCCTTTCCCTGACAGCTGGCGATTTCATCGACAATGCCGCGGCGGCCGGAAGCCGCATTGTCGTCTCTGCCATCAGCATGGCTGAGATCGTGTATCTCATCGAAAGGAATCGGCTTCCCGCGAACGCGTATGTCGATCTCAAAGCGGCCCCATACGACCCGGACAACGTGTGTAAGGATCTGCCCTTTACCGTCGAAATCGTGGACGCGATGTGTCAGGTATCCCGTTCCGATGTGCCCGCCATGCCGGATCGGATTGTGGCCGCGACTGCCGTTTATTTAGCCGTTCCCGCGATCAGCCGCGACGGAATAATTTACGCCTCCAACGTGCAGACGGTCTGGTAGGACCGCCAGCCGTAAACCTCTACGCGCCCGTTGCACTCCGCCGCCAGTACTCTTCGAACAAGCCCTTCATCGCCGCGCCCATTCCTGCGTGCTCGAACACAATCGCCGTCCACGTCGGCCGCGTCACCACCGGATCCAGCAACGCCACCATGCCCTTGGTGCAATCGAACAACGCCAGCTTCATTGGCAGCGTATCTGCCTCGCGGACCTCGACGCCCGCCGCTGCGAATTCCTCGATCTGCTTCTCATGATGCTCGTCGAGCGCCGCGTGCGCAAGCAGCAGACGGCAACTGACGTTGCGTTCCCGCGCCGCGCGGACGAGCGTTTCGTCGAGCGGATCGACTGCGTACGGTGGCCGCGAAAATTCGATGTACTCTGTTTCGACCTCGCGCAGCATGCGCTGATACTGTCCGGCGATCTGCTGCGGATCGCTCACGATGCGCAGGAAGTCGAGCGTCCCGCGGCCGTCCTGGCCCTCTGCATAGGCGCTGCGCAGATCGTCAATCACGCCGTTCGCCAACCGCGAGTGATCGGCGAGCTCTTGCCGCATCGTCTCCTCACGGCGCGACAAGTATCCGGGAATCGCCAGATCCGGCTCGACTGCCGAAAAGAGCTTCGTCTTCTCCTGGATCACTTGCGCGAAGCCCTTCTCGACCAGGCTGTCGAGCACCTCGTAGATTTTCTGGCGCGGCACTTGCGCGCGTGCGGCCAATTCGAGCGCCTTGAAGCGCGGATGGCCCACCAGCACGAGGTACGAGCGCGCCTCATACGCGTTCAGCCCCATTTGTTGCAGGCGGCGCCAGAAGCGCTCGAAATCCATCTGTCTCAGCTCGCGGCTCATAAGAGGCCTAGAGCATATCAAACTGCACGCACGCCGGAACTACCCCGCGTTTCGCAACGAAAATCGTGCGCCAAAACCGCCAGCGGTACAATCCAGATAGATATGAGTTTCCATCCTTCCGATCTTCCTCACACTCTGGGCGCTCTCAAGAACAGCATCTATGCCGCGCCGGATCGCGCGCTGCGAAGCGTGAAGGACGAAGCCCGCGATAACCTGCTGGCAAAGCTCAAGGCTGGCGGCGACCTCTTTCCCGGCATCGTCGGCTACGAGGACACCGTGGTGCCGCAGGTGGTCAACGCCGTTCTCTCAAGACATAACTTTATTCTCCTCGGGCTCCGCGGTCAGGCGAAGACGCGTCTTGTACGGATGCTCGTGACGCTGCTCGACGAGTGGATGCCCTACGTCGCGGGCAGCGAAATTCGGGACAATCCGTTCGCGCCGCTCTCCGCATTTGCGCGCCACAAGATCGCCGACCTCGGTGACGAGACACCCATCGCCTGGCTTTCCCGCGATCAGCGCTATGTCGAAAAGCTTGCCACGCCCGACGTGACGATCGCCGACATGATCGGCGACATCGATCCCATCAAGGCCGCCCGCGCCGGGCAGAACATCGCCGACGAACTCTCCATCCACTACGGCCTGCTGCCCCGCGCCAACCGCGGCCTGTTCGCCGTCAACGAACTGCCCGATCTCGCCGGCAAGATCCAGGTGGGTCTGTTCAACATCATGCAGGAAGGCGACGTCCAGATTAAGGGCTACCCAGTGCGCCTGCCGCTCGACATCATGATCGTCTTCACCGCAAACCCCGAAGACTACACGGCGCGCGGCAAGATCATTACGCCCTTGAAAGACCGGATCGGCAGCGAGATCCGCACCCACTATCCGTCGACCGTCGAAGAAGGCGTCGCCATCACTCTGCAGGAAGCATGGACCAAGCGCAAGTCGCCGGTCGAAGTCCACGTGCCGAAGTTTATCGTCGAATCGATTGAGAACATCGCCTTCCTTGCGCGCGAGGACAAGAAGGTCGACAAGAAATCCGGAGTCAGTCAGCGCTTGCCGATTTCGGTTCTTGAGAACGCATTGTCCAACGCCGAGCGCCGCGCTGTCTCGAACGGCGAAACCGTGGCCGTACCCCGCGTCATGGATCTTTACGCCGCTCTGCCCTCGATGACCGGAAAGATCGAACTCGAATACGAAGGCGAACTCAAAGGCGGCGACGCCGTCGCTCGCGAGCTCATCCGCATGGCCGTCGGCAAGGTCTTTACGAATTACTTCGACGGCGTCAACATGAACCATGTCGTCCAGTGGTTCGACCTCGGCGGCTCGTTGAAGCTCGACGAAACGGTTGCGGCGGATGACGCGGTGGCGCAGCTTTCGGGAATCCAAGGCCTGCTCGACAAAGTGGGAGCGCTTGGCCTCGGCGTCAGCGAACCCGATGCGCTGCGTCTTTCTGCCGCCGAGTTCGTGCTCGAAGGCCTCTATGCGCACAAACGCATCAGCCGAAATGAGGAAAGCGGGTTCGTCGCCGGCGAACAGCGCCGCCGCAACGATCCAGAGCGCAAACGCGAAGTCATCGACGAGGAAGAGGAAGGCGGCAGCGGTCGCCGCGGCGGCAAAGGCCGCAAGCAGTTCAACTAGTGCCATGACCGGCACAAAGCATCCCCGGGCTAAAGCCCGGGGTTATAGCCCCGCCGGTTCCGGCCGGGATCGTTTCGATCCGAATCACGCGGTCAGAGAACTAGTGCGCCGCAACAATAAGGAAGCTTTATGAAGTCGGTTAAGTATTCGAAGTTCACCGGCGACGATCTCGGCCTAGACGCCGAAGACCTGCTGCGCGCGCTGTCCGACTTCTTTCTCGAAAGCGGCTACGAGAGCCAGTTTTGGAATTTCAGCGAGTGGAATCCGAACTCGATGGAGGCCCTGAAGCAGGCGATTCAGCAGGCGCTCGAACGCGGCGACTCGTTCTCGCCGGAACAGCGCGAACGCCTTCAACAGAAGATCGAGGGCATGGGCGAGGCCGAGCTTGAACAATTACTGGAACAGCTAATCCAGAAGTTGATGGATGCGGGCTACATCACGCCTCAGGAAGGTGGCGAAGGCAAGGGGCAGGGCAAACCGCAGTTCGAGATCACCGACAAGTCGCTGGACTTTCTTGGTTTCAAGACGCTCAAGGACTTGTTGGGTTCCCTCGGTAAGGCGAGTTTCGGCGCGCACGATACGCGCGATCTTTCGACGGGCGTCGAGGCCAGCGGAGCATCGAAGCTTTACGAGTTCGGCGACACGTTAAATCTGGATGTCAGCGAGACGCTCTTCTCTGCATTCCGGCGTTCGGGTGTCAAGGTGCCGATCGACCTCGAATACGCGGATCTGCATGTCCACCAGTCCGAGTATCAGAGTTCGTGCGCGACCGTTGTCATGCTCGACTGCAGCCACAGCATGATCCTGTATGGAGAAGATCGCTTTACCCCGGCGAAGAAGGTTGCGCTCGCGCTGGCGCACCTCATCCGCACCCAGTACCCCGGCGACAGCCTCCGCTGTGTTCTCTTTCATGATTCGGCGGAAGAGGTTCGGGTGTCCGAACTGGCTCGGGTTCAGGTCGGGCCGTACTACACGAATACGCGGGACGGCCTGATTCTGGCGCAGCGGCTGCTTGAGCAAGAGAAGAAAGACATGAAGCAGATCGTCATGATTACAGACGGAAAACCGTCTGCCCTAACGCTCGATGACGGTCGCATCTACCGCAACGCATTTGGCCTGGACCCGCTGGTCATCAGCCGCACGCTCGAGGAAGTCAATCGCTGCAAGCGCAAAGGCATCCTCATCAACACGTTCATGCTGGCGAGCGATTACGGCCTGGTGCAGTTCGTCCAGAAGATCACTGAGATGTGTAAGGGAAAAGCGTACTTCACGACGCCGGATACACTTGGCCAGTACCTGCTGATGGACTTTCTGAATCGGAAGACACGCACGATCCACTAGTTCGTCGTCTCCTTGATTCAGATCGAAACGATCCCCGCCGTAACGGGCGCGGCTTATAACCCCGGGCTTTAGGACCCGTGAAAAACTCCTCCGCCAGCCCCCTCTCAAAGAACCGCGAACGTGAGTGAGCGGATCTCGAAGAACCGCGAACGGAGTGAGCGGATCTCAAAGAACCGAGAACGTGAGTGAGCGGATCTCATCAGCGCCCGCTCTGAACCCCGCCCGTAAGCCAACCCCCTCTCAAAGAACCGAGAACGTGAGTGAGCGGATCTCATCAGCGCCCGCTCTGAACCCCGCCCATAAGCCAACCCCCTC
>JAYVTO010000073.1:0-7985 GCA_043788745.1 Acidobacteriaceae bacterium
GGACGAAGATGCCGCAAGGCTCCGTCAAGAAGCTCTCACTCTCGGTGCTCGTCGACCACAAGGTCCGCTTCGAAGGAGCCGGGGAAAAGGCCAGACGCATCATAGAACCACCTTCGCCCGAGAAAATGAAGGTCGTCCGCGATCTCGTGGCGGCCTCGACCGGATTTCAACAGGATCGCGGTGACTTGCTCGTCGTCGAGAGCTTCCCATTTGAATCCACGCTGTCTGCGGAACCCCTCGTGCAAAGGCCCGCGGCTCCAGTGGCAGACCCCCTGCCTTGGGCGCCGCCGTGGCTCAAAACCATTCTGGGCAATAAGAACGCTCCCGTCCTGCTTGGCGTCGGCGCGGCAGCCGGCTTGGTCCTGCTCGGTGGATTCTTCATGCTCCTTGGCAGGGGAAAGAAGAAGACGGTCGAGATCCGCGGGCAGGGTGCGATTCGCGGCGCATCCGGCGGGGGCGGCGAGGACGAGGGCGAGGACGAGGATCTCTCGCCCGAGGCGTTCCAGAAGAAGATCGACGCGAAGTTCGCGCGACAGCATGCCGAACGCGCGCTACAAAATGCCGAAGCGCTCGCCGCCTTAAAGCTGCCAGTTGTTGCTACCAAGAAAACGGAGGTTCTCACTCGCCATATCGCCGAAGAAGCGAAGAAGGACCCGGGCGCCATGGCCCAGGTAGTCAGGAGTTGGCTGAATGGTCAGGATCGGCGCTGAAGACGACGAGAAGCTCTCCGGGCTCCGGAAGGCGGCCATCCTAACCATCATTGTGGGTGACCAGGTCGCCGGCGAGATTTTGAAACACCTCGACGAAGAGGAGATTCAACTCATCGGACGCGAGGTTGCGCGCGTCCAAATCTTGACTCCCGAAGAAGCCGAGGGCGTCCTCGAAGAGTTCTACCAGATGACCGTCGCGCACGACTATGTGCTCAAGGGCGGTATTGACTATGCGCGCAAGCTCCTGGTCAACGCCTTCGGTCCGGATCATGCCAAGCGCATGCTCGACCTGCTGATGAAAACGCTGGGTGCGGAGATGGTCAGCTTCGACGCCCTGCAAAAAACCGATCCCGGGCAACTCGCCAAGTTCATCCACAGCGAACACCCACAAACCATCGCGCTCATCCTGTCTCACCTCAACCCTTCGCAAGCCGCAGGCCTGCTTTTCTCGCTTCCGGCGGAAATGCGCTCGGACGTCGCCCTACGGATGGCGAATCTCGATCAGATCTCGCCCGAAATCATTTCGAAGATCGCTCTCGTCATTGGTTCAAAGCTTAAATCCCTCGGCGAACTCAGCCGTGAAGCCTACGGCGGCGTGCGCGCCGTCGCCGAAATGTTCAACCGCCTCGATTCAAATACCAGTAAGGAAATTCTCGAGAACATCGAGAACGCCAATCCGAGCCTCGTCGAGACCATCCGCCATCTCATGTTCGTCTTTGAAGACCTTCTACTCCTCGATCAAACCGGCGTGAAGGAGCTGCTCGGCAAAGTCGACCGCAAGATCCTCACCGTGGCGCTCAAGGGCACCAGTGAGCAGATGAAGAATCACATGCTCGGCGCGATGAGCTCGCGCGGCGCCGACATGTTGCGGGAGGACATGGATTCGCTCGGCCCCATCAAGATCAAAGAAGTTGAGGCTGCGCAGCAGCAGATGATTAGCCTGGTGCGGCAGTTGGAAACCGAGGGAACCATCAGTTTGAAGGGTACGGCGGGCGAGCAATATGTCCTCTAGGATCATCCGCGGCAAATCCTCGGAGGCTGCTACGCCGCTGCTGTTTCGGCCCGTTCAAAGCCTTGCGCAAGCAGCCGGGCAAGCGGGTGAACCACTTGCCCAGACGTCCTGCCACAGCGACGCCGAATGGGAAGTTCGCGTTCGGGCGGCCTACGAGCAAGGCCTGCATGAAGGGCGGCTCGCCGCCGACAGCCTGGTCGCCGCCCGGGCACAGGATCTCGTAAAACCGGCAGTCGATGGATTTCAAGCTCTGGTCGGCGAGTTGGCGAACGCCAAACGGCGCTTGCGCGGGGAGGCCGAAGAAGACGTGGTGAAACTGGCAATGGCGATCTCGCGCCGCGTGCTGCATCGCGAACTGGCAACCGATCCGGAAGCCCTCCTCGGCCTGGTGCGCGCCGCCTGGGATCGCGTTGACGCGAGCGAAACCCACCAACTTCGACTCTCGCCGGAGGACGCGGTTGTCATCGAACAGCATCGGGCCGCCCTCAATCTGCCGCCGCGAGTCAACGTCACACCCGATCCCGCGCTCCCGCGCGGCAGCGCCTTCTTCGACACCTCGCGGGGCAGCCTCGACGCTTCGATCGCCACCCAATTGAGCGAGATCGAACGTGGATTGACGGACGTTCTGAAACGTCACAAGGCAGGTGTCTGAAATGCGAATCGATGATTACATCAACTCGCTATGCGCGATCGAGTCTATGCAATGGACCGGGCGCGTCACCGAGCTCGTCGGGTTGCTCGTCGAATCCGCCGGTCCGGCCGCCGCCATCGCAGACTTCTGCGAAATCCGTACCGCCAACGGCCGCTCCGTCCGCACCCAGGTCATCGGATTCCGCAACGGCCGAGTGCTGTCCATGCCGCTCGAAGAGACCGACGGCCTGCAACTCGGCGACACAATTATTGCCCGCCCGAGCGAGGGCAAGGTCGACGTTGGGCCGCAATTGCTCGGCCGGGTGCTCGACGGTTTCGGCCGCCCCATGGACGGCGGCCCTCCGATTGTAGCTGCCGCCGCCTACGATCTATACGCTACTCCTCCCGGCCCGATGGAGCGCGTGCCCATCCGCGACACCCTTTCAACAGGCATCCGGGCGATCGACGGCCTGCTCACCTGCGGCAAGGGACAGAGGATCGGCATTTTCGGCGGATCGGGCGTGGGCAAAAGCACGTTGCTCGGCGCGATGAGCCGTCAGAATTCCGCGCAAGTCAGCGTCATTGCATTGATCGGAGAGCGAAATCGCGAAGTGCGCGATTTCATCGAAAATGAGTTAGGGCCGGAGGGCCTGGCCCGCTCCGTCCTCATCATCGCCACTTCAGACCGGCCGGCGCCCCTGCGAATTCGGGCCGGATTCGTCGCTCTGGCGGTTGCCGAGTATTTCCGGGACCAAGGCACCGATGTGCTTCTGGTCATGGATTCGGTCACCCGCCTCGCCATGGCCCAGCGCGAAATCGGCCTCGCCGCCGGCGAGCCGCCCAGTCAAAAGGGCTATACCCCGTCCGTGTTCAACCTGCTGCCCCGCGTGTTCGAGCGCGCCGGTAACTTCCCCCAAGGCTCCATCACGGGCTTCTTCACCGTCCTCGTCGAAGGCGACGACTTCAACGAGCCAATCTGCGACGCCGTGCGCGCGATCCTCGACGGTCACATCATCTTAACCCGAGACCTCGGCTCGGCCGGCCACTATCCCGCCATCGACATTCTCCAATCGGTGAGCCGATTGTCTTCGAAGGTCGCCAGCCCCGCTCACAAGGCAGCGGCCCAGCAGATTCGCGAAGCCATGGGTGCTTATCAGCGCTCGGAAGATCTCATCAACCTCGGTGCCTACGCTGCCGGAGCCAACCCGCGGCTCGACCGCGCCATCCAACTTCGCTCCAAAGTGATGGATTTTTTAAAGCAAGATGCCTCCGTCCAGGTTCCCATCGACGAAACCGTTGGCCAATTGCAATCCCTGGCCGAGAAACTGGCGCTGTGACCGCGGGCGATGAGCAATTGAACGCATGAAGCGATTCGCCTTTCCGCTCGAGCGCGTGCTCGCCCTGCGCCGCCAGCAGCTGCAGGTCGAGGAATCCAAGCTTGAAACTATCCTCGCCGACCGCCGGCTGCTCGTTCGGCAGCGCCTGGAGATTCAGGAACGCGTTCGCATCTCGGCCGCCGAAGTGCTCAGCAAACTGATTGTCGAGACCATCGAACTCCAGGCTCTGCAAGGATTCCGCGCGTTTTCAACCGCGCGCGAAACCGCTCTAGGGACTCAAATCGCCGACTGCGACACGCGGGCTGCCGAACAGCGAATTCGCATCAGCGAGGTGCGGCGCAGCCAGAAGCTGATCGAAAAGCTCCGCGAGCGCCACCTAACCCAATGGCAAGCTGCGTTCCAGAAAGAACTGGAAGAGCAAGCCGCGGAGTCGTTCCTGGCCCGCTGGAACCGCGAACGCTCCGCGGTTGCCGCCAAAGCTGCGACCCGCGAGCGGATAACGCACCGCGTGCGTTAGACTCGATCTGACGCAAGACCAATTCGAAAGCGCCACCGGGCCGAAATCGTGCGACCGCCCAAGCCGAACGAAGCCATTCTGTAGCGCAAGCTACTTCAGCCACCCTAGCTTCGTCACGGAACATCTATTACTATGTAAGGGTTAGCCCTCTCCCCGTACGAGCCCAAGGCCTAGTCCCATCCGATCCCGCTATCGTTATGTCCCACTTATAGATATAGTTCTTGACGCCCCACTACATATTGGGGCATGATAACGGGGCAGCTCGAGAAATCAAATCGTAACTGTTGTCGCCGCAGGCTGCTCATCCTGCTCCGGCCCTCCGAGACGCGTGTCGCGCGTCGCGATCTTGAACATAACGAATCACTTAGAAGAACTAAGCAGAAAAAAGGTATTTCCATGGGACAGCTAAGCGTTGATCTATCCAGCAAAATAAAGGATTTGCGGCGTCCGCTCAAGACCGCTGAGCGAGTGGGCGTCACGTTCCCCCGTCATTTCACGGCGAAGCTCGAAGAAGGCAAGACGCCCTACGACGACACGCAGTGGGAACTTCGCACCGCCTCCATCGGCAACGACAAAGGCGCCGTCATTTTTGAGCAGCGCGACATCGAGGTTCCCGCCGGCTGGTCGCAAACCGCGACCAACATCGTCGCCAGCAAATACTTCTATGGAAAGATGGGCTCGCCCGATCGCGAGACCTCCGTCGGCCAGCTCGTCCACCGCGTCGTCGACACCATCGCCGATTGGGGCATCGGCCAGGGCTACTTCAAGACCGCCGAGGACGGCAACAGCTTCCGCAACGAGCTCGCGCACCTGATGCTCACCCAGAAGGCCTGCTTCAACTCGCCCGTCTGGTTCAACGTCGGCGTCAAAGACACCCGCGGCTACGGCTGGTATTACGACGAAACGGCCGACTGCATGAAGAAGCTTGAGCCGCACATGTCGAAGCCCCAGTGCTCGGCTTGCTTCATCAATGCCGTCGGCGACTCCCTCGAATCCATCTTCGATCTCGCCAAAACCGAGGGCATGCTCTTCAAGTGGGGCTCCGGCACCGGCAGCAACCTGTCGAACCTCCGTGAAGAAGACTCGCTGCTCTCGGGCGGCGGCTACGCCTCTGGGCCGCTTTCCTTCATGAAGGGCTTTGACGCCTTCGCCGGCGTCATCAAGTCCGGCGGCAAGACGCGCCGCGCGGCCAAGATGGTCATCCTGAACGCCGACCACCCGGATATTGAGAAATTCATCTGGTGCAAGGCGAAGGAAGAGAAAAAGGCCCACACATTAATCGATAATGGCTACGATTCGTCGCTCGACGGCGAGGCTTATGGCTCGATTTTCTTCCAGAATGCCAACAATAGTGTCCGCGTCACCGACGAATTCATGAACGCGGTACTTTCCGATTCCGATTATTGGACCCGCGCGCGCGGCAGCGAACAGCCCAAGGATCGTAAGAAGGCCAAGGACATGCTCCGCCAGATCGCCGAAGCCACCTGGCAGTGCGGCGACCCCGGTATGCAGTTCGACACCACCATCAATACGTGGCACACCTCGCGCAACACCGCGCGGATCAATGCGTCGAACCCCTGCTCCGAGTACATGTTCCTCGACGATTCGGCCTGCAACCTCGCGTCCCTGAATCTCATGAAGTACGTCGGCCCCAACGGCCAGTTCGACGTCGAGGCGTTTCGACATGCAGTCGATACAGTGACTATCGCGCAGGAAATTATCGTCGATAATGCCAGCTATCCGACGGAGAAAATCGGCAACAATTCGCACGATTTCCGCCCCCTCGGCCTCGGCTTCGCCAATCTCGGCGCGCTGTTGATGTCCATGGGCATTCCGTACGATTCCGATCAGGGCCGCGATTGGGCCGGCGCCATCTCCGCCGTCATGTGCGGCCAGGCCTACCTCACCAGCGCGCGCATCGCCGCCGAATCCACCGGACCCTGCCCCGGCTACGACGTCAACGAGTCGCCGTTCCTCGAAGTCATCCGCATGCACCGCGATTCCGTCGCGCGTTCGATCGATTCGACCCGCGTTCCCGCCGATCTCTTCCAGGCCGCCGAAACGGTTTGGAACGACGCCTACGCGCTCGGCCAGTTCGCCGGCTTCCGCAACGCGCAGACCACCGTCATCGCGCCCACCGGAACCATCGGCTTCATGATGGATTGCGACACCACCGGCATCGAGCCGGACCTCGCTCTCGTGAAGTACAAGAAGCTGGTCGGCGGCGGCGTTATCAAGATCGTCAACAACACCGTGCCGGCCGCGCTGATCAAGCTCGGCTACACGCCGGAACAGACTGAGAAGATCGTGGCTCATATCGATTCCACCGGCACGATCGAGGGTGCGCCGGAATTGAAGTCCGAACACCTCGCCTGTTTCGATTGCAGCTTCCGCCCGCAAAATGGCGTCCGCAGCATCCACTATATGGGTCACGTGAAGATGATGGCCGCCGTCCAGCCCTTCGTCTCGGGAGCCATCTCGAAGACCATCAACATGCCCGAGGAGTGCACCGTCGAAGAGATCATGGACGCCTACACCGAAAGCTGGAAGCTCAACCTCAAGGCCGTAGCCATCTACCGCGACAACTCGAAAAGGGTGCAACCCCTAAGCTCCGGCACGTCCAAGGGAGCCAAAGCCGCCAACGGCCCCGGCGGCGTCCCCGGGATCGCCGGCTCCGGCTTGAACCCCGACCGTAAGGGAGGGGATGCCACCCCCGTCACGCAAATCATCGAAAAAATCGTCTACCGCCCCGTCCGCCGCAAACTGCCCGACGAGCGTAATTCGATCACTCACAAGTTCTCGATCGGCGGTCACGAAGGCTACATCATCGTTGGACTCTATGAAGACGGAACCCCCGGCGAACTCTTCATTACGATGGCGAAGGAAGGCTCGACGATTTCGGGCCTGATGGACAGCTTCGCGACGGCGATCAGCTACGCCCTGCAGTACGGAGTCCCGCTGAAGTTCTTCGTCGACAAGTTCAGCCACGTTCGTTTTGAACCCAGCGGCTGGACCGGCAACAAAGACGTCCCCTACGCCAAGTCGATCATGGATTATCTATTCCGCTGGCTGGGAGCGAAGTTCCTGGGAGCCGAATACGCCTTCGAGTCCGTCAACGAAGCGGGGAGTGCCCTGAAGCTCCGCCCGACGGAGCAGGAGCCGCAGCAGACGCTAGCGTTCGCCGAAGCCATCTCCGACGCGCCGTCGTGTTCGGAGTGCGGAGGGTTGATGACTCGCAATGGAAGCTGTTACAAATGCGAGAATTGCGGCGGCACCAGCGGGTGCAGCTAAGCTCGGATCCGATTCGCAAAGTGAACTCGAATGCCACTCCTGTTGGAGTGGCGCGAGAGCAAGGCCGCCTCGAACTACGGCAAGCACGGTATTCGTTTCATCGAGGCGGCCACGGTGTTTGGCGATCCTCTTTCGTTGACTGTCTTGGATGCGGACCACTCCGAAGACGAGGATCAGAAACAAGGGGGACAACGACCTCAAATCCCATTACCCGACCTCCTCCCTCTGACCACAACCCGCTGAAATCGCTGATTCTACTGCCTTTTCTCGACTCGCGGCCTCCCCGGCTTCCGCCGCCGTGGTTTGACTCCGAACTCCGTTTCCAGCCGCTTCAGGAACTCCTCATTGCCCAGATTGCCCAGCGGCCAACCGTGTTCGGTCGATTCCCGAATCCGCTCCAGCATCAGGCTGTCTGCTAAACCCAACTCCAAGCACGACTTCCACTTCTCCGGCGTATACCTCGCCCGCCACTGGACCAGGTCCAGCAA
>JAYVTO010000074.1:0-18869 GCA_043788745.1 Acidobacteriaceae bacterium
GCCTCGGGCTACGCGCGACGTTACGGTCGAGCCTCGGGTTACGCGCGACCTTACGGTCTCGCCTCGGGCTACGCGCGACGTCACGGTCGCGCCTCGGGCTACG
Source organism: Acidobacteriaceae bacterium (assembly GCA_043788745.1). Taxonomy (GTDB): domain Bacteria; phylum Acidobacteriota; class Terriglobia; order Bryobacterales; family Bryobacteraceae; genus JBBQWZ01. The sequence continues at coordinate 104 of JAYVTO010000074.1, forward strand.
CGCGACCTTACGGCCGCGCCTCGGGCGTGGCTCGGATTGGGTGCGTCCGGCATTTTCATTCCGGTTGCGTGGCGCTAACAGGCTCGCTTATTGCGCGCGCCTCGAAGCTTGTGTGAGGCTCGATGCGGGCCTGCTTTACGAGCCGGACCTGGCGGTCCGGCTTACTGTGAGTTACTGCGTCTGGCTGGGGCGGGGGATAATCAAATGAGTATGTTGAGCAGTAGGGCGCATTCGACCGAGCAGGTTGTGTTGATGGAGACGGAGCTCGACCAGTTCCGGCCAGTGTCGGGATTGTATTTGCTGGGGATGCTGGGGACGGGCTCGGCGATCTTCGCATTCTTTGCGGCTTTGGTGGTCGCGTTTGTGTGGCGCGCGCAGACGCAGGATTACTGGACTCCGGTGGAGTTGCCGAGCTTGTTGTGGGTTTCTTCCGCGGTGATCGCGGTTAGCTCGGTGACGGCGGAGTTCGCGCGGCGGTATTTGGTGCGCGGGTTAAAGATGCTGTACCGGCGATGGTTGGGCGGGACGGCCGCGTTAGGGACCGTGTTCCTGTTGCTGCAGGTTGCTTCGTGGAAGCAACTGGCGAATGGCGGCGCGTTTGTTGTGGAGAATCCGCACGCGTCGTTCTACTACATCTTCACTGGATTGCATGGGTGCCACTTGGTGCTGGGGTTGGCGGCGCTGATCCTATTTGCGATTCGCGCCTGGCGCGTGGAGGGTCCGGTGAGGCGGCGGGAGTGGATTGCGTCGACGATTTACTACTGGCACTTTATGGGTGCCTTGTGGATTGGGCTCTTTGTGGTATTACTCAAGGTTCGGTAAGGGCGCACTGGCGCACATTTTTTACACGCTTGTTGCGCGCAACCGCCCTGAAGGGCGGGGTTAGAATCGCAGCCTTGCCCTCACGGGCTGACCAGTGTTTCAGCCGCGCCTCAACGGGCGTGGTGATAGTCGCATATTGAAAGGATCCCTTTTCTTCCATGAGAGAAGCTGTTGTTGTCGCTAGTTCCCGCACTCCGCTTGCGAAGTCGTTCCGCGGTACGTTTAACATGACGCGCCCGGATGACATGGCCGCGCATTGCATCAAAGATATTCTTCGTAAAACGCCGCAGTTGGATCCGGCGCTGGTCGAAGATGTGATTCTCGGCTGCGCGCAGCCGCATGGTCCGCAGGGCCAGAACATGGCGCGCATCGCGGCGATGATTGCCGGAATGCCGGTGAGCGTACCTGGAACCACGATCAATCGCTTCTGCTCGTCCGGTTTGCAGGCGATCGCGGTTGCGGCGCACGAAATTATTGCCGAGGGCGCGGAGGTCGTGATTGGCGGTGGCTCCGAGAGCATCTCGACGACGCCGCGCGACAACGATCCGAACCTGCCGTTGAAAGAAAAGATGCCGGGCATCTACATGGCGATGGGCGATACGGCGGAAGTGGTCGCGAAGCGCTACAACATTTCGCGCGAGGCGCAGGACGCGTATTCGCTTGAGAGCCAGTTGCGGACGGCGCGCGCGCAGGCGGAAGGTTTCTTTGCGGGCGAACTCGCTCCGATGGCGACAACGATGGCGCTGTACGACAAGGCGACCGGCGAGAAGATAGGGGAGAAGGAAGCGACGTGCGTGAAGGACGAGTGCAATCGTCCGGATACCACGCTCGAAGGCTTGCTGAAGCTGAAGCCGCACTTCGATCCGAATAGCGGACAGGGTTCGGTGACGGCGGGTAACGCGTCTCAGCTTTCGGATGGCGCGTCGGCGACGCTGCTGATGTCGCGCGAGAAGGCGGACAAGCTCGGCCTGAAGTACGGGCTGATCTTCCGCGGCTTCGCGGTGGCTGGTTGCGAACCGGACGAGATGGGCATCGGGCCGGTGTTCGCGATTCCGAAACTGCTGGCGCGTCATGGCCTGACAGTCGCGGACATCGATCTGTGGGAACTCAACGAAGCGTTCGCGGTGCAGGTTGTCTACTGCCGCGAACGTCTGGGGATTCCGCAGGAGAAGCTGAACGTGAACGGCGGATCGGTGGCCATCGGCCATCCGTTTGGGATGACGGGCTCGCGGATGGTGGGCACGTTGATGAACGAAATGGCGCGTCGGCCGGGTTCGAAGTACGGCGTCGTGACGATGTGCATCGGCGGCGGCCAGGGTGCGGCAGGGTTGTTCGAAGCAATCCACTAAACTGCGGGTTCGGGTTTTGCTGTGTCGGAGCGATTTCCGCAAAGCATTGATTAAAAGCTAATTGCGCTGGATGTACATGTTTTACTCATGACGTACATCCAGCGTGATACTTTTTGGTTGTGGGAATCACTGCGACACAATTCAGGAAGGACCTCTTTACGGTTCTTGAAGGCGTCAGCCACGGCGACGCGGCGGAAGTGTCTTACAAGGGCGCGACGATCCGGATCGTGGCGGCGCAGGCTGGTTTGAAGCTTGCCCGGGCGAAGCGGCAGCATGCGCTGCTGGTGGATCCGGAGTCGATTGTGGAGAGCGATTCCGCGTTGGTTGACGAAATGGAGCGGAAGCTGGCAGAGGGCTTCCCCCAGCCTTGAGCGTCTATCTCGATACGCATGTGGCGATCTGGCTGCATGACGGTTTAGTCGAACCTCTCACCATCGAGGCGAAGCAGCAGATCGAAGACAACGAGCTGCTGATTTCGCCGATGGTGCTTCTCGAGTTCCAATACCTACTTGAACGCAAACGGATCGGCATTGATCCGTTGCAGATCTACGGCTACCTGAACGCCACGTTCGGGATCGCGCTGTGCAATCTGCCGTTCTCCGTTGTGGCACAAGCGGCTCTGCATGTGGGTTGGACACGCGATCCGTTTGACCGCGTGATTGTGGCCCAGGCGGCGGCGAATTCGGAGTCGCGGCTGATCACGGCGGATTGCGAAATGCGGCAGAACTACGCTCGCGCGGTCTGGTACGTGTGAACGTAAGGGCCTCACGGGCCGTATACTCAGTGAAGTTCTGAGTTGAGAGGATACGCGTGCGTGGAAGCTGAAGAGATACCGTCCGAATTCGATCCTAATTCTGAGTTAGCCCCGCCCGAACCAACTCCGCGACGCGGATTCAAGCAGTGGGTCGTACATTTGTGGCGGGTGGTGGCCGCGTGGTTCGTGCGGTTGTGGATAGACGTTCGGCCCGGGGCCGCGGCGAAGCGCGGAGCCATGTGGGGCGTCTGGATCGCGACGCTCGTGGCCGTCGTGGTCGGCGGCCAGTATCTGGAAACAGGCTTCGGGATTTGGGCGGACTACATATTTGCGCTGGTTGTCGCGGGCCTGCTGATGGGCATCTGCGCGTTGTTGGTTCCGCTGCTACTGACGATTCTGCGGGCGCTGCCGCGTTTGTCGACGGCGATCATCGTAGGCAGTCTGCTGACGTACTCCCTGGCATTTGGCATTCCGCCCATCAGCTCTTTTGTGGGCGTGATCGCATGCATTGCCGCGGCCTTGGTTGGCGGGATGATTGCGAGCCTGCGGAGCGCCGAGTTTCAAACTTCGGCGTTGCGTGGCAAGATCATCGCGTTCGTTCTGCTGGTGCTGGCGGTGGGGGCGGCGGCTGGCACGGCGTACTTTCTATCCACCGATGGAACGCTTGAGGGCGTGGTGAAGGCGGAGGCGAAGTCCGTGATGCCGGCGGCGTTGCAGGCCGCGAATCCGGGCGAGCCGGGTCCGTACAAAGTGCGAATGTTGACCTACGGCACGAAGGGCGGCAATCTGCGCCGGCCGGAGTACAACAATCCCGGCGTCGCGACTCCGACGGTGGACGCGTCGCGGTTCTTCAAAGACTTCAAGGGTTGGAAGAGTTGGATCCGCAAGAAGTATTGGGGCTACGGCATGGACAAGCTGCCGCTGAACGCGACGGTGTGGCTGCCGGAGGGTGCGGGTCCGTTTCCGGTGGTGCTGATTGTGCATGGGAATCATGGCATGGCGGATTTCTCGGATCCGGGCTATCGCTATCTCGGGGAACTACTGGCGAGCCGTGGCTTCATTCTGGCGACCATCGACGAGAACTTTCTCAATAGCGGGTTGTTTCACGATCCGCCGAAGCAGCAGGCGGTACGTGGGTGGATGCTGCTGGAGCATCTGAAGCTTTGGCGCGACTGGAGCAAGGACGCGAATAATCCGTTGGATGTGGCGATTGATTTTTCGAAGATCGGGTTGATGGGGCACTCCCGCGGCGGCGAGGCCGTGGCGACGGCGGCTTTGTTCAACACGCTCGAGTATTATCCGGACGACGCCAAGATTCGCTTTGACTATCATTTTCCGATTCAGAGTTTGGTGGCGATTGCTCCGGTAGATGGGCAGTACAAGCCGGCGGAGGCTCCGCGGGTGATTGAGGACGTCAATTATTTCACGATCCACGGCGCGAATGACGCGGACGTTTCGTCGTTCATGGGCAGCATGCAGTTCGATCGCGTGAAATATCCGACCGGCGGCGATTGGTTCAAATCGGAGCTGTATATTTATCGCGCGAACCACGGGCAGTTCAATACTTCGTGGGGCCGCAGTGATGCTGGCTATCCGTTGGGTTGGTTTCTGAATTTGAAGCCGCTGCTGCCGCCGGAGGATCAGCGGCGCATTGCGAAGGTTTATCTGACGGCGTTTCTTGAGGCGACGTTAAAGGGGAAACGCGAGTATTTGCCGTTGTTCCGCGACTACCGGACGGCGAAGCAGTGGCTTCCTGAGACTCCGTATATCAATCGGTTTGAAGATGCGGCGTATCGGAAGATCGCGGATTTCAGCGAAGACGCGGACATCACCACGACGACCCTTCCGGGCGGGCGGCTGGAGGGCGTTGACTTGTCGGTATGGCGCGAAGGGCGTATCCCGCGGCGGTCGGGGGATCGCGGGTACAACGGCGTGTTTTTGGGTTGGAATCACAAGGGCGAGGATGACAAGGACGATCCGAAGATCAATCCGTCGTATGCGATCACGCTGCCGGGGTCCTTGGCGCTGACAGCGCAGTCGAAGCTGGTGTTGTCGGTGGCGGCGCTCGATAAGGATGCTCCGCTGTTGCGCGAGAAGAAGGACGGCGATTCGAGTAAGGGCAAAGACAAAGACAAGAAGAAGGAGCGCGACGCGTCTGATTTTACGCTTGAGCTTGCGACATCCGATGGCGTGACTGTGTCGCGCCCGGTGACTGATTTTGCAGCGATTCTGCCTCCGCTGAAATCGGTGTTTACGAAGCTTGGGCCGTTCGAAGATGTCGGATACGAGAATCCCGCAGAGGCTGTGTTTCAGACGATCACGATTCCGCTGGCGGCGTTTGGGGCAGATAAAAAGTTCGACGCGACGAAGCTGAGGACGATCCGGTTGCGGTTCGACCGGACGGCGGCGAGCGTGATTCTGGTGAGTAAGGTGGGAGTGGAGTAGTGTCGGGTGTCCGCTCGATTTTCGGCGTTTAGTGGGGCGGACGCTTACTTCGTGCGCGTCTCGATGTTACGCGTGGACGGCGTGAATCCGCTCCCGACGCGGCCCTCCGGGCCGCTCTCCAGAAACCAGTCCGTACGTTCTTGATTTCAGGTAGTACCATTCATGACCGAGTAGGACTGGTTTCTGGTTCTCATGACGCGCGCAGCTCGTCGGAGACTTTGGTCGCGGCTCGGATTGTTGTACTTCCTAATGAACATCGCCTAAGCAACGCCGTCCTAGAGGGCGGGGTTCAAGGCGGGGTGGGTGGGCGCTCGCTTGCATCCCCTGGGATGTTCTTTGCTGGTCGCGGCACTAGCGTGCGTCTCTGTTGCTTGCGGAAACAGCACGGCTCGTAACCAAGGTGGGTCGCGAGGCCGTCAGAACACTAACGCGCCGCATTGAACTCGCCGAAGGCCTTTTACGCGATCGTAACCGCGAGCCGATGACGGGCCAGCTATCCTGGGAGCACGTGACCGTCGCTGGAACGGCGCCGAACGCTACCGCGACTTCTTGCCGGAGTCTGTTTTACGTACGTGGGAGTTTTTTTGAAGTTGATGCAATTCGCCGCGACCTGCATCGCACTGCTTTTCCTGCAGACGCTGCCGGTGTGCGCCCAGAACGCGTCGCTTGTGGGCACCGTGCGCGATAGCCAATACTCCACCGTGCCGAGTGCGCGGATTCGGCTTATCCATCAGCTTACCGGCGTTACCCTGACGACCACAACCGGAGACTCCGGTACGTACGCATTTCCCCTGGTCCATCCCGGCCCGTACGCGCTACGCATTGAGCGATTCGGATTCAAGACCTATGAACAGCGCAAAATTGCGTTGACCGTCGACCAGCGCGCGCGGATCGACCTGATGCTCGCCATCGGCGATATCTCGACCTTCCTCAGCGTCGAAGAGAACGCCGGGCGCATTCAAGTGGAAACGGCGAGCCTCGGCGAAGTGATCGAGACCAAGAACGTCCTCGAATTGCCTCTCAACGGGCGCTACTTCCTCGACCTCGTACGGCTGACACCGGGCACAACCGTGCAGTCGACCAACAACCGGATCGCCAACAGCAACATCACCAGCATTGGGCCCGTTGGCATCAGCGCGTCCGGCGCGCGCGAGGACTCAACCAACTATCTTTTCGACGGCGTCAACCTCTCCGACATGGCGCAGAATCAAATCTCGTTTCAGCCGAACGTAGACATGATTCAGGAGTTCAAGGTCCAGATCGACGCCTTCTCGGCGGAGTATGGGCGCAACGCCGGGATGATCATCAACGCCGTGTCGCGATCGGGCCTGAACCAGCTTCACGCGACGGCATTCGAGTTTATTCGGAACGACGCGTTTGACGCGCGCAATTATTTTGACCGGCCCGGGACGCCCATCCGGCCCTTCAAGCGAAATATCTTTGGTTATTCCATCGGTGGGCCCATTGTTCGCAATCGGACCTTTTTCTTCACCAGCTACGAAGGCAGGCGGGGCCGCGAGTCCTCGTCGATCCGGGCCCTGGTTCCGTCGAGCGCACAGCGCGACGCCGCAACGAATCCCGTGATTCGCGCCCTGTTAGCCCAAGTTCCGGAAGCGAACGCGGCGGGCTCTTTTTTCGTACAGGCGATTCCCAAGCGGCGCGATCTCGATCAGCTTTCTCTTCGCCTCGATCACGCGATCGGCTCGAAGCACCTGCTCTTCGCCACGCTAATTTCGAGCCGCGACACCCGCACGGAGCCGACTTTGCAGGGTAACAATCTGCCCGGCTTTGGCGACAGCCGCCCGGCCCGCCGCTACTTTGCCGCGTTCGGCGTATCGTCGTCGTTCGGCCCCCACTTGACGAACGACCTCCGCGCCGGGGTCAACCGGGTTCGCATCGACTTCGTTCCCGACGCTGAAGTCTTCAACCCGCAGGACTTCGGCATCCAAAGCGACTCCCCCGCTTTCCCGCGCGTTGTCGTAGCGGGGGCGATGGCGTTCGGCGGAATCGCCGGATTCCCGCAGGCCCGCGGCGATACAACTTTCCAATACACCGACACGGTTTCGTGGGTCGCCGGTAAGCACTCCCTGAAGTTCGGCGCGGAATGGCGGCGCTTCCGCAACAACGTCTCGAACGGCGGCACCGGAGGCACCATCACGTTTGCATCCATCCAGGACTTCATCTCCGGCACACCGAACTCGACGACACAGCAGACCGTGCCTGCCAATCCGGCTCTGCGCGTCAGCGCGCTGAATCTGTTTATTCAGGACGATTACAAGATCACTCGGCGGTTTGCGGTGAATTATGGATTCCGCTACGAGTACAACGGCATTCCGAGCGAGACGCACAACCGGCTCGCCGTATACGATTTTGGCTCCGGCGCGCTTGTTCCGGTCGGCCGCGGCGGAGTCTCTTCCCCCTACGACGGCCAAAAGCATAACTTCGGTCCGCGGTTTGGCTTCAGTATCGATCCCTCGGGCAAAGGCCGAACCGTGATCCGCGCGGGCGGCGGCCTCTACTACGATCAGCCGGTCACGAACCTTACGTCCTCGCTGGGCAGCAATCCGCCCTTCGCGGGCTCCGTTTCCTTTGTTTCGTCGCCGCAAAAGCCGCTGACATTCGATCTGACGAACCCGTTTGGGCTCCCCGGTGGCGGCCCCACGATCTTCAATGCATTCGCCGTCGCGCCGGACTTCCACAGCGGTCTCATCGCTCACTACAACCTCACCCTTCAGCACGAGCAGTTCCGGACCGTCTTTCAGGCCAGCTATAGCGGCTCGGCAGGCAGCGATCTTCGCCTGTCCCGCGACTACAACCAGGGCATCAACTCCATCCGGCCGAATGCGGCGTTTGGCGCGATCACGATCACGGAATCGAGCTCACGGTCCAACTACAACGCGCTGTGGTTCAGCGCGAACCGCAGATTCTCCACCGGGCTGACGCTGTCCGCCTCCTACACATTCTCGAAGTCCACCGATCTGAACTCCGTAGGCAGCGCGAACCCGCAGCTTCAGGACTCCAACAACATTGCCGCCGAGCATGCGCTTTCCGATTTCGATGCCCGCCATCGATTCGTTCTTAGCGGGGTCTACCTGTTGCCATTCACCGGCAACGGCAGGCTAAAGTACATCGTCGAAGGCTGGAGTCTCTCGCCGATCGTGAACCTTCAGTCCGGCAATCCGTTCAGTCCGATTCTGCCGACGTCGCGGTCCGGCAGCCTGCAAAACTTCGACCGGCCGGATGTTGTCATTGGCCAGCCCGTCCTGCTCGCATCCCCATCGCCGGCAATGTGGCTGAATCCCCGGGCGTTCACCCAGAACGCCATCGGAACTTTCGGAAACGCCGGGCGCAACATCCTCACCGGGCCGGGCTTCGAGGACATCGATTTTTCGATCGCCAAAGCCACAAGATTCCGCGAGAAATACCAGATCCAACTGCGCGCCGAATGCTTCAACATCCTGAACCATCCGAACCTGGCCCAGCCGGGTAACGTGTTCGGAAGCCAGAACTACGGCGTCATCACCGCCACCCGGGCAGCCCGCGGCGACCTGGGTTCATCACGGCAGATCCAGCTCGGTGTCCGCTTCGCGTTTTAACCTGTCAACCCCAGCCGAAAGCGTACTCGCGGCAGAACACGGCAGAACCAACGGGCTGCTGAAACGTTCATGTTACAGTCGGGTGAGTAGTTCGCTTCAGGAGTGTTCATGCAACCTAGATCTTTGCTGTCAATAATAGCCCTTGCCTGCCTTTTTGCAGCTTCTGGATTTGCGCAGAGTTCCGCGCTTACCGGTACCGTAAAGGACGCGCAGGACGCCTCCATTTCCGGCGCCACGGTCACGCTTACTAACGAGTTGACCAAGGTCGCCCAAACCACCCAATCCGACGACGCTGGAAACTATGAATTCCCCGTCGTCCGCGCCGGATCCTATTCGCTCAGGATCGAGAAAACAGGCTTCAAAACCTTCCTGCAGAAAGATGTGGTGCTTGCGGTAACGCAGCGCGGACGCGTCGATGCAGCTCTTGCAATCGGCGACGCCGCGACGATTCTTACCGTCGAAGCGAGTCCGGGAGGCGTGCAAACCGAATCCTCGAGCCTCGGCACTATCGTCGACAACAAGAAGATCGTGGAGATTCCGCTGAACGGGCGCTTCTTCCTCGATCTCGCTTTGCTCACGGCGGGCACTGTCGTACCCAGCACCAGCAACCGCACGTTTCTCGCCGCGCCCAGCGGTATCGGCATCTCCGGCATCAACGCGAGCGGCACGCGCGAGGATTCGACGAACTACCTGTTCGACGGCATCAACCTCAGCGACATGGTGCAGAACCAGATCACATTCCAGCCGAACATCGACATGATCCAGGAGTTTAAGGTTCAGACCAACGCGTTCAACGCGGAGTACGGACGCAACGCGGGCATCATCATCAACGCCGTCTCGAAATCCGGAACCAACGGAATCCACGGCAGCGCCTTCGAATTCGTCCGCAACGAGATCTTCGACGCGAAGAACTTCTTCGATCGCCCCGGCCCGATCACGCCCTTCAAGCGCAATATTTTTGGCTATTCGATGGGCGGCCCGGTCATCCGCAACAAGACCTTTTTCTTCCACAGCTACGAAGGCCGCCAGGGCCGCGAAGTCGCGACGCTCAACGCGCCCGTGCCGACCGACGCCCAGCGCGCCGGAGCCACCAATCCGATCATCAAGCAATTGCTGACGCTGATTCCCTCCGCCAACACGATCACGGCGAACGGCGCCTTCTTCCAGGGATCGAATCCGCGGCGGCGCGTTCTAAATCAGTTCACCGGCCGCATCGATCATTCGCTGACGTCGAAGGATATCCTGTTCGGTACCTTCATCATTAATCGCGATGAACGCACGGAGCCGACGCTGCAGGGCAACAATCTGCCGGGCTTTGGCGATTCGCGTCCCGCGAAGCGCGGCCTTGTCGCCCTGGGTTATACCCGCATCATCTCGCCGAATATCACTAATGAATTTCGCGCCGGCTTGAACCGCGTGAATATTAGGTTCGCGCAGACGTTCCTCGGCAAGCCTTCGGATTTCGGGATCACCTCGCCCTCCAATGTGTTTCCGCAGGTCGTCATCGCGGGTGGCGGTGGCGGTGGTCCGGCGTTCGGCGGAATCAGCGGCTTCCCGCAGGGTCGCGGCGACACCACATTCCAGTACAACGACACGCTCGCCTGGGTGAAGGGCAAGCAGTCCATTAAGTTCGGCGCGGAATTCCGCCGCTTCCGCAATAATAACTTCAACTACGGCACGGGTGGCGTTCTGAACTTCGCCTCACTGACGACGTTCCTCGCGGGCACGGTCAACTCGGCGACCGAGACGGCGCTGCAGGTGACACCGGCCTTCCGCGTCAGCGCGCTTGGCCTCTTCGTCCAGGATGACGTAAAGGTCACCTCGCGCCTCGCCTTGAATCTTGGCCTGCGCTGGGAGTACAACGGCGTGCCGAACGAGATCCACAATCGGATGAGCATCTACGACTTCGGTCAGAACAAGCTGGTTCCGATCGGCACCGGCAACGCCGACAAGCCGTACAACCATCAGTACACCAACTTCGGGCCGCGCATCGGCTTCAGCTACGATCCGTTCGGCAAAAGCAAGACCGTCGTCCGCGGCGGCGTTGGCTTCTACTTCGATCAACCCGTATTGAACGTACTGTCGGGCTTGGCGGCCAATCCGCCGTTCTCGGCCTCGGTCAACAACACCAGCAACATCAGCCTCGCGAGTCCTTTTGCGGTCCCCGCCGGCGGTTCCACCGCGATCGCTGCGGTTGACCCCAATTTCAAGAGCGGCCGCGTGCTGTCCTACAACGTGAACATCCAGCAGGAAATGTTTGGCACCGTATTTCAGGTGACCTACGTCGGCAGCCAGGGGCGGCACCTCCGCGACTTCGGCGATCTGAACCAGGGCATCCTCGGCGTTCGCCCGATCCCCGGTTTCTCCAGCATCACCTACCAACAGTCGGCGTCGAACTCGAACTACAACGGCCTGTGGCTCAGCGCCGAAAAGCGCTTCTCGAAGGGCCTTACGTTCCAGACTTCGTATACCTTTTCCAAGTCGATCGACAACAACTCCGTCGGCAGCAGCAACGCGCAGATCCAAGACTTCCGCAACCTCGCCGCCGAGCGTGCCCTCTCGGATTTCGACGCTCGTCACCGCTTCGTCCTCAGCGGCGTCTACCAGTTGCAGCTCAAGGGCAATGGCGCGCTCATGCGCCGGCTGCTCGAAGGCTGGAGCGTTGCGCCGATCGTCAACCTCCAATCCGGCAATCCGTTCAGCCCCATCATCGGCATCACCGACACGCGGGGCAGCCTGCTGGCATTCAACCGCCCGAACCTCAACGCCGGAGTGTCGCTGTACCAGCCGAATCCCGGTCCCTCTGGTTTCGTCAACCGCGCCGCGTTCACCCAGCAGGCCACCGGCTTCGGCAACGCGGGCCGCAACATCCTGAAGTCGCCTGGTTTCCAGGACGTCGACTTCTCGATCGCCAAGAACACGCAGATCAAAGAACGCTTCTCGGTCCAGTTCCGCGCCGAGGCATTCAACCTCCTGAATCACCCGAACTTCGGGCAGCCGGTGAATAACCTCGCTGCGGGAACCTTTGGTCAGATTCTGGCAACTCGCACCACGCGCGGCGATCTCGGAAGTTCGCGCCAGATCCAGCTTGGCATCAAGCTGATCTTCTAACGCCGGTAGAAACTACGGACGCAGTCGGCCACTTGGCCTACGGCGTCTTCGGCTAGGTACGGATAGAGCGGCAGGGACACAATCTCCTTCGCCGCTCTTTCTGCGTAGGGAAGGCTCCCCTTGCGCTGCTTTGCGGCGGCAAATGCCGGATGCAGATGCAACGGAACCGGGTAGTGGATCCCGCTCCCGATGCTCGCTTTGTCCAGGTGCGCCCGTAGCTTGTCGCGCCGCGCGGCGCGAATCACGTAGAGGTGATGGACACTTCCGCCATCGCGCCGGACCAACTGAACGCCGTCGCAGCCGGCGAGCGCACTGTCGTACAGCGCGGCGAGTTCCGCGCGCCGCGCGTTCCATCCCGCGAGCTTCGTAAGAAACGCCCGCAGAAAGCAGCAGTGCAGATCGTCGAGACGCGAGTTGATGCCTGGCGTATAGGCGATCTGCCCGCCGCGCCGGCCGCCATCGCGCGCGCTACACAGGCGTCGCGCGATGCTCGCACGATTCGTCAGAATCGCGCCGCCGTCACCAAGCGCTCCCAGGTTCTTCGTCGGATAGAAGCTGTAGCAGATGTAGTCTGAAAACCTTCCGAGGGGCTGTCCTTTGTACGTCGCGCCATGCGCCTGCGCCGCGTCCTGTACCAGCGGAATGCCCCACGACGTCGCTAGCCGCGCGATCCGGTCGATCTCGCAGGGCTGTCCATACAGATGCACAGGAACAATCGCTTTGGTCCGGCGCGTCACGCGATTCTCAGCATCCGCCGCGTCGATTTGCAGCGTCTCCGGATTTACATCGGCAAACTTCGGAGTGCATCCCGCCGTCGCAATCGCGACCCCGGTAAAGGGCGCCGTCAGCGCGGAGGTCAATACTTCGCCCGTCACGCCCGCATCGCGCAAACAAAGTTCGATCGCTGCCGTACCCGTGCCGACGCCGACCGCGAACTTCGCCCCCATCGCCGCTGCAAATTCAACCTCGAACAAAGAAAGCTGCTCCCCCAGAATGAACTGCCCGCGTTCGAAGAGCCTGGCCAGGTTCACACGCCAATCCGCTTCCGTGGCCACAATGGCAGGGGCGAGGTTTACCGAGGGGATGCCCACGAAGGTTACCGGGACACAGATGCTGCGATACTCTGCGCCCGCGGCGTCCTTCCAAACACAACCAGACGGAACCATAGCCGCACAATCTGCCAGAACGTCACGGCCAGCGACCGGACGCGGAAGAACTGCGACCGTCCATGCAATCGCGCGTAATGATGAACGCCCACTTCACGGACCCGGCAGCGCGAGAGCTCAAGCTTTCGTACCAGTTCGACGCAGATCGTGCCGCTGGTCGACGTCAACTCGATCTCATCCAGCAGCTCCCGGCGCACCAGCCGGAAATCGCAATCGATATCCCGCAGCTTGATCCGGAAGAGAAACCGCGCAAACTGGTTGTACAGCTTGCCGATCGCGATTCGATGCCACGGATCGTTCCGTTCGAGCTTATAGCCGTTCACCAATCCGACATCGGCGGTCATCTTCTCTACCAGCTTCGGCAGTTCGCCGACGTCATACTGACCATCCCCGTCGGTGTAGAACACCAGATCTTTCCGGGCCGCCGCGAATCCGCTCCGCAACGCGCCGCCATACCCCCGATTCGAGGCGTGGGTGATCACTCGCATGGCCGGAGAATATTTGCGCTCGAGGTCCTTGAGCACCGCCGCGGTGTCGTCGGAGCTGCCGTCGTTGACGACAATTACTTCAAAATCATCAAACTGCGACTGCAGGACCGCGAACGTCTTCGCCAGTAGTCCCGGCAAAGCCGGAGCGTCGTTGTAGGCGGGGAAAAACGCCGAGATGCTGTACTTCGAGGGCAATTGCCTACACTGTATCACGCGGCATCCTTCGCACATTCCTATCCCAGAACGAATTTCGGGGGTACGTTATCTTCCAGTGAGAACATTCGCTCCCCGCATACACCAATTGTTGTACGGGCAATTGGCTCGGAGATGGATTCTCAGCCAATGGGACTCACAGAGCGCAAGCTCTGTCCAACAGAGAGCGCAAGCTCTGTCCAACAGAGAGCGCAAGCTCTGTCCAACAGAGAGCGTAAGCTCTGTCCAACAGAGAGCGTAAGCTCTTTCCAAACAGGCCTTCGGGCGAAACTTCGGGCCGCACCTCCGTACGACAGGCGTTCACGGCTCCCCCCGGAGCCCAAGGATTCGGCGGAACAGGATATCCAAACTCAAATGCAACCACCGCGCTGGTACGCGCTTACCGCACGCCATCAACATGAGCGTCCGGTCTCTACTGCGATGTCGCTCAGAGGCCTTCGCGTTTTTGTGCCGACGTATCTCAGCAGGCGGCGCTGGTCAGACCGCACGCGGACCCTCGAAATGCCACTGTTTCCCGGATACGTCTTCACCAACCTATCGACTAACCAGCGCGCCCTTGCCCTCGCCACACCCGGAGTTACCGGCATCGTCGGCTTCGGCGGCAAAGCGGAACCCATCCCCGACCTTGAAGTCGAGAGCCTGATGTGCGTCGCCAACTCCGGACTCCTAATGCAACCCTGGGCACTCATGAAGGCGGGCGACGAAGTTGTCATCGACGACGGACCCTTGCGTGGTCTGCGCGGGAAACTCCTGAAAGATGCCGATCGCCATCAACTGATCGTCGGCGTCGAACTCCTGCAGCGCGCCGTCGCTGTCACCCTGACCCCCGACCAGGCATGGCCTGTCCGTTCCGTGAATGAGATCTACGAGCGCGCAAACGCGTCCTCTCTCCGCGCTTCCTGCGCCAAGGCATCCTAAATATGGCATCTTTCAAAGTCCGTAGCCGCCTCGTCAACTTTCGACTGACCGAGGAAGAGTTGGAGAATCTGCGCGTGGCCTGCCTGCTCCGAGGCTCGCGCAATCTCAGCGAATTCGCCCGCACCGCCGTGCTCAGTTCCGTCGAAACGCAAATCGATCCCGATTCCGCCGTGCGCGACCGCCTGGATCGGCTGGAAGCGCGGCTCGCCGGACTCGAGGTCCTACTGCAATCGCTTCTGAATCAAGCGGTGCTCAATCAGTCGAGTCTCAGTCCCTCCACCAGTTCCCCCGCACTTCACACACAGGTACGAACCAATCATGCGTAACGTCACCCTCCTCTTTCTGCTCCTCGCCGTCCTGGCCGGCGCACAGAGTCGGCCGGCCGCTTCGCCCGACCTCGGCGGCAACCTGCCCGCGCAAAAAATCGGCGCCGACGACCTCATCTCTGTTTTGGTCTACGACGCGCCGGAGATCTCCCGCGCGGTGCGCGTCTCTCCGGAAGGCACCATTCGCCTTCCGATGTTGAAGAAGAAGATTCAAGCCTCGGGCTTTATGCCCGCGGAGCTGGAGCGTACGATTACCACCGCGCTCGAAGCCGAAGCCATTCTCATCGAGCCCGTTGTCACCGTCACCGTTTCGGAGTATCACTCGCGCCCCATCAGCGTCGCCGGCGCCGTGCGCAAGCCCGTGACGTTTCAGGCCTATGGAACCGTAACCCTGCTTGATGCAATCGCCCGCGCGGAAGGGCTGGGGACCGAAGCGGGCTCTGAGATTCTCGTCTCCACGCCGGAACGCGGTCAGGGACCTGCCACTCTCAAGCGGATTCCGGTCAAGGCTCTCATTGAAGGCGCCGACCCGGCGCTCAACTTGAAGCTAACCGGTGGCGAGGAGGTGCGCATTCCGGAAGCCGGACGCGTCTTCGTCGTCGGCAATGTCAAGAAACCCGGCGCGTTCTCGATCCACGAATCGTCGGAAACGACAATCCTCCAGCTGCTCGCGCTCGCCGAGGGCATCTTGCCCTACGCCACCAAACAGGCCTACATTTATCGGAAAGATCCCGCCACTGGAGAAAAGAAGGAAATCGCCGTCGATCTGCGCCAGATCATCGACCGCAAGCAGCCCGACATCCAGGTGCTGCCCTCCGACATCCTCTACATCCCCGACAATCGAACCCGCCGCACCTCCATCCAGGCGCTCGAGCGCGTGCTCGGCTTCGGTGCGTCCACCATCTCCGGCCTGCTCATCTTCTCGGGCCGCTAACTCTCTTCGATCTCACGCCCTCGTACCCCAAGAGTCAAAATGACACCCGATACTGCAGAAAAGCACCTAACTTCGATCATTGAGCCGAAAATCCTCGGCTATGCCCCTTTGCAGCAACCCGAGCAGCAGCCTGAGGATCGCTCTCTCCCGATCTCTCACTACGGCTGGATTCTCCGGCGTTATCGCTGGAAGATTCTTAGCTTCGTCGCGGTTTCGGTGATCGCGACTATCCTGATTTCAGCGCGCATCACGCCGATCTACGAAGCGACGGCCACCGTCGACGTCGATCGCCAGGTGGCCCCGGGCGTCATCGGCCAGGATGCGAATCGCGCCATGATGAACGACGCGGACCAGTTTCTCGCGACGCAAGTAAAGCTGATCCAATCTGATTCCGTCCTGCGCCCCGTTGCCCAGAAGCACTCGTTAGCGATGCGCGAGAATCGAAAGCCATCGGCCGCTAACGCCGCCCGCGTCGAGGCCGCGCCCGTATTGTTGCCCAATCTTCGCGTCTCCCGGCCGCCCAACACGTACCTGTTGCTCGTCAGCTATCGCTCGCCGGACCCCAACCTCGCCGCCGAAGTCGCCAACGGCGTCGCCGAGTCCTACCTCGAGCACACATACAACATCCGCATCCGCTCTTCCGCCAGTCTCTCCAGCTTCATGGAGAAGCAACTCGAGGAACTCAAGGCGAAGATGGAGCAGTCCAGTATGGCGCTCAATCGCTTCGAACGCGAGTTGAACGTGATCAATCCGGAAGAGAAGACCAATATTCTCTCGGCGCGCCTGTTGCAATTGAACCAGGAGTACACCAGCGCCGAAGCCGATCGCGTCCGCAAAGAGACCGGGTGGAATTCCGCGAAAACCGGATCTCTCGAAGCCGCCCAAGTCTCCACCCAGGGCGAAGCGCTGAAGCGCCTTACGGAACGTTTGAACGACGCGCAGCAAAAGTTCGCCGAAACCAAGGCTCACTACGGCACGAACCACCCTGAATATCGCAAGGCGTCCGCCCAGCTCACTGAGATCGAACGCCAGTTGCGCAGCGCCCGCGAGAACATCGCTCTCCGCGTCGAAATCGAATACAAGGACGCCACCCAGCGCGAGGCAATGTTGAAGAGGACCGTTGGAGAGACAAAAGCCGAATACGACCGGCTCAATCTTCACAGCTTCGAATACCAGTCGCTCAAGCGCGAAGCCGAAGCCGACAAGAAGCTCTACGAAGAACTAATCCGCAAAATCAAAGAAGCCGGCATCAATGCGGGTTTCCAGAACTCCGGCATCCGCATCGCCGACACCGCGCGCCCAGCGCTTAATCCCGTCTTTCCCAACGTCCGGCTGAACGCGCTGCTTGCCTTGCTCGTTTCTCTTTTGCTCGCGATGGGCCTCGCCATCATCACGGATCTCCTCGACAACACCATCCGCGATCCGGAGCAAGTCGCGAGAACGCTATCGACCACCGTCATCGGGACGCTTCCCATTGTGAAAGGCTGGCGTAATCGCATCGGGCCGCCAGCCCATGGTCCGGCGGGAGGGGCCCTGATCCGGTCCGGCGAATCCAAGGACGTCGCCATCAACACGTACGGGGAGGCGATTCGCACGCTACGAAACTCCATCCTGCTCGCCAACATGGACCGCCGCGTTCGCTCGCTGCTCGTCACTAGCGCCTCTCCCGGCGAAGGCAAGTCCACCACCGCCGCAAACCTTGCCGTCGCCCACGCCGAGCAAGGCAAAAAGACGCTGATCATCGACGGTGACTTGCGCCGCCCCAGCGTTCACCGCCGATTCGGCCTCAATGGGGCAATCGGTCTGTCGAACGTTTTGCTCGGCGAGATGCCCTGGCGCACCGTATTGATCCCACTCGAAGGCCTTCCCGAACTCCACATCCTCCCCGCCGGACCACCTTCCCGCCGCGCGTCCGACCTCGTCGCCCGCGGGCTGACGGAACTCCTCGAAGAGGCCGCCGCCGAATACGATCTGGTGATCCTCGACGCACCGCCGATGCTGGGCTTCGCTGAACCTCTGCAAATGGCTACCGCCGTCGACGGCGTTCTCGTCGTGACGCGCGCCGGAGAAACCAACCGCAAAGCCGTCGGCAGCGTCCTGCGCATCCTCGCCCGGCTCCGCGCTCACGTCGTCGGAGTGGCGCTCAACGAAGTCCACAAAGAGATCAGCAACAACTACTACTACTACGGCCAATACGGCAAATATCAGAAGTACTACCAGACCAAAGAAGCGTAGGCAAGACACCGGGGATGAGCTTCCACCGGCCACTCGCCAGGCAAAGAACCACCGCGAACAGCAGTAACAAAGAGCTCGGCATGAGGCGCATGGAGCAGATGCTATAACCCCACCCTTGCTTAGGCGATGTTCATTGCGAAATGCACCAAATCCGAGCCGCGACCAGAGCGGCCCGAAGGGCCGCGTCGGGAGCGGATTCACCAGCCATCGGCCCGCCCGCTGCTACCAATACGCAACAGGGTGGTCGCCGCTGAAGAGTGAGCGGACACTTTCCTCTGGTGATCAATGTAACCCCGCCGGTAGAGGCGGGGATGCTTAGGCGATGTTCATTGCGAAATGCACCAAATCCGAGCCGCGACCAGAGCGGCCCGAAGGGCCGCGTCGGGAGCGGATTCACCAGCCGTCGGCC
>JAYVTO010000075.1:0-13279 GCA_043788745.1 Acidobacteriaceae bacterium
CCCACCCGCCATCTTCATCCCACGGCCGGCGGACCTTCCATTCATACGCCCGTCTCGCCTATTCCCCGGACTGATTTCCTTACCGGCGGATTAGGGGAGTTTTATGTGAACGCCGTTCGGCGGCGCGTCGCGTCGCCAGGCTACGTTCGCGGCGTGATTCGTGAGCTTGCAGTATGGGCACGACCGGAACTCAGCCTTGCGTTGCTCGAGCGCGCCTGGCACTGGAGCGATGCTGCGCAGCTCAGCATCTGGGATTCGCTGATTGTCGCGGCCGCGGACGAGTGTGGCGCGAAGTGGATTTTGAGTGAGGACTTTCAGGCCGGGATGCGGTTTGGGGACGTCATGATTGTGGATCCATTCCGGCAAGCGCCTAGCGAATTCGGGTTGGAAGTGCCGGTGTAGCCCGTGTTGGGATGCGAGATCGCCACGCGCGAGCTTACGGGTGCGCCTCGGGGCACGGCGTTTCCGGGCGACGGATCTAGCCTCTTAGTAACCCCAGTGGACTGGCGTCGGCTGCTGCGCGCGCTGGTTTCAGGTCGGCGGACACCGGGATCGAGTCTCCTTCGCCGGGAGCGAGGAACATGTTGGTGTCGACTCCCAATTGCTTGATGTAAAGCTCGTGGTAGCGGCCCTGGGCGGCGTAGAGGGACTCGTGCGTTCCGCGCTCGGCGATGAGACCGGCTTCGACGACGAGGATCTGGTCGGCGCGGCGGATGGTCGAAAGCCGGTGCGCGATCACGAACGTCGTTCGGCCTTGCATCAGGAACTTCAAGCCTTCCTGGATGAGCGCTTCGGATTCGGAATCGAGGCTGGAGGTCGCTTCGTCGAGGATGAGGATGCGCGGGTCCGCGAGGATGGCGCGGGCGATCGAGACGCGTTGGCGCTGGCCTCCGGATAGCTTGACGCCGCGTTCACCGACGATGGTGTCGTAGCCTTTCTCGAAGCTTTCCGCGAACTCGTCGACGCGGGCGATCTGGCAGGCCTTCATGATCTGCTCTTCGGTGGCACCGGGGCGGGCGAAGGCAATGTTCTCGCGAACAGTTCCATCGAATAGAAAGGTGTCCTGCAGCACGACGCCCAGGTGGGTGCGATAGCTGTCGAGGCGCGCGGTAGAGAGGTCGACTCCGTCGACGGTGATGGTGCCTGCCGTGGGCGTGTGGAAGGCGCAGACCAGGCTGATGATGGTCGACTTGCCGGAGCCCGAAGATCCGACAAGCGCGGTGACGGTGCCGCGCGCGGATTCGAACGAGATGCCGTGCAGAACTTCTTTGCCTTCCTCGTAGGAAAACAGCACGTCCTTGAACTGGACCGCGCCGCGGATTTCGCTCAGCGTGGTGATACGCCTGGGATCTTCGTCTTCCGGACGCTCGCGGAGCACTTCGCGAGTCCGTTCGAGTCCGGCGAAGGCTTCGGTCAGTTGCGTTCCGATGCTGACGATCTGAACGATCGGCGCGATGAGGAACGCGAGCAGCGCGGTGAAGGTGATAAATTCGCCGAGCGTTAGCGTTCCGGCGATAATTTGCTTCGAGCCGACGTACATGACGATCGAGCCGACGACACCCATGATGACCGTGGCTGAGAGACTCATCAGCGAGATTGCAGTAAGCGATTGCAGGACGTTGTCGAGCAGGCGCTTGACGCCGCCGGCGAAGACCTGTTCCTCACGCTCTTCGGCATGATAGCCCTTGATGACGCGGACGCCGCCGAGCGATTCGGTGAGGCGGCCGGTGACGTCGGCGGTGATTTTGCCGCGCTCTTTGAAGATTGGCCGGATGGACACGAAGGCTTTCTGCAGAATGAATACGAAGATCAGCACGAAGCCCAGCGCGAGCAGCGTCATCAAGGTGCTGATGCGAAGCAGCAGAACCAGCGCGATAACCGCAGTGACCGCGCCTCCGACGAAATCGACGAGGCCCGTGCCGACAAGGTTGCGGACGCCTTCGACGTCGTTCATGATGCGCGAGACGAGCGTTCCGCTTTTGTTCGAATCGTAGTAAGAGACCGACAGGCGGCCAATGTGGGCTTGCACTTTCTGACGGAGCTCGGCGATCAGGCGCTGGGCGGATTTCGACAACAGCTGCGTCAGCGTGAACGACGTAATGCCTTGGATTACGGTGGCTCCGACGACGGCACCCACCAGCGGCGTAAGGAGGTCGAACTCCTTTTTGCCGATGACATTGTCGATCAGAAATTTGGTGGAGTAAGGCAGGACGATGCCGCTGATGCGATTGATCAGCATCAGGCCAAGTCCGATGAGCAGCAGACTGCGGCGCGGCAGGATCATTTCCCGCAGGTCGGGCCAGAGATCGCGGAATCGCTCCGATTGAGGTTTTTTGACTTTCGGAACGGGCAGGGCGGCGGTTGACATTGATACCAGTGTACCGATCAATCGGCTCGAGAGCGCCGCAAATTCCGTGGGTGCCCTTAGGGAACCGGCGAATGACCCCGGGGCGCGTGTCTGCCGGGGGTTGGGTACGATAGAGAAGTAGCATGCCGCTGAGAAACCGTTGCGCGATGGTTGTATTGGGCGTCTCCGTGGCGGTGGGCACGTTGTGCGCGCAATCGCCGTTGAAGCTCGAATACAAGTGCAGCGCGGACGACATCCACGAGCTGGGGCTTGCGTGCTCGGCGGATGAGCCCTGCGCGATTTTTGTCGAGTTGACTTCCGTGGCGCAGGCTGGTGCGCGCTTGATCGTGACGGGAAATGTTCATACGAATTCGCAGACACTCCACGCGTTTCTCCTGGTGAGCGAAGATGGCGGGCGGACGTTTGCGGAGCCGCAGAAAAGGCTGCGCGCGACGGCGCTCGAACAGATTCAGTTCGTCGATCTCGAAACGGGCTGGGTGGCGGGGCACAATTTGCTGCCGCTGCCGGGCGAACCGTTCGTCTTGCTGACAACGGACGGCGGCAAGACGTTTCGGAGGCAGCCGTTGTCGGAAGAGGCCCGGAGCGGCGCAGTGGAGCAGTTCTGGTTTGAGTCGAAGCAGCGGGGAAAGATGGTTGTGCGGCGGGGATCGAAGTACGAGTTGTGGGAGACGATGACGGGTGGCGAGAGCTGGTCGTTGGCGGAAGTGAAGTCGGCGCCGATTGCGCTGCCGCGCGAGAACTCGACTGGCCTGCGGCTTCGGGCGGATAAGACGGACTTCCGGATTGAGCGGCGCGCCGGAGCGAAGTGGGATTTGGTGTCCTTGTTCGCGTTGAAAGCAGGGGAATGCAAGCCGCCAGTGCAAGACCCGCAATGAAGATTCTGGTCCGTGCGACCAATTGGATTGGCGACGCCGTGATGAGCCTGCCCGCGCTACGTGCATTGCGGGAGGCCCGTCCGAAAGCGCATATCGCGATCCTCGCGAGGCCGTGGGTTGCCGATGTGTACGCGCGGGAGCGATTTTGCGATCAGTTGCTGCCCTACGCGGCTGCCAAGGGCTGGCAGGACTTACCGTCGCGTTTGCGGATTGCGCGGGAGTTGCGTAAGCATGCGTTCGATGTGGCGATCCTGCTGCCGAATTCGCTTGATTCCGCGCTGACTCCGTGGCTCGCTGGAATTCCGGAGCGGATCGGCTACGCGCGCGACGGGCGTTCGATGTTGCTGTCGCGGGCAATTGCGCGGCCACGGAAAGGCGAAATTCCGGCGCATGAACGCTTCTATTATCTGGAGTTGTTGCGGCGGGCGGGACTCATCGACGCGGTGGGCGAATCGTCGGAGATCCGGTTGGATGGCGCGCGGGATGCGGCGCAGGCGGGGCTGGCGCGATTTGAAGTGCTGGGGTTGGGCACCAGGGTAATTGGCGTCTCGCCCGGTGCGGCGTACGGCACGGCCAAGCGGTGGCTGCCGGAGCGATTCGCGGAAGCGGCGGCTTCGCTTGCGGTGCAGGTTGACGGTACGGTTGCATTGTTCGGCTCGACGGACGAACGCGAATTGTGCGCTGCGATCCTGCGGCAGGTGCAAGCGGCTGGCGTCCGCGGACACAACTTTGCTGGCCAGACGACGCTGAATCAGTTCATCGACCAAGCCGCTGCGTGTACGGCGTACCTGACGAACGATTCGGGCGCGATGCACATTGCGTCGGCGCTGGGCGTTCCGACGGTAGCGGTGTTCGGCGCGACCGATCATGTGGGTACGGGTCCGACGGGGTCGAGCGCGATGATTGTGCGCGAGGCGGTCGAGTGTGCGCCATGCCTAAAGCGCGAATGCCCGATCGACCATCGCTGCATGACACGCGTATCGGCGCAACGAGTGGCGGAGACCGCGCTGACGTTGATTCAACGGAGGTAGCGAACTGCGTCCAGGTTCCGTCGAACGTCCACGTTCGCAGGAACTGTGAAAATCCCTGCTCCTTCTCGAAGAACCGCGAGCGTGAGCGAGCGCCTTAGCCCCAACGAAGAACCGCGTGCGTCAGGAACCGTGAAAAAATCCTCGCACTCTCCCCAGCAAAGAACCGCGAACGAAGGGAGCGGATGCTTTCAAGAACCGCGAACGAAGTGAGCGGATGCCCTCAAGAACCGCGAATAACAACCGCGAACGAAGTGAGCGGACGCGTCGGCGCGTCATGACCGCCATGAACCAGTCAATGCGAATGGTTGCGAGATGGCGAGGAAATGCTACAGATCCGAGCCGCGCACGAAGCCCGGCGAAGTCGGGCGCAGTAAGCGGGTCTCCCGCGTCGGCCCCAAGCCCAACAACAAAAGTGAATCACCTACGAGATGGTTCATGGAGAGTGGCTGGATCTCACCAGCACTGCCAGTGAAGACACAACCCCGAACGTACGCGAGCCTTCGCATCCACAGATTTGCGTGTTCGGTGGCGACAGATTCGTGTGAACGAGTACGATGGGCCTGTGGAGATTCACGGCGCTATCGAGAAGATTCTCAGGGAGATTGACCGTAACCGGCAGGAATTGAAACTGTTGACGCACGGCCTGACGGATGCGCAGTTCAATTGGAAGCCGGCTCCCTTAGTCTGGTCGATGGCGGAGAACCTGACACACCTGCTGGCGACGACGGCACTCGATCTTCCCGAATTACAACGCGCAATCGCGGCGGCGAAGGCGGACACGCTGTATTCTACGGGACCTTTTCGTATGGATTCATAAGCCGTTGGTTTGTGCGGCTCATGGAGCCTCCGCCGAAGCGAAAGTAGATGTACAGTCCGCCACCGGAGGCCGCGCTCGAAGAGACTCATCGTGCGTTTCTGGACCAGTTGAACGAGGTGAGCGAGTTGGTGCGAGCTTCGAACGGGCTGGACCTGGCGCGCGTTAAGACCGTGCTTCCAGCGATCTCGTTCTGCAAGATGCCGTTGGGCGCGAGATATTTTCTAGTAACGGCGCACAACCGCCGGCACCTTTGGCAAGCGATGCAGGTGCGACAGCATGTCCAGTTTCCCGCAAAATGATTCAGCATTCGGTCGCCATTTGAACGACGCGGCGGAATGTAGCTGTTTGCACGGCTGTTTGCACGGTTTGACGCCACTCGCGGCATTCGCGATAATCGAAAGTTACCCGTCGCTCTTTGCCTTCCCAAAGGAGAATTCCATGAAACTTCCGCATATTTCGCCCGTAATTGTTGGGCGCGTATTCACGATCACGCTTGTGCTAGCGGCGGCCGTCCCGGCCTTCGCCGCTGACCCGCGCGCATTGTCGCTCGAGGACGCGTTGACGTGGAAGGGGATTCGCTCCGCGGTTGTATCGCACGATGGAGTATGGTTTGCGTACGTGCTTGCGCCCAATGAGGGCGATAGCGAAGTGGTTCTCAAGAACATCAAGAGCGGCAAAGAATCGCGGTTTCCGATTGGCGATGTGCCGGCGGGATTCTTCAACCCATTTGCGCCGCCGGCGTTGACGGGTGGGCCGGTGCAATTTTCCGAAGATTCACAGTGGATGGCATTCTCTGTGCATCCGACCGTGAAGGACGCGAAGCGGATGAAGAAAGAACGCCGGCCGTTGCAAGACAAAGTGGTGCTGGTGGAATTGGCGTCGGGCAAGAAGACGGAGTTCGACAAGACCCGCCGGTATGAGTTTGCGGGCGAGCGCGGCGGGTGGATCGCATTGCACCGCTACGGCGCGGACGCCGGTTCCGGTGCCGGCGCGGTGATGCCTGGCGCGGCGCCAGTGCTTGCACCGCCGGGCGGCGCAACTGCTCCGGAGCGCGCGATGGGTTCCGATTTGATCCTGCGCGAACTGGCTTCGGGCGATGAGCAGAATGTCGGAAACATTAGCGAGTTCGCTTTCGACAAAAAAGGCAACTACCTGGCGATGGTCTTCGACGCCACTGACAAGACCGGCAATGGCATCCAACTGAGGAACATGACAACCGGCGCAGTGCGCATCCTCGATAGCGGCAAGGCGAGCTACAAGAGCCTGAATTGGACGCGAGAAGGCACGGCGCTGGCCGCGTTGAAAGGCGCCGAAGACAAGGCATACGAGGAGAAACTGTACACGCTGCTCGGCTGGAAGAATCTGGACGGCAGGATCGAGAAGGCGACGTTCGATCCGAAATCGGAGCGGGGCTTCCCGCAGACGATGACGGTAAGTCCGGACCGGCGGCCGTTCTGGATGGAAGATCTGTCCGCGATCGTGTTCGGTGTGCACGAAGTGAAGTTGAAGAAAGACGATCCGGCGAAGAAGGAGGGCGCGCCGGTCGCGATGGCCGCGACGCCAAAAGATGATCCTGAGACCGCGTCGCTGATCTTGTGGCACTGGAAGGATCGCCGGCTACCGTCGCAGCAGGAAGTGGAGCAGCAACGCGACAAGACCTTCAGCTACACGTCACTCTATCGCGTGACGGAGAAGAAGTTCGTGCAACTGGGCGACGCCGGCGTGCGTGAAGTGACGGTTGGCCCGGAATCCGCTTACGCGGTGGGCATCGATCGCAACCAGTACGAACGCATGGGCAACCTCGATGGACGCCGCTTCCAGGACGTTTACACCTTTGACCTGAAGACTGGCGAGAAGAAGCTCGCCAAGCAGAAAGTCTCGTACTTCAACGGCCCTTCGCCCGAGGGTACGAAGCTTGCGTGGTACGAGGACGGCCACTACTTTGTCTACGACATCGCGAGCGGCGCGGTGCGCAACGTGACGAAGGATGCTCCCGTGAGTTTCATCAATACCGAGGACGATCACAACGTGGTGAAGCCTCCGGCGCGTTTCGTGGGTTGGGCGAAGGGCAGCGAGTCGCTGCTGCTGAGCGACAACTGGGACATCTGGAAAATGAGTGCGACGGGTGCAAAGAGCGTGAACCTGACGGCAAACGGCAAGAAGGACGGGATCCGTTATCAACAGCGCATGCGCATCGATCCGGACGAGCGCGCAATGGATCTGTCGAAGCCGCAGTATTTCTCCGTGCTCAGCGAATACACGAAAAAGGGCGGTTATGTTCGGATCGATCCCGCGAAGCCCGGTGCGCAGGTGCTGTTGTTTGAAGATGCCGCTTTCGGCGGATTGCGCAAGGCGAAGAGCGCGGACGTCTGGCTGTATACGCGCGAGACGCCGGAGCAATATCCGAACTATATCGCCGCCGACGCGTCGCTCAAGGGCGGCACCAAGATCACCGATGCGAATCCGCAGCAGAAGGATTTGCTGTGGACGAAGGGCGTAAAGATTATTGACTACGTCAGCACCAAGGGCGACAAACTGCAGGGCGCGCTGTATCTGCCGGCCGGCTATGAGCCCGGCAAGCAATATCCGGCGGTGGTTTACATTTATGAAAAGCTTTCGCAAGGCGCGAATACGTACGCGAGTCCGTCGACGAACGGCGGCTTCAATCGCTCGTGGTACACAAGCAGCGGCTACGCGGTGTTGACGCCGGATATCACGTACAAGGTGAACGACCCCGGCATGTCGGCCGTGTGGTGCCTGGAACCGGCGGTGAAGGCGGCGGTGGCGACCGGAATCGTCGACGCAAAGAAAGTCGGGCTGCACGGGCATTCCTGGGGTGGGTATCAGACGGCGTTCATGGTGACGCAGTCCACGATGTTCAAGGCGGCAGTTGCAGGTGCTCCGCTAACGGACATGGTGAGCATGTACAGTTCGATCTACTGGAACACGGGATCGGCGAATCAGCCGATTTTCGAATCGAGCCAGGGGCGCTTTACGGCCGGCTATTGGGATATTCCGGATGCCTACATTCGCAATTCGCCGGTGTATCACGCGAAGAAGGTGACGACGCCGCTGATGATTCTTCACAACGACAAAGACGGTGCAGTCGACTTCACGCAAGGTATCGAGTACTTCAATACGCTGCGGCGGCTGGATAAGCCGGTGGTGATGCTCGAATACAAGGGCGAGAATCACGGCCTCCGCGAGCCGAAGAACATGAAGGACTATGCGGTGCGGATGAAGGAATACTTCGACTACCACCTGATGGACAAGCCCGCGCCGAACTGGTTGAGCGAAGGAATGCCGCTGCTGCAGATGAAAGAGCACCTGGAGAAGCGCGCCGAAGAGCAACAGGTGAAGCCGGCTCCGGCGCCTGCAGTATCGGGTGGCGCCCCCGCAGCGAACTAATCGCTACTGTTCCGGGTGTGGGTTGTGAGCGTTCTGCTCGACTTTGGGCTGGGGCTTCTTCCCTTTGAAGAAGCGTCCAACCGCGCCAAAGACACGCTTGTGCAGCGGTTTGTCTTCCGGCTTGCGGCCTGAGGCTGCGACGCCGGGCGCAGGCGGAGGCGCGTCGAGATCCTCGTTGGCGACCTCAGTTGACGGTGGTGTCACGTGCGCCGGAATGTGGGGAACATTGTTCGATTCCTGCTTCGCGATTTCGTGCTGCTCGGCCGAGCGCAACGCGAGTGCCGGCTGTATTGCGGTCTGGGTTACGACGGGCTTTGCGTGGCGCGTGGGCGCGGCCTGCCCCGGTTGTCGGGGCGCGTTGTCTGGCGCGGAGGAATCCGGCCCTGCGATCTTCAAGCCTTCTACTTCAGTCGGGGCCCAAGCTGCGTTCGGTTCCGCCGGAGGCTTGAAATCAAAGCGCACGAATGCGAATACCGCCGCCAATGCCGCGGTGGCGATCAGAACTCCGCGTAGAATCTGCGGCCCGAGCGGAGGTGGCGCGGGCTTCTTTTCAATCTGTTCTTCTATGACGGCGGGTTCCACGGTAGTGGGCGCCCACTTTTTCGAAGGATCTGGCACAACAGTTAGATCGGCTTAATAGCGATTGGTGTTACATCAGGCAGTACCCATATTTTGCCTGAGGACCCGGCTAAGGCCAACGCCCGAGGTACGGGAGTCCGTAGTTTGCAGTACCGCGGACGCCGGCGGCCCAGCCTCACTTGACTGCGCGATAGCCCTTCAGCGCCTGCAGCAGCCGGTCGATCGGAATCGCTTCGACGGTTCGCCCGTTGCCGGTAACGGTTTCGGCGCGGAGCAGGGAATTGACAATCGCCTCTTCGGTGGCTTCAATCGTGGCTTGAAATAACGGTGAGATCTGCGCGTTTGACACGAGATCCTTCGAAGTCCGGTCCGTTGAAAACGCGATCGCGTAGTCGCCGCTGCCGTTCGATGCGATCGACCCCGTGCGTCCCAGGCCCCACATGGCGCGAGACGCGATGCGGCGCAGGTTGCGCGCGTCGACAGGGGCGTCGGTGGCGATCACCATCAGGATGGAACCGTCGGCGGCTGGTTCTTCAAACGCTGGATTCGCAGCGCGTTCGGCGGCCCGCAGCAAGCGTCCAACGGGCACGCCGCCAATCAGCAGGTCGCCGCCGAAATTCGATTGCACGAGAACGCCGACCGTGGCTCCGTCGGCGCGGCGCGAGGCCGTGCCGATGCCGCCCTTCCAGCCGAAGGCAATCGTTCCGGTTCCAGCGCCGACCGCGCCTTCTTGTACCTCGGCGCCAGCGGGCGATTGAAGAGCCGATTGGATCGCGGCCATCACTTGATCGTGTCCGTTATGACGGCCGCGCACGTCGTTGAGGCCGCCATCGTTGGTCTCGCCGATCAACGGGTTGATCGAACCCACGGTCTCGTTGCCCGGCATCATCAACATATATTCGATCAGCGCGTCGGCGACACGCCAGACGCTGAGCGTTGATGTCAGCAGAATCGGCGTCTCGATCTCGCCGAGCTCGTTGACTTGCGTCGATCCAGCCAGCTTGCCGAAGCCGTTGCCGACGACGACTGCACCGGGCACTTTGTCGCGAAACAGATTTCCGGTGTGCGGCAGAATCGCGGTGACGCCCGTGCGGATGTTCTCGCCGCGAATCAGAGTTCCGTGGCCGACACGGACTTGCGCGACATCCGTGATTGCGTTGCGCGGTCCGGTGGGCAGGGCTCCGAGAGTAAGGCCGAGGTCGCGGGCGCGAGGCCGTGCTGGCATGGGTCTAGTTTACTTCGCGATCTTGTAGGCGGCCATCGTGGTGGTATTGCGCACGAGCAAATAGCCGTCGGAGAGCGCGGGCACGTTCCACGTTTTTCCGGAGAATGCGGTGAACTTGCTGACCTCCTCGTATTTGTCGGGAGACGCCTTCACCAAGACGAGTTCGCCGGCTTCGGTCAGCACAATCACGTGCCCGGCCGCGAGCGCGATCTGGCCGTAGCCGTAGCGGCCGCCTTTCCATTTGAGATCGCCGGTGCGGACGTCGATACAGGCGAGAATAGCCTCGTCCAGGCCATACACGTAATCCCCAACCAGAACGGCGCTCGCGAACTTGTTCTTCATCTTCGTGTTCGACCAGATGGTCTTGGCTCCAAACGTATCGCCGGCCGCGGTTAGTTCGAAGACGGCCGCGCCGTGGCCGTAGCCGGACGAGATGTACACGCGATGCTCGCCAACCACGATGGGCTGCGAGCAGTTGATGTCGTTATTCGTTTGCCAAGGGTACTCCCAAAGCAGTGCTCCGTTTTCTGGAGTCAGTCCGACGACGCGGTGGCCAGTTACGACGATGATCTGACGCTTTCCGGCGACGGTCGCCAGCATGGGCGACACGTAGGCGGTCTTGTCATCGAGCGCGCTCCAGGCGGGCGCTCCAGTGAGTTTGTTGTACGCGGCGACGGACTTTCCCGCGGGTCCGCCCGGCAGTACGACCACGGTGTCGCCGACGATCAGCGGCGCGCCGGACACACCCCATGGCAGGTTGGTCGCGCCGTTTTCGGTGAGGATGTTCTTCGACCAGATCTTCGCGCCGGTGCGCGCATCGAGGCAACGGAACTCGCCCTGCGCGCCCACCGCGTAGATGCGGCCGTTGTCCCAGGTCGGCGTCGCGCGTGGTCCGTCGCCGCCCAAAGATTCAGTGAACTCGGCGTCCCACCGGTTCGCCCAGAGTTCGCGGCCGGTCGCGAGGACATAGGCGGAAACCACTTCCTGTTTGCGGCGCTGCTCGATCGTGTAGGCGATTCCGTTGGCGACGACGAAGGAAGAATAACCGCCGCCAATAGGCTGGATCCAGATCGGCTTCAGACCTTCGGCGGGCCACTTGTCGAGTGTCGGCGTCTGGCTGTAGATGCCGTCCCGATTCGGTCCGCGATAGCTGGTCCAGTACGCAGAGAGCTTGGCAGGTTCGGTGGTTGTGGCGGCTTCCTTGGCCGGTTCAACAAGTTTCGGCAAATCCGGCGGCGCGGCAGTTATGACGGTCTCGGGAATCCCAGGCGCCGGATCTTTCTGCTGCAGCGCGCGACTCTTCTCGACGGCGTCGTAGTGGGCCTCGGCCTTGTAGAAGGAGTACACAACGCCCGTGGTTCCGCCGTTGAACTCGAAGCGGAGTCCGAAGAACAGTACGAGCGCAGCGACGGACCAGATTACGAGCCCCAGCGAAGCTACAATCTTACGCGGGATGCGCCAGTCGGAGGCGAGCCAGACGATGCCCAGTCCGACGGGCGGAAGGAGGATCGCGGCGAGCATCTTGGCGATTCGTGAGTGCAGCATGTTAGTACGACTTTGCGATGACGACGCGGCGGTCTACCGCTTCGCCGGTTAGGATGCATTTGCCGGGTCCGTCGTATTCGTCCACGGATGGAATGTTGCGAATGCTCGCCTTGAACTGCTTGATGCGCGCGTCGTTGGCGGGATCGTCCTTCAAGTGCGCCATAACGAACTTGCCGCCGCCTTTTTCCGCGGTGACGTCGCGCAGGATGTCTTCCACCTCTTCGATCGAGTTCGCGAGCACTGTGTTCTCGGCGCGGCGCTGCTTGGCGTTGTGGAAGAGATCCTTCTGTATCGCTTCGAGCGTCGAGGCCAGCTTGGCCGCGGCTTCGGTTTGCGGAATCACTTCTTTCGTGCCGGTGTCGCGGCGCTTCAATACGATGTTGCCGCTCGCGACATCGCGGGGGCCGAGCTCGAAGACCACCGGAATGCCGCGGCGTTCCCAGTGGAAGAACTTTGCGCCGGGAGTCTGGCCGTCGCGCGCGTCGATGTGCGCACCCAACTCCTTCGCCAACTTCGTCGCGACCTCCATGACCGAGGCGCGCTCTTCTTCCTTCCGGAAAATCGGCACGATCACGGCTTTGATCGGTGCGACTTTCGGCGGAAGCACGAGGCCGCGATCGTCGGAGTGCGTCATGATCAGGCCGCCAATCAGCCGCGTTGAAACGCCCCAACTGGTTTGCCAGACGAAATCGCGCGTGCCCTCTTTGGTTTGGAACTGCACGTCGAACGCCTTGCCGAAATTCTGCGCGAGATCGTGGCTGGTGCCCGCCTGCAGCGCGTAGCCGTTCTGCATCATCGCTTCGATCGAAAACGATTTCAGCGCGCCGGCGAACTTTTCCGCCCGCGTCTTCGCGCCCTTGATCACGGGCATCGCCATCACGTCTTCCGCGACTTCGGCGTAAAGGTCCAGAATGCGCATCACTTCTTCGACGGCATCTGCATGCGTGGCGTGCGCGGTGTGGCCTTCCTGCCAAAGAAATTCCGTGGTGCGCAGGAACAGGCGCGTACGCAGCTCCCAACGCACGACGTTCGCCCACTGGTTGTACAGCAGCGGCAGGTCGCGATAGCTTTGCACCCATTTCGCAAAGAAGTGGCCGACGATAGTCTCTGAAGTCGGACGAATGACGTAGGGCTCTTCGAGCTCTTTACCCCCAGCGATTGTGACCACGGCGAGTTCGGGCGCAAAGCCTTCGACGTGCTCCGCCTCCTTCTTCAAGAAGCTCTCGGGAATCAGCAGCGGAAGGTAGATGTTCTGGTGGCCGGTTGCTTTGAAGCGCGTGTCGAGTTCACGTTGTAGAATTTCCCAAACGGCGTAGCCGTTCGGCTTGATCACCATGCAGCCTTTGACGATCTCGGCCGGTTCGGCCATGTCACCTTGAAGGACGACGTCTTGATACCAGGTGGCGAAATCTTTGTCGCGGGCGGTAATGG
>JAYVTO010000076.1:0-60938 GCA_043788745.1 Acidobacteriaceae bacterium
GTGGTCCGTAAACCGGACGCTTACGGTGGTCCGACCTACCGGACGGAAGGCGCATGCTTTGAGTACCCCGCCCCGAAACACATTTGCTCTGCATGAGCAGTTTTGTCACACACGTTCCAACCGGAGCTGACGGCCACCGGCGGTGGCGGCTTTGCGCAGGGTGCGGAGAGTCACAGCCTGGTAGTCGGGATCGAAGAGGGCGGTCGAGCGCTGCGCGGCTGGTGCGCATCCGACGGGCCATCTCCGCCTTGGAATCGGTACTTCTCCTTCATGACGGCTTCGACCTGCCGGGAGAGCACCCTCTAACTCTTCTGACACTGCGGGCAGTAGTGCGTCCCGCGCTGCATCACCACAATGCGCCGGATCGCTGTCAAGCATTGCACGCAGGGCTGCCCCTCCCGCCCGTAGACCTGATGCAGAGCCTGAAAGCTGCCCTTGCGCCCTTCTGCATCCACGTAGTCTGAAATCGACGAACCGCCGTGCGCAATTGCCAGCGCCAGCAACTTCTGGATCGCGGCATGCAGTGCAACCGCTCGCCGGCGACTGATCCGGGAGGCCAGCGCCAGCGGCCGAATCCCTGCGCGAAACAGCGCCTCGTCGACGTAGATGTTGCCCAGCCCCGCCACGAAACCCTGATTCAGCAGCAGCGGCTTGATGCGAGACTTGCGCGCGCGCAGGGCATCGACGAACTCATCTACTGGAAGTCCGAGCGCATCCGGCCCCAGCCGCCCAACGCGTGCCGGAGCCCACTCAATCCGCCCAAACTGCCGGATGTCGTCGTAGTGCAACGCCGTTCCATCGTCCAGCAGAAAGACGCCATGCGTGTGCGCCGTCTTGGGCGCGTGGATCAACAAACGGCCCGTCA
Organism: Acidobacteriaceae bacterium; assembly: GCA_043788745.1. Taxonomy (GTDB): domain Bacteria; phylum Acidobacteriota; class Terriglobia; order Bryobacterales; family Bryobacteraceae; genus JBBQWZ01. The sequence continues at coordinate 866 of JAYVTO010000076.1, forward strand.
TGCCCAGGTGCACGCTCAGGATGCCGCGATCTCCATCCGCCGCTTCCATCTCGATGAGGATGAACTTGCCATGCCGCCGCACCGAGCGCACCGCGCGTCCAATGACGTGACGGGCGAGAACGCGAGTATCCCCCGCCGTTACGAACTTCGATGTGAACTCCGCATGCTCCACGCGCCGCCCCACAAGAGCCGGAGCCAGCGTGCGAACAACCGTCTCGACCTCAGGCAGCTCGGGCAAAGCGTTTACGCCTGCGGCAAATCGGCGAACACATCGTCGCCTTCCGTCTTCACAGCATAAGTCTCAACTTTCACTGTGTCGTCGAAATCGTTCACGCCGGTGTGGCAGTTGTACTCCCACGCGTGCCACGGGCAAACCACGTTGTCGCGGCTGATCGTGCCTTGCCCCAAAGGCCCACCCGCATGCGGACAGATCCCGTTGAGCGCAGTGATCTCGCCGCCGACATTGCAGATTGCATAGCTGTCTTCACCGACAACAACTTCAGCAACCAATCCCGGAGTAAGTGTTGTGAGCGATGCCACCCGGACCCAAGCCATGCTTCTTATGTACCACGGCTCAGAAACCAGCCGGTGGTGAGAGTTGTCCACCGCCAGCACCGTGCCGCGCGTCGGCGGCTAACGGGCCCGGCCATTCTTTGGCGACACCCGACGGCGACGGCTGATATTCTTGGTTCGTGGCTACACGAAAAGAACAGTCTTGGTTTGGCGTGCGGACGCTGTACCGCAGCGTCGCGGTGGGGAAGCCGAAGGGCGACGCGAAGCACTACGACGCGGATGCGACTTTGTTGGAAGATCGCGTGGTCTTGTTCCAGGCGAAAGACAGCGAAGCCGCGGTGGAGCAGGCAATTGCCGACGCTCGGCTGCACTGCTCGGAGCCGATCGTCAATATTTATGGGCAGAAGGTGAATCGGCGGTTTCTCGAGGTCTGCGAGTCGTACGAGATCGTGGACCTGCGGCCAGTGGCGGGTACGGAGGTATATTCCAATATGGAAGTGCTTCCGGCGGATTTGTCGGATTCGAAGATTGTTACGCGGCGGATGGGGAAGAATAAGCCGAAGGAAGTCTCGCGGCGGACCCAGTTTATATCCGGCGATGTGTTGAAGGAGTTCCTGGCGATCGTCGAGGGATCGGCCAAGCCGGCACCCAAGAAATCGAAGTAGCTTGTGCTTGCCGGCGCTTCGCTAGCTGTCGGACCCGGATTTTCGGCTTACGTTCTTGACGCCATCGGGAGAGCCGATTAGAACTTGCGCCGCCAGGCCGAGAAACAAGCCGTGCTCTACGACGCCGACGAGCGAGTCCAGCTTTTCGGCTAGCGCCAACGGATTGGCGATGGGGCCGAGGGCGCAGTCGAGGATGTAGTGGCCTCCGTCGGTGAGGTAAGGGTCTTGCATTTCGTTCAAGCGCAGAGTTGGGTTTGCCCCGATGGACTGGAGGCGGCGCTGGGTCGCTTGCCAGCCGAACGGGACCACCTCTACCGGAACGGGGAATTCTTCGCCCAGGTGCTTTACCAGTTTGGTTTCGTCGGCGACGATGAGCAGGCGCTTGCTGGCGGCGGCGACGATCTTTTCGCGGAGAAGCGCTCCGCCGTGGCCTTTGATTAGGTTCATCGTGGTGAGTTCGATCTCGTCGGCTCCGTCGATGGTGAGGTCGATTTCCTGGACTTCGGCAAACGTGGCTAGCGGAATGCCGAGGGCGCGGGCTTGTTCGGCAGTGCGTTCGGAGGTGGGGATGCAGGTGATGTGCATCCCGGCGGCGACGAGCCGGCCGATCGCAGCGACGGCGAACTTCGCGGTGGAGCCGGTGCCGAGGCCGACGACCATGCCGTCTTGGACGTAGGCGGCCGCGGCTTCTCCGGCGGCGCGCTTCGAGGCATCTTGATGTTCCTGCTGCTTCGTCACAGCTGGATTCTAGCGCGTTGTGTCGCGGTGTAAGGCACTACGCGCGAAAGAAACGTGCGCCAATCGGGTGTTTCGCGTCATCATGAGAAGTGAAGCACAGTGATTGATCTCTCGAAAGTTTCCAAACAATTTGACGGCAAGCGCAAGGTGACGGCGCTTGAAACCGTCGACCTCTCGATTGCGAAGGGCGAAATGGTTTCGCTGATTGGGCCATCCGGCTCCGGCAAGTCGACGATGCTGAATCTGATCGGCGGGTTGGACAAGCCGACCGCCGGCGAGATTCGCATTGACGGCGAGCTGTTGAGCGGGCTGTCGGATGACGGGCTGACGAAAGTGCGGCGCGACAAGATCGGGTTCATCTTTCAGTTTTTCAATTTGCTGCCGACGCTGAGTTGCGTGGAGAATGTATCCCTGCCCCTGCATTTGCGCGGGTGGCCCCGCAAGAAGATCGAGGATCGCGCGAAGGAGTTGCTGGGTTTGGTGAAGCTGGACCATCGGCTGGAGCATTTGCCGGAAGAGCTTTCGGGCGGTGAACGGCAGCGCGTGGCGATCGCGCGCGCTCTCAGCGTGTTTCCGCCGATTCTGCTGGCGGACGAGCCTACCGGCAATCTGGATTCGAACACGGGTGTCGAGATTCTGCGGCTTATTCACGATTTGCATGATCAACTGGGCGCGACGGTGTTGATTGTGACGCATGATCGCGGCGTGGCGGAAAGCTGCCCGCGTACGATTTCGTTGAAAGACGGCCACGTCGTCGAGGACGTGCGCCGATGATTTTGCTACGGCTGATCAGTTGGCAGTACGCGCGCAAGCACAAGGTGAGGATGCTGCTGACGACGGCGGGCATAGTGCTCGGTGTTGCGGTGTTTGTGGGGATGCACACGGCGAACCAGTCGGTGCTGTTTGCGTTTCAAAAAACGATTGATCGCATTGCGGGATCGACGCAGCTGCAGATTACGGCGGGCGAGCCGGGATTCGACGAGGAGATTCTCGAGAAAGTGCAGGGCGCGGCCACGGTGCGCGTCGCGGTGCCGATTCTTGAATCGACGGTGACGACGAATCTGCCAGGTCAGGGGAATCTGCTGATCCTTGGCGTCGATATGACGGGCGATCGCAGTCTGCGCGACTACGATTTGGAGAACGGCGGCGACGATGCCGTCGACGATCCGCTGGTGTTTCTGGCGCAACCCGATTCGTTGATCGTTACGAAGCCGTTTGCGGATCGGGCTGGGCTGCGTATTGGCAGCAAGCTTCCCATGGGCACGATGCAGGGAGCGCGGGATTTTACCGTGCGCGGCATTATGAAGTCCGGCGGGTTGACGAGTGCGTTTGGCGGCAATCTCGCGGTGATGGATATTTACGCCGCGCAGAGGATCTTCGGGCGTGGGCGCAAGTTCGACCGCATTGATGTCGGGTTGCAGGAAGATGTGAGTCTGGATGTAGGGCGTAGCGCTCTGCAGAAGCTGTTGGGACCGGGCTTCGACGTGGAAGCGCCTTCGTCGCGCGGGCAGCAGTTCGAATCGACGGCGGCGATTTACTCGCTGGTGTCGAGCATCACGAGCATCTTCGCGCTGTTTATTGGGATGTTCATCATCTACAACACATTCGCGATTGCGGTGACGCAGCGGCGGAGCGAGATCGGCATTCTGCGCGCGCTGGGAGCGACGCGGCGGCAAATCCGGACGCTGTTTCTGATGGAGAGCGCGATTACGGGCTTGTTCGGATCGCTGGTGGGCTTGCTGTTCGGCATTCTCATCGCGCGTGGCTTGGCCGGGTATTTGAGCGCGCTGCTGGGCGAGCTATATGGGCTGAGCCAGCGCGCGGAAGAGATCGCGCTGAATCCGGCGCTGATGAGTTTCGCAGTAACGATTGGCGTGGTGACAAGCGTGATTGCGGGCGTGCTGCCAGCGCGGCAAGCGGCGGCGGTGGATCCGGTGCGCGCGCTGCAGAAGGGGCGGCAGCAATCGTTGAGCGAGGGGGAAAATCGCGCGCGGCGGTACGCGGCGGTGGTTTGCGTGCTGCTCTGCGGTGTTTGCATTTGGTTCAGCTTGTATCGTCCGGCGTTTTATGCGGGCTACATCTTGGCGGTGCTGGCGGCGTTGCTGCTTTCGCCCGCGATGTCATTGTGGATCTCGCGCGTGCTGCGGCCGGTGTTGAAGTGGCTGCGTCCGGTCGAGGGCGCGCTGGCGGCGGACAGCCTGATTCAGGCCCCGCGGCGGACTTCGGGAACGGTGGCGGCGCTGATGCTTTCCTTGGCCTTGGTGATTTCGCTCGCTGGAGTGGCTCGCGCCAGTTATGACTCGATCAAGAGCTGGCTGGATGTCGCGCTGAATCCGGACCTGTTTGTGACGACTTCAGAGAGCATCACGGCGCGCAGCTTTGTGTTTCCGGCCGCGATTGGCGCGGAGATCGAGGCGATCGAAGGCGTCGAGGAAGTGCAGTACGTGCGGACGGTGCGCGTGGATGTTCCGGATAGGAAGAACGGCGGCAAGAGCCCCATCATTATTGTTGCGGTGCCGATCGAGAAGCTGCAGAGGCGGGTGCAACTGGCACCGCTCGCAGGCGATGCTTCGACAATGTACGCAAAGACGCGCGACGGCAAGGGTGTGCTGGCGTCTGATAATTTTGCGCTCCTACATGGCTATAAGCTGGGCGATGTGGTCGACATTGCGACGCCGAGCGGAGTCTTGAGTTTACCGATTCTCGGCATCGTGACGGACTATTCGGACCAGCAGGGCAGCTTGTTGATGGATCGAGCTGTGTTCATCAAGGCTTGGAACGACGACTCGGTGAATGTGTTCAGGCTGTATTTGAAGAAGGGCGCGGGCGAGGCCGCGGTCAGGCAGAGGATTCTCGATAAGCTCGGCAGCGTGCATCGCTTGTTTGTGTTTACGAATCGCGAGTTGCGCGCCTACGTGCTGCGGCTGACGGACCAATGGTTCGGACTGACGTACGTGCAGATCGCGGTTGCCGTGCTGGTGGCCGTGCTGGGGATCGTCAACGCGTTGACGGTGTCGATCGTGGATCGGCGGCGCGAGCTTGGCGTGCTGCAGGCAGTGGGCGCGATGCGGAACCAGATCCGGCACACGGTTTGGATGGAGGCGCTGGCGATTGGCGTGATCGGCTTGGTGCTGGGATTGGCGCTCGGAGCGGTGCAGTTGTACTACACGATTGAAATCGCGCGGCGGGATTTGGCCGGATTACGCATGGACTATACCTATCCATTTGGGATTCTCGGCGCGCTGATTCCGGTGATTCTCGTGGCTGCCTTCTTCGCGGCCATCGGTCCGGCCGAGTCCGCGGTTCGTGGTTCGTTAGTTGAGGCTCTTGAATATGAGTAACTTTCTTATTGCAGTTTTGATTGCTTTGCCGCTTTTTGCACAAGACGCGAAGCAGATTCTCGAGGAAGCGCAGAAGCGTGCCCGCACCAATTCGCAGCGCTACGAAGGCACGCTCGAGGTAATGGATGCGAAGAACAAGGTGACTACCAAGCGCTGGACGTATCAGCGTATCGGTGCGTTTGGGGATAGCAAGTCGATCTTGCGGTTCATCGCCCCGGCGGAGGTGAAAGGCGTGGCGCTGCTGGTCGTCAATCACAAGGAGCGGGCGTCCGATCAATGGATGTGGCGGCCGGCGATCGAACGCGATCAGCGGATCGCGATGCAGGATCGGGCGACGCGGTTCTTTGGGACGGATTTCAGCTACGAAGATCTGGAAGAGCGGGACGCGGATCAGTTTGATTTGAAGATAGCGGGCGAGGAAGTGGTGGAAGGGCAGGCGTGTTGGAAGCTCGAAGCGAAGCCGCGCAAGGCCTCGCAGTATACGCAAACCTTGCTGTGGGTTCGCAAGGATATTTGGCTGGTGGTACAAGCGGAATCCTATGCGAAATCCGGATTGGCGCGTCGCTTGCTGTACAAGGATCTGGAGCGGGTGGAGGGCGTGTGGACGGCCAAGCGGATTGAGGTCCAGGACGTGGGGCGGAACAGCCGGACTATCCTGAAGTTGGAGAAGCTGCAAAACAACGTTCCGTTGAAGGAGGAGGAATTCACACTGCAAGCACTTCGGCGCGCGTCGTAACTCGCTGGCTCCGGCTGGCAGGATTTCTCGCCTGCGCAACAGCGTGGGGGCAGAGCCTTCAGCAGCGGGGCTTTCTTGAGAGCGGCACGACGTTTTTTCCGCAGTCGAATACCAACGACAGCGCGCATGTTGTCAGCCAGATGCTGCTGCGCTACGAGGCTTCCTACAAGCCGTATTCATGGATCAAACTGTCGACAGTGCTGGATGGGCGATTTGATTCGCATCGGCAATTTGAGCGCGAGTTCCGGCTGGATTTCGCGGATCGGCGGGGCCTGCGTCCGGCGTTTTCGCTGCGGCGGCTGAGCGCCACAATTCACAAAGGCAATTGGACCGCGGAACTGGGGCGTCAGTTTATCCGATGGGGCAAGACCGACATCTTGAATCCTACCGATCGCTTTGCGCCGAAGGATTTTCTAGCCGTCATCGATAGCGAGTTTCTTGGCGTCACGGCTGGTCGCGCGACCTACGAGAAAGACGGCAACACGCTCGATTTCATTGTACAACCCTTCTTCACGCCCAGCCGCAGACCGCTATTCAACCAGCGTTGGAGCGGGCTTCCGGCGATCGCGGCGCAGATCCCTATCCGAGACCGGGGCGCGCGTTTCCCTGGCGGGTCGCAATACGGCGTTCGCGCGAATCACGTGGGCAAGGGCTACGAGGCTTCGCTGTGTTTTTTTGAAGGCTACAATCACCTGTCGCTTTACAACTTCAGCGTTTCGCCGGCGTTTGACGGAGAGGCGCTCGGTATTGCGTTGGGTATCCAGCGGTTTTTCCCCAAACTTCGCTTATATGGCGGGGATTTCGCGATGCCGCTGAAGTGGTTCACGGTGAAGAGCGAGGCGGCCTACTTCACGAGTTCGACTCCCCAGGCGGATCAGTACGTTCTTTACGTGGTGCAAGTGGAGCGGACGTATAAAGAATTCGTGTTCGTGGGCGGATATGCGGGCGAGGCGGTGATTGAGCGGGGCACCAGCGTTCTCAACTTTGCGCCAGACCGCGGATTGACGAAGGCGTTTCTGGGGAGCGCCAGTTTGACGATTGACGCGAACCGCAGCGTCTCCTCGGAGATCGCATTGCGGCAGAATGGCGCGGGGATTTGGGCGCGGTTTAGCTATTCGCAGCTATTCGGTCAACATTGGCGCGCGACCGCCGGCGTTGCGGTGATTCGGGGAGACGTCAGCGATTTCCTGGGTCAGTTTCGCCGGAATTCGTATGTGTCGCTTGCACTTCGCTACAGCTTTTGATGCGGGAACGGAAGCACAAACCAGAAAGTGCTGCCTTTGCCCGGCGTGCTGTTGAGCCCAATTTCGCCACCCATAAGATCGGTAAGCCGGCGGCAGATGGCGAGCCCCAAGCCGGTGCCGCCGTATTGACGCATGGTGGAGGAATCGGCCTGGGTGAAACTCTGGAAGAGATTCTTCTGAACCGCTTCGGGAATTCCAATGCCGGTATCCGACACGGAGAATCGAAGTGCGAAGTTTTCAGCGGAGCCGGGTTGGAGGGCAACGGCCACGCGGACGCCGCCGCCGGTTTGGGTAAACTTCACCGCGTTGCTCAGCAGGTTCACCAGCAGTTGTTTGACGCGGCCCGGATCTCCGGTCACGCGCTCCGGCAGGCGCTCGTCGAGCGGCACGTCGAGGTTGAGGTTCTTTGCCCTCACGCTCGAGTCAACCATTTGCAAACAGTCTTTGAGTAGCGGACGAATATCGAATGGGATCGATTCGAATTCCATTTTTCCGGCCTCGGCTTTACTGAAGTCGAGGACGTCGTTGATGACGTGGAGCAAGGAGCGGCCGCTGGATTGAATGGCGTCAACGAATTCGCGTTGCTCTTCGTCGAGCGGCGTATCCTCAAGCAGACTGGCCATTCCGAGGACGCCATTCATCGGAGTGCGGAGTTCGTGGCTCATGACGGCGAGAAAGTCCGACTTGATTCGCATGGTCTGTTCGGCGGCTTCCTTTGCCTCCCGCATTTTCCGCTCGGCTTCGACTTAGGCGGTGATGTCCTGACAGGTGCCGACGCCGCGAACGATCTTACCGTCCTCGCCGGCAACCGGGTGACCTGTACCGCGCACGAAGAGCGGGGGCTCGCCGGGCTTGTGGATGGCGTGCTCGAAGGTGTAGTCGATTCCGTCGGACAGTGCGCGGCCGAATGCGGTGCGCAACTGGTCGCCAAGTTTGGGGGCCGACATTTGCAGGTACTCTTCAGCACCGCCACCGCGACGATCCGGACGATGAGCTCGACCCTGTACCGCTCTGTGGCGAGATTGGCCTGCCGAAAGGCTTGTTCGGCCTTATCGGACACGAACGCACCAGTCCAATCGATCGGCTCAGGAGCGATCGCAGGCGAGTTCGGGCGTGTTTGCTTGGGTCCAATCACCTGCGCCCAAGGGCCGTCGGAATATGAGGGTGCAGTTCGGCAGGTTCTCGGAGAACGTGCCGCAGTTGGACCCCCGGTCATACTGGCTCATCGGTTGGACGCCTGCTTCCTTTTACTCGGGCCCCGGTATTTTGCCCCAGACGACAGGCGAAATGTTACTTCGGCGGACCGAGAAGGGTATTTAGTTCGGCGATCCTATTGTCGAGTTCCTTGCGCAGCACGCCGTATCGCTCGATGGCGTCGCGGCCGATCTTCTGATCGGTGGAGTTTGTAAGGCTATACAAATACGTGACATGTGTCTGGAGTTCGGGCTTACTGTAGCGGATTGCGGGTGTAATGAGGCTGGCTGCGAGATCGTTCAGGCGCGCCATCGTGTCGGCTGGCAGTGACGCCGCACGGCGGGCGTCACGCACGCGGGCGACGGCTTTGTTGACTTCGCTGACGAGGTCGCGGACTCGCATGTTGTGGTCGAATTGCTCTTTCAGATCGGTGATCGTTACGCCGGTCTTGATGACGCGCGGGTCTTCGACGACGATGAGGGGCTGGGTTTGGGTCCAGGCTCCGGAGGTGAGGCGTACGGAGTATTTGCCCGGGACGGCCGTCGGCCCGTTCGGTCCGGCTGGTCGCGCGGCGCTTTGCCAGGCTCCGGGGTAGCGGAGATCCCAGGTGAAGCGGTGCATTCCGGCTGACTTGTCGAGACGGGTGGGTCCGCCGCGGCCACGGAAGCCGGCTCCTTCGTCTTCGTCGGGCGGGGCTTCGACGGCGGCGGGGCGCTCGTCAGCGCCGGCGCTGGTAAAGGTGCGGATCAGTTTGCCGGTGGAGTCCAGGATGTCCATCGTGATATCGGCACTGGGCGCGGAGGCGAGGTAGTAGTCGATGGCAGCTCCGGCGAGCGGATACTGCAGGCCGAAGCCGCCGCGGCCGCCGCGGCCTGGGGTACGGATTGCATCGCGCGGCGCATATAGGATTGCATCCGCGGTCGCAGAGTTCTCCGACAACTGATGCAGCGCCGTCAAGTTGTCGAGAATCCAGAACGAGCGGCCTTGCGTCGAGAGGATGAGGTCTTTGTGCGCGACGCGGATGTCGGTGATTGGCGTCACGGGCAGGTTCAGTTGGAAAGACTGCCACTGCGCGCCGTTGTTGAACGAAACGTAGAGGCCGAATTCAGTGCCGGCGTAGAGCAATCCCGCGCGATCGGGATCTTCGCGGACAACGCGCGTGGGCTCATCGGCGGCGATGCCGTTTTTGCCGTCGGTAAGGCGGGCCCAGGTCTTGCCGAAGTCGTCGGTGCGATAAATATACGGCGCGAAATCGCCGAGGAGGTAGCGATAGATTGCCACGTAGGCGGTTCCGGCGCGCCTGGGGCTGGGTTCGATGTTCTGGACGCGGCCTCCGGGAGGCAGATCTTTCGGCGTGACGTTGGTCCAATGCTTGCCGTCGTCGCGGGTGACGTAGACGAGGCCATCGTTCGAGCCGGTCCAGATGAGGCCCTGCTGCGCGGGCGATTCACGGATGGCGTAGAGGGTGCTGTAGACTTCTTCGCCGGTTGCGTCGCGGGTAACGGGAGCGCCGCTGGCCTGTTGGGATTCGCCGGGCGGATACGCGGTGAGATCGGGGCTGATCTTCTCCCACGTGACGCCGCCGTCGCGCGTGCGATGGAGGTACTGCGAGCCGTAGTAGACGACGCGGTGGTCGTGCGGCGAGAGGTCCATGGGGGAGACGCGCTGAAAGCGGTAGATCAATTCCGCGCCGCCGTTGCCGTAGAGCGATTGCGCGCCGACCCAGTAGCGCTCTTCATTGCTGGTCTTGAGGTTCAGGCGGCTGAATTGGCCTTTGCAACTGCCGTAGACGAGTTCCGGGTTGACGGGATCGGGAAAAATGGGGCCAGTTTCGCAGCCCGGTCCAGTGCGAAAATCCTGGCCATCGCCGAGCGGCAGGCTGGGCGCGATGACGGTGCTGTTGTCCTGTTGCGCGCCGTAGACGCGGTACGGATATTGATTGTCGACGGCGACCTGATACATCTCGGCGGTGGGCTGGTTCGATTGGGTGCTCCAGGTGCGGCCGCCATCGAGGGAGACGTTCGCGCCGCCGTCGTTGGCCTGAATCATGAGGTCGGAGTTTTTGGGGTTGATCCAGACGTCGTGATTATCGCCGTGCGGTACGCGTGAGGAGCGGAAGGTCTTGCCGCCGTCGGTCGACTTGTACCAGCCTTCATTGCCGACGTAAACGACGTCGGAGTTATTGGGATCGACGCCGAGTGTTGTGTAGTAGAACGGCCGTGTGGTGAGGTTGCTCGCGCCGTTGATGAGGGACCACGAAGCGCCGGCGTCTTCGGAACGGTACAAGCCGGAGCCGGGCTTGGCTTCGATCAGCGCGTAGATGCGATTGGGCTTGGAATCGGAGATGGCGACGTTGCTGCGTCCGAAGATTTCATTGGGCAGTCCGCCGGCGAGCTTGTTCCAGGTGTCGCCGCCGTCGGTGGATTTATAGATGCCGCCCTCGCGCGCGCCGCTGAGGATGGTCCAGGGCTTGCGCTGTCCGAACCACATCGAAGCGAAGATGACCTTGGGATTGCCGGGTTGGAGTTCGAGGTCGGCCGCGCCTACAGCGTCCGAGATGAACAGCAGGTTCCTCCAGGTCTTGCCGCCGTCGGCAGAGCGGTAGAGGCCGCGCTCTTTGTTGGGGACGAACGGATTGCCGAGGACGGCGACGTAGACGAGGTCGGGATTCGACGGATGGACGCGGATGGTCGAGATCTGGCCGGCGTCGCGGAGTCCGGAGAAGGTCCAGGTTTTGCCGGCGTCGGTGGATTTGTACATGCCGCGGCCGATGGAGACGTTGCTGCGGATCTTCGAGGAGCCGGTTCCGGCGTAGATGATGTCGGGATTCGAGAGGGAGACTTCGACGGCACCCATCGAAGCGGCGGCGAAGTAGCCGTCGGAGATGTTAGTCCAGGTGAATCCGGCGTCGGTGGTCTTCCAGACGCCGCCGCCGGTGGAGCCCATGTAGAAGGTTCGGGGTTGCGACGGGACTCCGGTGGCTGTGGTGACACGGCCGCCGCGCTCCGGGCCAATCATGCGGTAGCGGAGTCCGGACCAGAGGGCAGGCTTGAACGCATCCGCGCTGGACGCCGCGGAGAGAGATCCTCGTAGGGCGGCAATCGAGGTCGCGAGGATACCAATCCCGGCGAGAGCAGTGAGAAGGCGAAGCGGCGTTTTCGAGGTGGTCATTTCGGTTCTCTGATTCTACCCGACGCTTGCGTCGCTCTGGTGTCCTGCAACCGGCAGCGGTGGTTTTCAGCCAGTGATCCGAGAGGCTGAGTTTGCTAAGTCACGAAGTATGCTCAGGTTACGATTGGCAGCGAATTTGCACCTACAGAATGCTTAGTTCCTGGAGGTTTCCGTATGACTCGAATCGCTCAGTGGCTTAAGAGGGCGGCGTTGCCAGCCTTGCTGATGGTGACCGTACTGGTGGCGTTCAGCCCGGTGAGCGCGAATGCGCAGCGCGGGGGAGGCGGTGGCGGCGGCCGCGGCGGATCCGGTGGCGGAGGGCGTGGGTTCTCCGGTGGCGGCGGAGGAGGCGGGTCGCGTGGGTTCGCCGGCGGCGGTGGCCGAGGTTACGTGGGTGGTGGATCGCGGGGCTATGTCGGCGGCGGCGCTCGAGGTTTCGTTGGTGGCCGTGGGTTCGGCGGCGGCGGCCGGGGATATTATGGAGGCGGTTCCGGGGTTGGATCGCGCTTCTATGGATCGCGTTACTTCAATGGTTCGCGCGGCTGGGGCTACTATCGCGGCGGAATCTTCCTTGGGCTTCCGGCGCTCGGATATGGGTACGGATACGGCGGATACTGCGCTCCGAACGGCTACTACGACGGCTGGGGTTACTGGCATCCCCTGCCGGGCTGCTACGTTCCGTACTAGAAATTTGGAGCGTAGTTTCGGTTCACATGCCTGGAGACCTGTGTTACCGGGCTTTTTGGGAAACCATGACGCTTTGCGGCATGCCGGTAATGTCGTGCTTTTCTGACTTGGCGAAGCCGGAGCGGGCAAACATTCCCTGGTACTCGTTCCAAGTGTAGGAATCGCCCGCCGGAGTGGATGCCAGCATGATGATTGCGAAACCTGCCGCTCCGCCAGGTGTTACGCGATCTTCGTTGGGCACTGTGTCGAGCGTGACAGCGCGACCGCCTGGCGCGAGCGCGGCGTGGACTTTACGGAGAAAAACTTCGCAGGTCGGCATGTCGAAGTGGTGCAGAAAGTTCGTGATCAGCACGACATCGTAAGGGCCGCCGAAATCGACCGCGAAGGCATCGCCGGGTAGATTCCTGTGGCGATCCGCGACGCCGGCCAGAGCGGCATTCTCGCTGGCTACTTCCAGCACGTTGGGCCAATCGAGGGCCGTGATGGTGGCTTTCGGATTGTGCCTGGCGATGGTAACGCCGAAGATGCCGTGTCCGGCCGCGACGTCGAGCACTTTCATCGGCTTCCCCTCGCGCGCGCCCAGCACTTCGGAGATCGTCTCAGCCGGAATAGCCATCATCGGTGCCATGGAGCGTGCGAAAAGAACCCAGATCGGGTTGTCGTAGGAGACCGTTCCGCCCTCAATCAAAGTTCCGCCCTTGCGTACCACCTCGGTCAGGCTTTCAAAGTGCTTCATCAGGTCGGTGGACGCCAGGAAGTTTGCCACGCTGCCCATGTAGGCCGGCGAGTGGCGGTTGAGGAAGATGCCCGAATCCTGCGTGAGTGAATACTGGTCGCCGGATTTCCCCAGAAAGCCCATGATGACCAGGTAGTCGCACAGCACGCGGACACCTTTTGTCGAGGCGTTGGCGCGCACGGCCAGCGCGGCGACGGTATTCGCGCCATCGGCGATGCCCGTGAAGATATCGAGGTCGATCCCCGCTTTCAGCACGTGGGTGCGCGGGAACGAGAACAGCGTATCCATGAACAGAGCGGGCGACGGCGCGTTGGCGTGAGAAGACATGCACGCTAGTATATCTTCGGAATTTTTCGAGTCGCCGGACGCTGCTGGCCGGGGCAGGGCGGACCTCATCGGCATGGCAGGAGCGGCCAGATACTTTGCCCTGTAAAGCAATTTCTGCATTCGCCCCGCCTAACCGCCGTCCTGTCACTGAGTCTAACCGGGCAAATGGAAACAGGAAAATGCAAGCAGGCCAACTGGATGCAAGGGATTCTACGATAGAGCAGGCCCTTCCCGTAATGCTCGAAACCGACCCTTCGGTATCCGATGGCGCGATCGTCGCCCGCATTCGCGGCGGCGACTCCGACGCTTACAGGCTCCTTGTCGAGCGCCATGGCCGAAGCGTGTTCCGGCTGGCGTATCGGATGACGGGGAACGAGCAGGACGCCGAAGACGTGGTGCAGGAGACCTTCCTTCGGGCGTACAAGCAGTTGGCGCGCTTTGAGGATCGCGCGAGTTTTGGAACGTGGGTCTACAGAATTGCGGCGAACTATTCGTTGGATCTGATTCGATCCAGGAAGCCACAGAAGGCGCGGCAGACCAATGACGCCGAAGACATTATGGCGGGGATCGCATCGGGCGCGCCGGGGCCGGATCGGCTCTTGGTAAGCGGCCGCATTCAGGAAACGCTGGACGCCGCGATGCGCGAGTTGAGCCAGCAGGAGCGGACGGCGTTCGTACTGCGCCACTTTGAAGGCCAGTCGATCGAAGAGATTGGCGGGACGCTCGGTCTCGGAACGAACGCGACGAAGCACAGCATTTTCCGCGCGGTACAAAAGCTGCGCAAGGCATTGGAGCCGCTGGTGAGTCCGGCGTAGGGAAGCGAAAGAAGCAAGATGGAACACCTGACCGAAGAACTATTGATGCTGCACTACTATGGCGAACTGAATACGCCAGGCGAGACGGGGCCCGCCGTCGACGCGGACGTGCATCTTTCTGAATGCGCGGATTGCCGTGCGCTTTATCAAACGCTGCAGCGGGTTCTCAATACGGTCGACGCGGCTCCTCTGCCGGAGCGGCCGGCGGACTACGAAGCGCAGCTTTGGAATCGGGTCGCGCCGAGTCTGCCGAAGACGCGCCGCGCGGGTTGGCGCGGCTGGTTCGCGACGCATCAGAAGTGGATCGCGGCGACGGCGATGGCGGGGATGCTGGTGGCGGCGTTCCTGGCGGGGCGCGTCAGCAAACCGACGGCTCCAGCAGGCGGCACGGTGGCATCGAACGACAAGGTTCGCGAGCGCCTGCTGCTGGTGGCGGTCGGCGACCACCTGGAGCGCTCGCAGATGGTTCTCGTCGAAGTCACGAATGTCGGCGCGACGAAGGGCAAGTTCGATATCAGCTACGAACAGATGGCGGCGGAAGATCTGGTGGAAGCGAATCGCATCTATCGCCAGACGGCGCTGAGCACGGGCGATACGGGAACGGCAGCGCTGCTCGACGATCTGGAGCGCACATTGCTCGAGATCGCGCATAGCCCCGCGCAGATGAACTCCAATCAGTTGACGGACCTGCGGCAACAGATCGAAGATCGCGGGCTGCTGTTCAAAGTCAAAGTATTTCAGTCGAAGGTAAACGCGCGCGAAAGCGCTCCAGTGGTTGGGGCGCAAGGAACTTTGTAGTTACGAAGAAGGCCGGTCTCCGGCAACTCCCGCAGCGTTTGCCTCGCACGAGGCGAACGACAGACGGGAGACCCGGGGGCCAGGCAAGGCAACGAAGACCGATCCAAAGGAACACAACGAAATGACCACGAAACCATTCATCCGCTCGCTCGTAGTTACAGGCATAGCAGCACTGGCAGGCGCCGGACTGGCGTTACAGGCGCAACCTGTCCCTTTCCCCCCAGTTCCGGCGCGGCCCGCACAGGCGCCGACGCCGTTTATGGTTCCTGCCGCGAAGGCTCCGCTCGCCCCAGGTGCGCCGACTCCGTTCTTGTTTGCGCAATCGCCGCGCCCAGCGGCTGCGCCGCGCGCCCCGCAGGAACCGCCGGCACCTCCGGATGCTCCCGCGCCGCCTGCTCCGTCGGCTGCGGCTGTCCCGTGGGGGTTCTCGTATTCGCAGGGTTCGCGCTCGTTGTTTGACGACAACTGGAGCGCCACGCTGGCAGCGCCGGCCAGGATCGCAGGAACCTTTGGATCGGGACAGCGCTTTGCATTTGCCGATTCCTTCGGTGGCTTCGAACATCTGGATGGAGTGCTGGCGGGGCTCGACACGAATCTCTTTCCATTGGTTTCGCAGCTCTCGATGCTCTATCAGTCCGGTCAGGCTAACGCTCAGGCCGGCGCGCAATCGAGCGAGCGAGCGCGCGATGCGGAAGAGCGAGCCCGCGATGCCGCTCAACGTGCTCGCGACTCGTTGCAACGCGCCCGCGACAGCGAGATGTCGAACTCCGATGCCTATCAATCGGGTTCGCGCTACCTCGACAAGCGCGACTATGAGCGGGCTCTCAAGTACTTCGAGAAGGTCGTTGAAGCGAAGTCGGCGCGCGCCGACGGAGCTACCTATTGGAAGGCCTAGACGCTGGGCAAGATGGGAAGGCGCGAAGAGGCGCTGGCCGCACTGACGGCTTTGCAGAGCAATTTTCCGCAAAGCCGCTGGGTGAACGACGCGAAGGCGCTCGCCGGCGAGTTGCGTCAGGCTTCGGGGCAGGGCGTTTCACCGGAAAAGGAAAGCGACGAAGACCTGAAACTGCTGGCGATCAACAGCCTGATTCAATCGGACCCCGATCGCGCTGTGCCGCTGCTCGAGAAGCTGCTGAACGATCCGAAGAACGCGTTGAAGCTGAAAGAGCGTGCGCTGTTCGTACTGGCGCAAACGCGCAATGAGAAAGCGCGCAGCATCGTGGCTTCGTACGCGAAGGGTGCGTCATCGAATCCCGATCTGCAAATGAAGGCGGTCGAGTACCTGGGTTCGTTCGGCTCAAAGGAGTCGCGGGCGATGCTGGGAGACATTTACGCTTCGGTGTCCGACGTCGCCGTGAAGCGCGCGGTGCTGCGCGGCTTCATGCTGGCGCAGGACAAAGAGCGCCTTTTTAACGCGGCCAAGAGCGAGCCGAACACGGATCTGCGGCACGAAGCGATTCGCTATCTGGGAGCGATTCGCGCCGAGGTCGAACTGGGATCGCTGTACTCGAGCGAAACGAGCGTTGAGAACAAAGAGATGATCATCCAGTCGATGTTCCAGACCGGGCAGGCGGACAAGCTGCTGGAAATCGCGAAGGCCGAAAAGGATGTGAAGCTGCGGCGGGGCGCGATCCGGGGGCTCGGGATGATCAAGAAGGAAAAGACCGCCGATCCGTTGTTGACTCTCTATAGTTCGGAATCGGACAAAACGGTGAAGCAGGAGATTATCCGGGCGCTGTTTGTCCAGAACTCGGCGAAACAACTAGTCGATGTGGCGAAAAAGGAGACAGACGGGGAACTAAAGCGCGAGTGTGTGCGTAACCTGTCCATGATGAAGTCGAAGGACGCCACCGACTACATGATCGAAATCCTGGGCAAGTAGGAGAGCGCCAACATGCGAACTTTACTGCCCCTTGTTTGGATGACGGCAAGCCTGGCGTTCGGCCAGCAGCCGAGCCTGACCGAAGGTCGGGTTCCGAGAATGACCAATGCTCAGATTCAGAGCCGGGACGCGAGTTCCGGGTTGGATCCGGTGTTTCGGGGAATCGTGACCGGGCAGCCCGGACCGCTTTGGGTCGCCTACGCCCAGGCGTCCATCCCCGGCGAACGAAGCATGTGCTGTGACAACTGCTTCCACGGAAATTGCAGTTCGGGTTGCCAGATTGAGGGTCAGCGGATGGGGAACGAGGGCGTGAATGGCGCACCGGCCGGTCCGCCAATTCCGCTCGAAGGGTTCAAGGAATTCTTTGTGTTCTATCGCGTCGAGCAACGCAACGTGACGAAGATCCGGACGTTTTCGCCGGATTGCGCGATCGACGCGGGCGGTTTGCCGGTGTACATGCTGACTGGGGTCCGCGCGGAACAGAGTGTCGGGCTACTTGAGACGTTCGTGAAAGTGGATGATTCGTCGAAGGAAGCTGGCCGCGAAACGTCGCGGAAGTTCGATGCCGCCATTACCGCGATCGCACTGCATAAGGACGCAGCCGCGGATGCGGCGCTCGACCGGTTCGTGGCGACATCGCAGGCGGAAGCGATTCGGCGAAAATCGCTGTTCTGGTTAGGTAACTCACGCGGGAAACACGGGTATGACTCTTTGACGCGAATTTTGCGCGAAGACCCGAGCGACCGCGTTCGGGAGGAAGCGATTACAGGATTGACGCAAAGCAAGGAACCCGGCGCGATGGACGCCGTGCTCCGCGCGGCGCGGGAGGACAAGAGTTCTCGAGTTCGCAGCCAGGCGATTTTCTGGCTGGCGCAGCGGGCCTCAAGCAAGATTTCTTCGGACGCCATCGAGCGCGCGCTGGACCAGGATCCGGATACGGAAGTGAAGAAGAAGGCTGTATTCGCCCTGACGCAGATGCCGAATGGCGAAGGCGTGCCGAAGCTGATCGAGGTCGCGCGGTCGCATTCGAATGCCGCGGTGAAGAAGCAGGCGATGTTCTGGCTGGGCCAGAGCAAAGACCCGCGAGCGCTGCGGTTTTTTGAAGATGTGCTGGCTTCGCGTTAGCGGGCGGGCGCGACGCGCTCCAAAACCCGGTCGCCGCAGGCGAGCGGAATCGAAAGGATTGGGCCATGGAACAAGGCAAGTCTCTCCTCCAGCTGGAAGGCGTCGCGAAGGTTTTCCAGACGGATGACATGGAAACGCACGCGCTGCTTGGCATTCACCTCGATGTGAAGAAGGGCGAATACCTTTCGATCGCCGGCCCCTCCGGCTGTGGCAAGTCGACGCTGCTCGCGATTCTCGGTCTGCTCGATTCGCCGACTTCCGGCACCTACGTCCTGAACGGAACGCCGGTGCAGGGCATGAAACTCAGCGAGCGCGCCCGCGTTCGCAATCGCGAGATCGGCTTCATCTTCCAGGCGTTCAACCTGATTGGTGATCTGACGGTGTATGAGAATGTCGAACTGCCGCTGACGTATCGCGGGATGAGCGGCGCGGATCGCAAGAAGCGCGTCCATGAGGCGCTGGAACGCGTCGGCATGTCGCATCGCGTGAAGCACTATCCTTCACAGCTATCGGGTGGTCAGCAGCAGCGCGTTGCCGTGGCGCGCGCGATCGGCGGAGATCCGGCGATCATGCTGGCCGACGAACCGACCGGCAACCTCGATTCCGCCAATGGCGAGGCCGTGATGGAGTTGCTGTCGGATCTTCACAGGAACGGCGCGACCATCATCATGGTGACGCACGACCCGCGGTACGCGAAGTGCGCCGACCGGCAGATCCACCTCTTTGATGGGCGCGTCATCGAAGAAACGGCATCCGCGCAGGCGTAACGCGCTCGCCCCGGCGCGCTTTCGGTATCCTGGTGCTCGGAGCATTTCCTTGAACCTCGACCTCGCCACTTATCGAATCGTCGACACGTCCGACATCCTGACGCCTGCACTGGTGATCTACCCGGATATCGTGGATGCGAATATCCGCAACACGATTCGCATTCTCGGTGACCCAAGCCGTTGGCGTCCACACGTGAAGACGGCCAAGCTTGGCTACACAATGCGGCGCATGGTGGAACTTGGGGTGACGCAATGCAAATGCGCGACCACGAGCGAGCTCTCGACGGCCTGCGAAGCCGGAATGCTCGACGTGGTGCTGGCGTATTCGATGGTGGGCGCAAATGCGCGGCGCGTGCGCGAACTTGCGGCTAGCTATTCGAACACGCGGCTTTCGGTTCTTGTGGAGACGACCGCACAGGCGGCCGCGTGGGCGGGTAGCCGGCTCGGAATCTTCGTTGACGTCAACGGCGGCATGAATCGCACGGGCGTTTCGCAGGATCGGGCGGATGAGGTTGCGCGCATCGTGCGTACCGCGCGCGGGGCCGGGATTACGGTCCGCGGGCTGCATTACTACGACGGCCACGTCCGCGACGAAGATATGGACGAACGCCGCAAGGCCGCTTTTGCGGGATACGACAAACTGATGGAGATCATCGCGCTCGTCGAACGCGACGGACCCATTGAAGAGGTGATTACTTCCGGTACGCCCTCGTTCCCCTGCGGCGCGGAGTACCCCGGATTCAAGGACGCGAGCTTCATCCATCGTGTCTCACCGGGCACCGTTGTCTATAACGACACGTCGAGCGTTGCGCAGTTGCCGGGCCTCGGCTATCAGCCCGCCGTGGCGGTTCTGGCCAGCATTGTCAGCCATCCGAAGCCCAACGTCGCGACGTGCGACGGCGGGCACAAATCGGTTTCGGCGGATGAAGGCGTGCCGACGTGCGCGGTGATCGGACGCCCCGATGCGACGCCGCTCAGGCCCAGCGAAGAGCATTTGCCCATCGAATTCACGGGCGCGATGCCTGCGATCGGCGAACAGTTCTATCTGATTCCGCGGCACGTGTGCCCGACGGTGAATAACTTTGACTACGCTGTGCTGGTTCGAAACGGCAAAGTGGTTGGGATCGAGCACGTGACCGCGCGCGGCCACGAGACGCGGCTTAGGGCGACGGCATAGCAGACATGTCCTTTCGCGGACGGGGCGGGGATCCCAACCGAGGCGCGACCGTAAGGTCGCGCGTGCTGGCTCTCTGACCGCGTGATTCGGATCGACGCGAATGCCCGCCGTGACCGGCGGGGCTATAACCCCAGGCGTCAGGAACTGTGAAAAAATCCCCCGGCCGCGCGCCAGCAAAGAACCGTGAACGAAGTGAGCGGATCTCCCGCTATCGACATTGCCCGATAAAACCCCGCCCGTGAAAGGGCGCGGGGTTCGCCGGGATACGCCGAGGCGCGACCGTAAGGTCGCGCGTCGCTCGACTTCGTCGAGCTTCGTGCGCGGTCCGACGGTGTGGGTTGCTCTTGATAGGCCCGATCTTGGCGGTGGCGCTTTTTGCGCTCCTCTAGTTTTAGGGGCGCTGGGTGTTGCGGGTTGTGAAATTTGTTTTGAAAAAGGTGACTGGTTTTTTGGGCGCGGAGAAATCCCCGCCCTTACGGGGAGGCGTCTAGTCATCCGCTCACTCCGTTCGCGGTTCATTGCAAGCCTTGGCATGGCGCGATTTTTTCTGTGCTTCTTTCGGGGGGGGGTGCAGTGCTGAATGTAGTACGCGCGACCTGACGGTCGCGCCTCGTCATACCGGGGGAAACCGGGGGACTGTGCTACTCTCGCGATGCTCAGTCAGACTTGGCGGTCCGACCTACTTTAGGGCTTCCAGCTTTTCACCGGTTTCTTCTTCGACCTTCGCGTGGAGGCTGTTGCCGTGGGCATCCATTGTTACGATGGCGGCGAAGCCATCGACTTGGAGGTGCCACATGGCTTCGGGGATTCCGAATTCCATGAAGTGGACGTCGACTACTTTCTTGACGGTGCGGGCGTAGAATTGGGCGGCTCCGCCGATGCCGTTTAGGTAGACGGCTCCGAATTCTTTCAGCGCGGCGAGGGTCTTGGGACCCATACCGCCTTTCCCGATGACGGCGCGGACTCCGAAGGTTTTGATGACGTGTGCCTGGTAGGGTTCTTCGCGGCTGGAGGTGGTGGGTCCGGCGGCTTTGACGACCCACTTTTCGCCTTCCTTGAGCATGACGGGGCCGCAGTGGTAGAGGACTTGGCCGTCGAGCGAGACGCCTTCGGGGAGGGGGTTGTCCTTCAGATAGGCGTGGACGTTGTCGCGACCGGTGTACATATCGCCGCTGACCAGCACGACGTCGCCTACTTTGAGTGCTCGGACTTGCGCTTCAGTGATGGGCGCGCGGAGGACGACCTCGCGGCCGGTGAGCGGGAAGCCGGAGCCGGTGGCCATCTTTTCGACGGCGCGTTCAGGGTCGCGGTACATCCAGTTGGTGATGGCTCCGGTTTTTGCGTCGATGTGGATGCCGAGGCGGCGATAGGCCCAGCAATCGTAGGCAACAGAGACGAAAAAGCTGGCGGGCAAGCGATTGGCGGCGCGGATTTTGCAGCCGATGAGAGAAGCCTTGCCCCCAAAGCCCATTGCGCCGATGCCGATTCTGTTGGCTTCTTCCATAATTTCGGCTTCGAGATTGGCGAGCTCTGGCACGGGATTGGTGTCGTCGAGGGTGCGGAAGAGCTGGTCCTTGGCGAGGACGTAGCCGTGGGCGCGGTCGCTGCCGATGCAGACTCCGACGGCTCCGGGGGCGCAGCCTTGGCCTTGCGCCTGCCAGACAGCGTGAAGGATGCACTTGCGGACGCCTTCGAGGTTGCGGCCGGCGGAACCAAGGTGGTCGAGATCCATGGGGAGCGAGTACTGGATGTTCTTGTTCTCGCAGCCGCCGCCTTTGAGGATGAGCTTGATTTCGATGTCGTCGCTCTCCCATTGATCGAAGTGGATCACCGGGGTTTCGTCGCCGAGGTTGTCGCCGGAGTTTTTGCCAGTGAGCGAATCGACGGAATTGGGGCGCAGTTTGCCGCGCTTGGTGGCTTCGGCGACGGCGAGTTTTATGGCTTTGCGGAGATGGATCTGGTTAACGCCGACGGGAGTGTGGACGACGAAGGTGGGCATGCCGGTGTCCTGGCAGATGGGTCCGGCGTCTTCCTGGGCCATGTCGATGTTGGTGGCGATGATGTTGAGAGCCTGCGAGGACTGGGTGTTGGGAGTCTCTTCGCGGAGTGCGATTCCCATGGCGGCACGGACATCGGGGGGAAGGTTGGTGGAGGTCTGGGTGATGAGTTCGAGGAGGCTTTCGTGGAGGAATTCCATGATGTTTGCCTTCTATCGTATCGGAATGGGTTAGTACACAGGTGGCGTTGCCTACGATTTTTGCGGTTAGGGCCAACCCGATTCTTCTTCTACTCAGCGGATGGAAATGAGCCGCCGCACGCACAGGTCCGACCTGCTGCGCTTGCCGGCGTTTCCGCTCGACGCGAATGTTCGATACGGTCCTCCGTCGGACCTGGTGGTCAGGCTGCGGGTCCCGGCTTTACTTTGCGGGCTTCTCAAAGGCTTTTGCGTAGTCTTTCAAAAAGGTATCGAGGCCTTTTTCGGTCAGCGGATGGTTGAAGAGTCCGTCGAGGACTTTGAATGGGATGGTGGCCACGTCAGCGCCGGCCTTGGCGGCGTCGATGACGTGTGTGGTGCTGCGGAGTGACGCGGCGAGGACCTGGGTCTTATAGCCGCCGTTCGAGTAGATCTCGACGATGTCGTGGATAAGTTCCATGCCGGTCCAGCCGATGTCGTCGAGGCGACCGACGAAGGGGCTGATGAGGTAGGCTCCGGCTTTGGCCGCGAGAAGGGCCTGGCCGGCGGAGAAGCAAAGCGTCACGTTGAGGCGGATGCCTTCTTTGCTGAGGATGGACGTGGCTGTGATGCCGTCGCGCGTCAGCGGCACCTTAACGACGATGTTCTTGTGAATTTTGGCGAGCTTGCGGCCTTCTTCGACCATCTTGGCGGATTCGGTCGCGATCACTTCGGCGCTAATGTCGCCGTCGACGATGTCGCAGATCTTGGCGATCTGCTGTTCGATCGGGACGCCTTCCTTGGCGATGAGGCTGGGGTTCGTGGTGACTCCGTCGATCACGCCCCAGGCTGCCGCGGTTTTTAGTTCTTCAAGATTGGCACTGTCGAGAAAGATTTTCATGAATTAACCCTCACGGATCACGGAGTTTTCGAGGACTCCGATGCAGTCAATTTCTATACGAATGGTCGAACCAGGGGCGACCGGACCGACGCCGGATGGCGTTCCGGTGGCGATCAAATCGCCCGGCTCCAAGGTCATAAAGGCGCTTACATAGGCAAGTATGGCACCGATCGAAAAAATCATATCGGTGAACGGAGCGTCCTGTTTGGTGACGCCGTCGACGACGGTACGGACATGTGCGGAGGTGAGGTCGACGTCGGCGATTGGGACCATCCAGGGTCCGACAGCGCAGAAGGTGTCGAATCCTTTACCGCGGGTCCACTGGCCGTCGCGCTTCTGGAGGTCGCGTGCGGTGACGTCGTTGACGCAGGTGTAGCCGGCGATGTAATCGAACGCCTGCTCGGCGCCGATGTTGCGGCAGCGGCGTCCGATGATAACGCCGAGTTCGCCTTCCCAATCGACGCGCTCCGAGGCTTTTGGATACACGATATGGTCGCCGGAGGCGATCAGCGAGGAAGGCGGCTTCAAGAAAATCAGCGGCTCGGTGGGCGCGTCGTTGCCGAGTTCCTTCGCGTGCTCGGCGTAGTTACGGCCGACGCAGACAATCTTTGATGGCGCGCACGCAGGCAGCAGGCGAACCGCTGAGAGATCGACGCTGGCTGCCTCGGCGTACTCGACCTCGGCGGTGTCTGGCGTCGTAGAGGGAAGAGATTTGTTTCTGGTGAATCGAATCCGCTTCATGGTTTCTCCGGCGCGACCATATCTACATCAAAAGACTGCTTGCTTTCATTCCCCGAAAGATCGACCGACGAGACGGCGTAGCGATATTTTTTGCCGGGCGTGGCGGTGCGGTCGGTGAAGACGGGCGTGTCGACATTGTCGGTAAGGCGCGTGAAGGGGCCGGCTTCGAGCGCGCGATAGACGCGATAGCCGCGGAAGTCGGTTTCGGTGTTTCGCTCCCAGGCAAGTTCGACAGTACCGGCTCCGGCGGAGGCGGTAAGGCCGGTGGGCACGGCGGGCGGGAAGGTGTCGATGGGCGTAATGCGAACCGTTTCCGAGACGGCGCTCTCGACCTTGCCCTGCACGGCTTGCACGAAGTAGCGATAGGGAGTTCCAAAGGCGGCAGTGGAGTCTGTATAGTTCGGCGCGTCCGATTCGCCGATCGGGGTGAGCGACTCTTGGCGGGTTCCGCGGAAGATGCGGAACTTGTTATTGCCCGTCCTCGACCAGGAAAGCTGTACGCCTTGCGGAGCAGCGGCTGCGTTGAATGCGGTGGGAGTCTTGAGAGGTTCGATGACGGCGAGCGTGGCAAGGTTCGACCAGGCTCCGGTGCGGCCTTTGGGCCCAATCGCACGGACTGCGACGACGATCTCTTTGCCGGCAAATTCGCGCGCGGGGATCTCTTTGACAACTTCCCCGGGGGCGGCGACTTCGGCGTCGATGCGGCGCGCGGCGCCAACCCAGCGATCGAGGTTGAAGTTGGGCTCCGTCGGTCCGACGCGGAGTTCGACGCCGCGCAGGGACTTCAATGTGACGCCTTCGGTGCTGGTTTCGGGTGCGGTGAATTCGATGAGCAGGTTATCGCCGTACTCAATGACGCGGAGGTCTTTCACGGCGATCGGAATGTTCAACGCCGGTGGCAGTGGTTCGCCGACGTACCCGCAACCGGCCAGCAGACTGATCGCCGCGAGCGCGGCCGGAATCCGGGTGTTCATCACAGAATGTATTTGCTGAGGTCCTCGTCCTTGACGATCGCCGCCAGTTGCTTGCGCACGTATGCGGCGTCTATCTTGACGGTTTTCTTCTTGAGGTCGGGGCCGTCGAACGAGACATCTTCGAGCAGCTTTTCGAGCATCGTGTGCAGGCGCCGTGCACCAATGTTTTCGGTGGTTTCATTCACCTTGGCCGCAAACGAAGCGATGGCTCGCAGCGCGTCCTCGGTGAAGGAAAGCTTGATGCCCTCCGTCTCCATCAGGGCAATGTACTGCTTGATCAGTGCATTCTTGGGCTCCTGCAGGATTCGGATGAAGTCGTCTTCGGTAAGAGACTTCAACTCGACGCGAATCGGGAAACGGCCCTGCAGTTCGGGAATCAAGTCAGAGGGTTTGGACACGTGGAACGCGCCGGCGGCAATGAACAGGATGTGGTCTGTCTTTACGAAGCCATGCCGGGTGCTGACGGTGGTGCCTTCGACGATCGGCAGGATGTCGCGCTGTACCCCTTCGCGGCTGACGTCCGGGCCGTGGCCGCCTTCGCGTCCGGCGATTTTGTCGATTTCGTCGAGGAAGATGATGCCGCTGCGTTCGACGCGATCGAGCGCGACGCGGGTCACCTGATCCATGTCGACCAGCTTCTGCTCTTCCTCTTGGACAAGGTAGTCGAGCGCTTCGGCCACGCGCATCTTGCGCTTCTTGGTGCGGGCGCCGAACAAGCCAGGCAGCATGTCCTTCAGGTTGATGTCCATCTCTTCGACACCGGTGTTGGTGGTGACTTCGAAGGAGGGTCCGCGTTCTTTGACGTCGATTTCGACAAGGCGATCGTCGAGTTTGCCGGCGATCAGGCGGTCGCGCAGCTTCTCGCGAGTCCGCTCGATGCTTTCGGAAGGCTCGGGCACCGTCGGCATCAACAGATCGAGCAGGCGATCTTCGGCGTTCTTTTCGGCGCGCTCGGCGACTTCGTCCAGACGTTCGTCGCGGACAAGATCGATGGAGGTGTCGACGAGATCGCGAATCATCGACTCGACATCTCGGCCGACGTAGCCGACTTCAGTGAACTTGCTGGCCTCGATTTTAAGAAACGGCGAGTTGGAAAGCTTGGCGAGGCGGCGCGCGAGTTCAGTTTTGCCGACGCCGGTGGGCCCGATCATGAGGATGTTTTTGGGCATCACCTCTTCGGCCATTTCCGGCTCGAGTTTCTGGCGACGAATGCGGTTACGCAGCGCGATGGCTACGGCGCGTTTCGCATCGGACTGACCGACGACGTATTTATCCAGTTCGCGAACGATTTCGCGGGGTGTGAGTTCGTCGAGCAACGGGCCGTCGCCCGAGGACTGCGGCAGGTAGATCACCATTAGGCGAGTTCCTCATAGACGATGCTCTCGTTCGTGTAAATGCAGATCTTGCCGGCGATGTGCATGGACTTCTCGACGATCTCGCGCGCGGAGAGCTTGGTGTTCTCGATCAGCGCGGTGGCTGCGGATTTCGCGAAAGGCCCGCCGGAGCCGATGGCGGCAATCTGGTCATCAGGCTCGATCACGTCGCCGTTGCCGCTGACGATGAAGGTATTGGCGGTGTCGGCCACCAGCAGCAGAGCTTCAAGGTGACGCAACATGCGGTCCGTACGCCAATCCTTCGCGAGTTCGACGACCGAGCGCGGCAGGTTGCCGTTATGCTGCTCGAGCTTAGTTTCAAAGCGCGTAAAGAGCGCGAAGGCGTCGGCGGTGGAGCCGGCGAAACCCGCGATAATCTTGTTGTTGTAGAGGCGCCGAAGCTTCTTCGCCGAAGCCTTCAAAACTTCGCTGCCGAGCGTGACTTGGCCATCGCCGGCCATCACCACGTTACCGTCCCTGCGCACGCAAAGGATGGTAGTGGATTTAATTCGTTGTTGCATGCTGCCTTTTCAGTGTGACACACGCGGAACCATGGGGAATGCTCGCCCTTCCGTGCTCGTTCAGCGAATCCAGACTGAGCGCATAGAGACTGCTTCGAGTCTCCGACCAGGTCGTTAGTGTCGATTAGGGTATCAAGTAAAGTTAGATGTTGACATAACATTAGTACATAGACTATGCTGATCTTGGGAATCGTCTATGGAGCAAACTGACAAGCTACGAAATCCTTTTCGCCCAGGGGCAGGCCACATGCCGCCGTATCTCGCTGGACGCGAACATGAGAGGGTCGAGTTCTCAAAACTCTTAGACCAGGATACGGTTCTCGAGAATTTGATTCTTACTGGACTACGTGGGTTAGGAAAGACTGTCCTGCTGGAAACATTCAAGCCAACGGCAATTAACTCTGGTTGGCTGTGGGCGGGCACAGACTTATCGGAATCAACGAGCATCTCGGAGGAGAACCTCGCCACTCGTCTCATCACCGACTTGGCTGTCGTAACCAGCTCATTGAGCATCGAGTATGGGTTGGCAAAACGTCAACATGGCTTCCCAAAGGGCGGTGCCGACGCGCCCGCTTCGACGATCATCAGGCTCAACTATCCGACTCTTCGCGCGATCTACGACAATGCTCCAGGTCTCATTTCCGACAAACTCAAGACTGTTCTGGAGTTTGTGTGGCCGCACATTGAGGCCAGGGTCAAGCGCGGAATCGTTTTCGCCTATGATGAGGCGCAGAATCTGGCCGATCACTCCGCAAAAGGTCAATTCCCGCTATCGCTGCTGCTCGATGTATTCCAGTCGCTACAGCGAAAGAACATCCGATACATGCTCGCGTTAACCGGGCTGCCCACGCTCTTTCCAAAGTTGGTTGAGGCAAGAACGTATTCGGAGAGAATGTTCCACATCGTTTTCCTTGACCCACTCACTGAGGCAGAAACGACGAAGGCAATTCAGAAGCCGCTTGCCAATTTTCCACTCTGCGTGACACCGACATCGCTCAAGATGATTTGGCAGATCACTCGCGGTTATCCTTACTTCGTCCAGTATGTGTGCCGGGAGGTGTTCGACATTTGGGTACAAGCTCATAATGATGGCGTGGAGGCTCCTAGCATCCCGGTCAGGGAGATCATGCGCAAACTGGATGTTGACTTCTTCGGGGGGCGATGGGCGCGCGCGACCGATCGACAGAGAGAACTGCTCGGCGTGATCGCCAGCCTCCCCAACTGCGACTTGGAATTCTCCGTGCAGGATGTGGTGAACAACAAGTCCAACAAGAAACTGGGTAAGCCCTTCAGTAACAGCCACGTGAATCAAATGCTCGCGAGTCTCTCCGAGGCTGGCCTCATCTACAAAAACCGGCACGGAAAATACTCGTTAGCGGTTCCGTTACTCGCCGACTTCGTCAAGCGGCAGAACGATCAAGGGCCGACGGTGCACGGTAATTCTAGATTTTGGGAAGACTGATGACGTGGCGTCGGAGTGCAGTGTACAGAAGCAATCGACATCAGAACTGGCCACTTACGCGAGCGAGAAGGAAGTTAAGGCGAAGAAAAAGGGGCGGAAGCGGAAACTCGCCGCCCCGAAAGTGCAAGCCGGGGAGCGGCATGCGCGGAGGACTGAAGGGGAAATCGATTAGGCTTCTTCGACGCTCTCTTCGACGATGCGGCCGTCGAATAGATGGATGGAGCGATCGGCGTAGCGGGCGTAGCGCGGGTCGTGGGTGACCATACAGATGGTTGCGCCGCCACGGTGGAGTTCGCGGAGCAGGTCCATGACGGCTTCGCCGTTGGCGGAGTCGAGGTTTCCAGTAGGTTCGTCGGCGAGCAGAATGGCGGGGTCGCCGGCGAGGGCGCGGGCGACGGCGACGCGCTGCTGTTGGCCGCCCGAGAGCTGCGACGGATAGTGCTTCACGCGGTGCGACATGCCGACGCGTTCGAGGGCTTCATGCACGCGCTTCTTGCGTTCTGCGCCGGCCATGCCGCGATACGTCAGCGGCAGCTCGACATTCTCATACACGGTGAGATCGCCGATCAGGTTGAAGGCTTGGAAGATGAAGCCGATTTCGCGATTGCGGATGCGGGCGCGCTCGCTGAGCTTCAGACTCTGCACAGGCTTTCCGTTGAGGACGTAGGTGCCGTCGCTCGGCGAATCGAGCAGGCCCAGGATGGCAAGCAGCGTCGACTTGCCGCAGCCCGAGGGTCCGGAGATGGAGACGTACTCGCCCTTTTGGACCTCCAGATGAATCCCGGCGAGTGCGTGTGTTTCGACGTCATCGGTGACAAAAACCTTGGTGACGCCGTCGAGATGAAGCATTGAATCGGACATGAATCGGTTCCCCTTACCCCTTTGCGTTTCGTTTAGGTGGCTCCGTCAATTGAGACGAATCCGGTTGTGTGCGTCTTGCGCGGACATGTCGGACAGAATCACCTGATCGCCGACTTTCAAACCATCGACGATTTCGATCGTGTTCACAGAATTGCGCCCAAGCTTCACTTGAATGCGGACTGCGCCCTTGTTGTCGGGCTCAAGTTTGAAGAGGCCAACGGTGCTGTTCGCTTGGCCGAAGACCGGGCGGCCGACGAAGACGACATCCTTCAGACGCTCGAGTTCGACCTCGCCATCTACGCTGAGGTCGGGGACCGCACCATTGGGCAGAGGCCCGTCGAGTTTAATATCGACGGTGCGCGTGCCATTAACGACATTAGGATCGATGCGGGTGACGTGGCCGGGGATCACTCCGTTACGCGTGTCGACTTGCGCCGGCTGGCCGACCAGGATGTCTTTGGCCTGTGTTTCCGCGATCTTCAATTCAGCCTTCAGCTTCCAGGGCTGCGCGACCTTGGCGAGGACGGTGCCGGGAGTGACGCGCTGGCCGATCTGCAGCGTCATTTCCTGCAGAACGCCATCGAGTCCGGCGCGCACGGTGAGACCTTTCACCTGTTCGCGCTTGAGAGCGTAGGCGGCCTTTAGCTTTTCAATTTGCACGTGCGACGCGGCGAGCTGCGCTTCGACGGATTCGCCGGTGATCGAGAGTCGCTTGCGATCGATCTCGACGCGGCCGACGAGTTCGCGATACTTCGCGACGGAGAGCTTTACTTCGAGATCGGGCTTGAGGCCGAGCTTCAGCAATTGCTCGTCGCGGTCTTTGGTGAGGCCAGCTTGCGTGAGGTCGGATTCGGTGCGTGCGAGGTTGGATTTCTGATCGAGCGTCTGGCTTTCGAGCCGGACTTTGAGATCGGTGTAGTTTGCTTCAGCCTGCTTCAACTGCCAATCGATATCGTTGGCGGCGAGCTCCATGTCCGGATTTCCGAGAACGAGCAGGACAGTGTCGCGCTTTACCTTTTCGCCCGAGCGCAGCATGATCTTGTCGACTCGGCCTTCGAACTGGGTGGGAATCCAAACGATATCTTCCGGCACGAGCGTGCCCAGGCCGCGGACGTTGCGCAGCATCGGGCCGCGTTTGACGGTGTCGATCCAAACCGTTTCGCGCGCGACCGATGGCGCCGCCGGCTTCAGCTTCGAGAGCCAATAAGTGACTCCAGCCAAGCCTGCCACGAGCACAACGCCAGAGATGATCCGCCGGATCATCTTTTTCTTCGCCACACCTTCGCGCTTTACGTCCATATGGTTCTCTCCCCGGAAGTTGGCACGCTGCGGGCCAATCGACTATCCAAGATGATAATACTGAAACGAGGGTAGTTAGCGAGCTTTTGGCGCTTCCCCATAAAACGCCGCTGTCCGCTATTGGGACGCTCTTGTGCGCTGCGGGGACATTCCTTCGCGCCGGACTCCTATAATCGAATTTGAGCCGTCTAATGACTCCTATGCGTTCGCTGCTTCGTCCTCTCTCCCTCATGCTGCTCGCCGCGACCGGCCTGATCGCCGGCAAGTTTGACGGTTCGCTGAATGCGCCGGTGAAAATCGATTTGTTTAGCGACTTTTCCTGCCCGCACTGCCGCGAACTTCACATGGGCTCGATCCAGTTGCTCAAGGCCGAGTACATCAAGAGCGGCAAAGTTTACTTGCTGCATCATGACATTGCGCTGCCGCAGTTCCGTTATTCGAAGACGGCGGCGTTGTACGCGTCGGCGGCGCAACAGATTGGGAAGTACGACGAAGTCGCGGACGTGCTCTTCGCCCGGCAAGCGGATTGGACCGTCAGCGGCCAGGTGGATGTCACGATTGCGGCAAAGCTGACTCCGGCGGATATGAAGAAGTTACGCGCGCTGCTGTCGGACAAGAACGTGACAGCGGCGTTCGAGGCCGACATAGCGGACGCGCTGAGAAGGAATTTACAGCAGACGCCGACCATGGTGATCCAGCACAAGACGCGTACCTATCCGGTGGCAGGGTTGGAGTACACGTTCATTAAGCGGTTCATCGATCAGTTGCTCTCAAAATGACCATGCGCTGGCTGCTCTTTTCCTTACGTATCGTGCTTGGAGCGGCGTTCGTGTACGCGGCATACACGAAGCTTAGTCAATCCTGGCTGCTGTTCGCGATGTCGATTGACGCGTACCGCGTGCTACCCGCCTGGGCGGTGGAAGTGGTGGCGCGCACGCTGCCGTGGTTCGAGCTCTTGCTGGGATTGTTGTTGATTGCGGGTATTTGGCTGCGATACAGCGCGGCGACAGCAGCGGTGTTGCTGGGTTCGTTCTTCGTGTTGATGCTTCGTTCGTTTGGGCTGGGAATGGGCATCGACTGCGGCTGTTTCGGCCTCGGCGAGCCGATTTCGCCGACCACGCTGACGCGCGATGGAGCCCTGGTCGTGGGTGCCGCGGTGCTCGCTGGGAGCGCCTGGATGCAGTGGAACGCGTCGCGCAAATCCGCGACGCGACGAACGGCATGAGCGTTTCGCTGCGGCTGCGGTTTCTGCCCGAGCGATTGGCCATTGTGCGGCTAGCGGCCGACGCGCCGATTCCGCGATGGGCTAGTCGCTCGTCGAGGTGGTTCTCAATCACTCGGACGCACGATGAACTGTCGATTGTGTGCAACGCGGCTGCGGTTCCGGAGGGCGTAGCCCGCGAGGCGTGCTTTGGTGCGTTCGGAGTTGAGGGTCCGCTGGATTTCGCATTGACCGGTGTTTTGGCATCGCTTGCGGCTCCGCTGGCTGCGGCGAAGATCAGCATTTTCGCGATCTCGACTTTCGATACCGACTACGTGCTGGTGCGCGAGGAATCTTTAATGGCGGCTTCGCGGGCGCTGCGCACGGCAGGTCACAAGATCATTCGATAGCGGGGGATATCCACCACGCCGGATTGGCCGTGGACAATTTCGCCGATTCCATCCATAGGCGCTTGCCATCGGTCTTCACGCTGATGAGACCCATTTGATCGGTGCGAAGCGTCGCGATGTGACGCGACTCCAGGCGTTCTACGACGCTCGGATGCGGGTGACGAAATTGATTGGCGAATCCAGCGGAAATCAGAGCAATGGCGGGATGGACGGCGTCAAGGAATTCCTCCGTGCTGGAGGTCTTGCTTCCGTGGTGCCCAATCTTGATGACCGACGCCGCCGCGAGGTTAGCGGCGAGTCGGCGTTCCACGCTTCTTTCCGCGTCGCCGGCCAGCACGTAGGAGTGTGCGCCGTAGACGACGCGCAGCACCAGCGAATCGTCGTTCTTTGGCGCAGCGCCGGGAATGTAGTCCGGCAGCGGGGCAAGGACGTCGATTCGGGCACCGCCAAAATCAACCGACGCAGGCGCTTTCCACTCGACGACCTTCGATCCCAATGCTCGCGCCAGCGACACGAGTTCGGCGCGCGGATTCGCCCCCGTCCAGAACTCGCGCGGGCGAAAGTTGCGCAGCAGGGCCGCTATGCCGCCGACGTGATCTTCATGCGAATGGGACGTCGCAATGACATCGAGGCGACGAAACCGGCGGGTCCAGAGGTATGGCGACACTACGCTCTCGCCGATGTCGAACGTCGGCCGCTTTCCGCGACCGTAGCTAAGGAACCCGCCGCCATCGATCAATAGCGTCTTCCCGGTTGGGCTGACGACCAACAAGCTATCGCCTTGCGCGACATCGATGGCGGTGAGTTCCAACAGGCCTGGAGTCACGACGGCAGGGAACGGTGCGATCGCGAGGAGGATCGCGGCGGCGGCGGTGGCGGCAATGGCACCCCAGCGAAGCCGCGGCGCGATGGGGATCAAGATCACTGTCGCAATCAACAGCACCGAGAAGAGCACCGCCGCCCACGTTGGCGGATCGGGTATTCGCCAATCGGGTTCGAGACTCGCGAAATAGGCAGCGATCCACGAGGATAACTTCAACATCGATGCCGCTGCTGTCGCGAATACCGGGAGTCCGGTAAAGATCGCCGCAAACCCGACGGGCACCAACCAGGTGAGCAGCGGAGCCACCAGAATGTTCGCCGCGACTCCGGTGACCGACAGGCGGTGAAAGTAGAGAATCATCGTGAGAAGCAGCGCCGTTTGGACGATACTCGAGACGGCCACGGATTCGTAAACGAACAGGAAGGTGCGCGTAACAAACGTCAGAATGCGCTGCCAAGCGGACTGCGGCAGTGCGATCAGCGAGAGCGTTTCCGCAAGCAGACGCAACTCCACGCGAAACTGGGCCGTACGAGGTTCAAGCCGCATGTCGAGGTCCCAGTCCGATAAACGATGCAAGCCTCTGGCAATGGGGCTTGATGTGGCATCAAGCAGAGGCACAGCAAGCCCCGCAAGGGCGAGGACGCAAAGGAACGACAACTGGAAGCTCGCGTCGTAGAGCGAATCAGGGTCCAATGCGAGGCAAACTACGGCGACAAGCGCGAGAACGTTCAATACGCGGCCGCGACGAAAGAAAATGCGCGCCAGCAAGAACAACGAGAATCCGGCGGCCGCGCGAATCACCGGCGGAGAAGAACCCGACACGGCCGCGTAGATCCATGCTGCGACGGCGGCCGCCGCGAGCGATGGAATCGCCGGCACCATGCAGATTCGTAGCAGGAACAACAGCACCGTGGCCAGGACGGAGATATGGAGGCCGGATATAACCAGCGCGTGAAAGGTGCTGGTGCGGCGGTAGTCGTCGGTCCAGGCTTTTTCAAGACGGGACGTGTCGCCAATCAAGATACCGGCCATCATAGCGGCGTTGTAAGAATCGCCGGGAAAGAGCTTGTCAATGCGGTCGATGGCCGCTGTCCGAATCGCGAAGAGCATCGATTGCACGGGCTTCGCACAGGATCCCGCTACCAGTCGAACGGCATTCCTGTGCCGTGCGGTGGCTCTCCAATAGATATGACTGCGGGCAAGCCACGCGATTTGATCGAATGCGCCGGGATTCTGAAAATTGTGCGGTTCCCGAATACGTGCAGTGACCTCGACGTTCTGCCCGTACTTCAGCCGCGGAGGGATCTCGCCCTCATCCAGTGCGATCGAAACCTGCGCGCGCGCTCCGGGGGCAAGTTCAAGAGTGAAGCGTTCGCGGTCGGCTGAGAGCGCAGGTGGTTCCACGACACAACCGGCGATTACGACTTCTTCTCCATTCTGGGCGTCGAGTTGCGGTGCGTCACCACGCCGGTGCCCGATCGCGGTCCAGATGCCGCAGCAAGTGATGGCGAGAAGAATGCTCGTGGTCCGCAACCGTGTAGCGCGCCGCCAAGTGCTGATTCCGGCAAGAATCAGGAAAGCGGCCAGCGCGGCCACCGTTTCCTGCACCGGGAATTCGGCGAGGCGCGCGAGCAGGATTCCTGCAGACAAGGCGATGGCAGCAGGCAGAATGGGCGCGGGGAACATCCAAAGTGGTAGTGCGACCTGGGCGGGATTATTCTCTTCGCAGCATCACGTTGACGGCAGCGTGGCAGCTGTGATGTTATCCGGAGGTGCCCGCCGACCTTCGCACACTACTCGCCAAGGCAAGCCCGCTACGCAGCGGGGACGTGCTTGCGGGCATCGCGGCAGCGTCCGCGGAGCAGCGCGTGCATGCGCAGATTGCGCTTGCGGATATTCCACTCAAGCGCTTTCTCGCCGAGTCCGTGATTCCCTACGAGATCGATGACGTCACCCGCCTGATTCTCGACACGCACGATAGCGTGGCGTTTGCGCCGATCTCGTATCTGACGGTGGGCGAGTTTCGCGAATGGTTGCTCGATGAATCGACCGACGTCGCGGGCATCGCGCGCGGCGTCACTCCGGAGATGGCTGCCGCGGTTTCAAAGATCATGCGGCTGCAGGATCTGATCGCGGTGGCTGCCAAGTGCGAAGTAATTACGCGATTTCGGAACACGCTCGGATTGCGCGGCCGCCTGTCCACCCGGTTGCAGCCGAATCATCCCACCGACGATCCGCGTGGCATTGCGGCCAGCATTCTCGATGGCTTGATGTACGGCAATGGCGATGCCGTCATCGGCATCAATCCGGTGACGGACAACGTCCAGGTAGTCGACGGGCTGCTGCGATTGATCGATCAATTGCGGCAGCGATTTGAGATCCCAACTCAATCGTGCGTATTGGGTCACGTGACGACACAGATGGAGGCGATGCGCGCGGGCGCGCCGGTGGATCTCGTCTTTCAATCGATCGCCGGAACGCAAGCCGCGAATGCAAGCTTTGGGGTGACGCTCGCGATGTTGCGTGAAGCGCACGCAGCGGCGCTCGACTTGCGTCGCGGCACGCTCGGTACGAACGTGATGTATTTCGAAACAGGCCAGGGCAGCGCGCTGTCTGCGAACGCCCATCACGGCGTCGATCAGCAAACGCTCGAAGCACGGGCTTACGGCGTGGCGCGCGCGTTCTCCCCACTGCTGGTCAACACCGTTGTCGGATTCATCGGGCCGGAGTATCTCGCCGACGCGAAACAGATTACCCGGGCGGGCCTCGAAGATCACTTTTGCGGCAAGCTGCTGGGGCTTCCAATGGGCTGCGATGTTTGCTACACGAATCACGCCGACGCCGACCAAGACGACATGGACGGGCTGCTGACACTGCTGGGCGTCGCGGGTGTCAACTACGTGATGGGTGTGCCGGGTAGCGACGACGTGATGTTGAACTACCAGACGACGTCCTTTCACGATGCGTTGTACGTGCGCCGGGTTTTGGGCAAGCGGCCCGCTCCTGAGTTTGAAACCTGGCTGGAACGAGTCGGCGTCACGGACGAACACGGCGCTTTGCGCGATTCCCGCGAACTGACCGCGGCGTTCGAAAAGGCAATTGAAGCGCATGCTCGTTAAGGATAGGTGGGCGCACTTGCGGAGCCTAACTCCGGCGCGAATCGCACTGGGCCATGCTGGTAACGCGCTGCCGACGTCGGAGATTCTCGAGTTTCGGCTACAGCATGCGCGGGCGCGGGATGCGGTTCACATCGCGTTGGATGCGCTGGCGTTGCGCCGTGAGATCGAGTCACTAGGATTCGAGACGCAGTTACTGCGAAGCGCAGCGGCTGATCGTGCCACGTACTTGCGGCGGCCGGACTTGGGACGCCGCTTGGATGCGGCCGCCGTGTTACGCCATCGAGAGTCCGATCTCGTGTTCGTTGTGGCGGATGGTTTGTCGGCCTTGGCCGTGCAGCGTCATGCAGCCGCGCTGCTGGCTTGCGTTTCGCCGGAACTTGGCGATTGGCGGATGGCACCGGTTGCGATCGTGGAGCAAGCGCGTGTCGCGATCGGCGACGAGATTGCATCTCGCGTCGGTGCGCGACTCGCGGTGGTGCTGATCGGCGAGCGGCCGGGCCTGAGTTCGCCGGATTCACTCGGCGTGTACCTGACGTGGGATCCAAAGGTTGGCCGCACGGATGCCGATCGCAATTGCATCTCGAATATCCGCCAGGGCGGACTGTCGTATGCCGCCGCGGCACACAAGCTGCTTTTCCTTATGAATGAGTCGCGACGCCGGCAATTGTCCGGCGTAACTCTCAAGGAACATGCTGGTCAGACTTTGAGTTCGTAGCCTGCTGTCCGAAGCCCTTCGGCGATGCGCATCCGGATTGCGCCGACTTCTTCTGACGATAGAGTGCGATCCGGCGCGCCCACGGTAATGCGGAACGAGACGCTCTGCTTCTCTTCGAGTGCGAACGTCCGAAGGAATTCGAGCGCGACGAGATCGGCGCCGGCATGTGACCGGATGTGCTCACCGATGCTGCCGACGAGTTCCCGCGAAGGCGCGTGCGGCGAGAGATCGAATGCGCTCGTCGGATAGCGGCGCAGGGGTTGATACTTGTGCGCCTTCGGCTGCAACCGCTCGAGCGCTTCCATGTCGAGGTCGAGAATCGCGGCGCGGCCGGAATCCATCAGCGTGGGATGCAATTCGAAGAGGCGGCCGATACTCTCGCCCTGCGCCTTCACATCGGCATTCCGATGCGGATGCTCGTACATTTTCAACTCGACCCCGGGAACGATCTCCGCCCCTTTGAGCAAGCAGTCTACCAGCCGCGTGAGCTCGCGAAGCGCTGCTTCTCCGTTGTCGCGCGCGTAAATCGCGGCGACGAAATGCGGACGCTCGTTCGGTAGGCCAGTGGGACTCTTGTGAATCTCCCTGCCGATTTCGAACAAGCGGAAGTGATCCAGGTGGCGCGCATTGTCGTTCATGTTTCGCCAGACGCGCGGCAGTAGGCTGGTCCGCAGGTGCGTTTGATCCGCCGCAATCGGATTCGTGACCTCGACGTGCGCGGCAAGATCGAAGCCGAAGGGGCGAATCAGTTCCTCGTTGACGAACGAGTAGTTGTAGACCTCGGTGAAGCCCTGCGCGGCAGCCATCTCGCGCACGGTGTGCTGAAAAGCGCGCTCTGGATTCGCAACCGGCGGCTTCGCGGCCACCAGCGGCGGAGCGGGGTCGATGGTGCCGTAGCCGATCATGCGACCGATCTCTTCCACAAGATCGTCGGCGATGGAGATGTCCTTGGTCGCACGCCAACTCGGAACCGTAACGCGAAGGGTGCGCGCGGCGGGCTCCTCGACGCCGAACGCGAGCGATTCGAGAATGCGGCGGACCTCCGGCGCAGGCACGGCACAACCGAGTTTGCGGTCGAGCCAATCGAGCGGAAGGTCGATCTTCGGCGGCGCGGGCTGCGGCTGGTATTCGTCTGTCACGCCGCCGACCAGGCGGATACCGGGACAAACGAGTTCCAGTAGCTCGATCGCGCGTGCAAGTCCGCGAAGCGTGTTCTCTGGATCCTGCGACTTCTCGAAACGCATCGACGCGTCGGTGCGCAGCTTCAACTTCACGGACGTCTTGCGAATGCCGATCGCATGGAAGTTCGCACTTTCGAGTACGATGCGCGTGGTGGAATCGCCAATGGCGCTGTCCGCCCCACCGATCACGCCGGCGACGGCGACCGCACTTTCCTTGTCCGCGATCACCAGATTCGTAGCATCGAGCGTGTAGCATTCGCCGTTGAGCGCTGCCAGGGTCTCGCCATCGCGTGCCGGGCGCACGATGATCTCGCCGCCACGAAGCTTGTCCGCGTCGAAGGCGTGCATCGGTTGCGGCAGTTCCGCCAGGACGAGATTCGTCACGTCAACGATGTTGTTGATCGGGTTTAGGCCCACGGCTTGCATCCGTTGCTGCAGCCACAAAGGAGACGGCCCGATCTTGACGTTCTCGAATACCAACGCGCTATATCGCGGACAGAGTTTGAACTCTTCGATGGTAACTTTGATTGGCGCAGCCGCCTTCGGCAGGCGGGCGAGATCGACGGGGTCACGCAACGCCCGTCCGGCGATCGCAGCCACTTCGCGAGCCATCCCGTAGTGGCCCCACAAGTCGGGCCGGTGCGTCAGAGATTTGTTGTCGATCTCGATCACAAAGTCGGCGGCGAGTTGCGCTTCACCGTCGATCTCGACGACGCCAGAGTGATCGTTATTGATGCCAAGCTCCGCACCGCTCGCCAGCATGCCATCGCTCTCGACGCCTTCGAGAGTAATCTTGCCGATCGCTTTGCCGTTCGGCAGCGTAACACCCGCGGGCACATAGATGGTCGTGATTCCAGGCCGGCAATTCGGCGCGCCGCAAACAACAGTCTTGGTGCCGTAGCGCTTCGTCTCCACAATCGCCTTGCGATTGTGCGTCTCGCCCAGCGATTCGACAGAGAGAACGCGAGCAGCGTCGACGTGTTCGAGAAGTTCGCCCCAGGCCTCGACGCCTTCGCACTCGGCGGTGTGGATGGTAATCAGGCGGCCCAGTTCTTTGGGGCTTTCGGCCAGGGTCGGAACCATTTCGCGGAGCCAGTTGTAGGAGAATTTCATGGCTAGAACTGCCTCAGGAAGCGGAGGTCGCCGCCCATCAGGAGTCGAATGTCGTCGATGGCGTAACGCATCATCGCGAGGCGCGTGAGGCCCAGGCCGAACGCGAAACCGCCCCACTGATCGGGGTCGATGCCGCCGTGCCGCAGCACGTTCGGATGCACAAGACCGCAGGGCAGCAGTTCCACCCAGCCGCTTTGCTTGCATACGGGGCATCCGGGGCCGCCGCAAATCAAGCACTGGATGTCAAGCTCGAAACCGGGTTCGACGAACGGGAAGAAGCCGGGCCGCAAACGGACCGTGACTTCCCGTTTGAAGATACTGCTGAGCAGCGTCTTCATGAAGTAGATGAGATTGGCGACCGAGACGTCGCGATCGATCATCATGCCTTCAAGCTGATAAAACGTGTGCTCGTGCGACGCATCGACTTCTTCGTTGCGAAAGACGCGGCCCGGAGCAATCATGCGGAGGGGCGGCCCCAGGCGCTCCATCCCGCGCACCTGAACCGGCGAAGTATGCGTGCGGAGCAGATTGCCGCCGTTCAACCAAAAGGTATCCTGCATGTCGCGCGCCGGATGTTCCGGCGGAATGTTCAGCGCGTCGAAATTGTAGTATTCGGTTTCAACTTCCGGCCCGTCGAGAACCGCGAAGCCCAAGGAGACGAATAGCTCTTCGATCTCCGATTGAATTTGCGTCACCGGATGAATGCTGCCAGGGCGCACCCCGGGCGCGGGAATTGTGAGATCAAGCCATTCCGTACCGAGCTTGGCCGAGAGCGCGGCGGTTTCGAAAACCGCTTTGCGTGCATCCAGCCGGGCTTCCAGATCCTGCTTCGCGCTATTCAGAAGCTTGCCCAGGCTCGAACGTTGCTCGGGCGTCAGCTTGCCGAACTCTTTGCTGATCTCGGCCAGTTTCCCCTTGCGGCCCAGCGCGTCGATACGCACTGCCTCCAACGCGTCCAGCGAAGCGGCTGCCTCAATCCCGGCCAGCGCCGCGGCATGCAATTGCGAAATCCGTTCTTCCATTTAGTCCTGCAAATGTGTGGTCGCGGCCTTCGCCCTAACCGAGCGACGCTCCACGAGATTCGAGAAACTCGACGACGGCTTGCTGACCTTTGGTCAGCGCGAGATCGAGCGGTCGTTGTTGATTGTCGGCGCGGACCGCGGCATCGCCGCCTACTTCAACCAGGGCCATCACCATTTCCAGATCGCCGCTTGCGGCGGCCGCATGGAGCGTGGTCCAGCCGCCGTGCTGCTGCGCGTTTACGCTGGCACCGCGTTCCAATAGGAGTTTGACAACGGCGACGCTGCGTCCGGCCGCCGCGGCGTGTAGCGGCATATTTTTCATCGCGTTGGTCGA
This sequence comes from Acidobacteriaceae bacterium, assembly GCA_043788745.1. Classification (GTDB taxonomy): domain Bacteria; phylum Acidobacteriota; class Terriglobia; order Bryobacterales; family Bryobacteraceae; genus JBBQWZ01. The sequence continues at coordinate 41,005 of JAYVTO010000076.1, forward strand.
CCGGGCGTTCACCACCGCGCCTTTGTTCAGGAGTGCGCGCGCTGCTTCGAGGTGTCCGAAGAATGCCGCGAGGTGCAGCGCCGTCCAACCGTCGCGACTGAGCAGCGTCGCCAGTCCTTTGTTGCCTTCAAGCAGTTCGCTAACCAGAGCCGTTCGCCCGACCATCGCAGCCGCAAAGATGTCGACATCCGCACCGCGTTGCTCCAGCAGGGCTGTCATCTCGGGCTTTCGCATATAGACGGAAAACGCGAAGGCGGTTGTGCCCTGCTCATTGCGCTCGTTCGCACGCGCGGGATCCGCGTCGAGCAGCGACGCGACGAGAGAAAGTTCTCCGGACTTGATTGCTTCGAAAATGGCGGTCATGCGGGGACGAAAAGAGACTGAGCATCCGCGACTTCGTGCGCCAGATGATTGATGTAGAACGTCAACGCGGCCCGAGGGTACTTGTTTTGAAACGCGGTGAACGCTTTGGTCTGCCAACCCTCGGTGAGGTAATCCACCACCTTCGTATCTTTCGCAAAGAAGCCGTCCTCGTGCGGGACGCCGAGATGATCCAGCACATCTTTGATCATGTCCATGTGCGAAATCAAGATTGCTTGAGAAAGCTCGCTCGCGAAGTCTTCGTCGTTCTCCGCGATACGCGCCCAGAGGCGCGGCGAAGCTTTGCGAAGCGTCTCAGCGCTCAGCTTTACGAGGTGCAGGCGCACCTTCATACGCTCGTATAACTGATAGGTCTTAAGCTTGCCAATCGATATGGTGCGGAGCAACTGCGTGAACTGATCTTCGCCGAGCCCCTGGAAAATGCCGGAAAGCTGCATTGTTCGTAATTGTAGCGTGCCTGCCAGCCGGATGCCAGATTGCCGGGCGCCCAAACGCGTACAATAGAGAGTTTGGTCTATTCATGAGCAACATCATTGTGCTGGGAGCGCAATGGGGAGACGAAGGTAAGGGTAAAGTCGTCGACCTATTTGCGGAGCGGTTTGACATCGTAGCGCGCTATCAAGGCGGGCATAACGCCGGCCACACGGTCTACATTGGCGAGACCAAGTATGTGCTGAAACTGATTCCGAGCGGAATCCTGCGTCCGGGCATTACCGCGGTGATCGGGAACGGCGTTGTCGTCGACCTTGCCGCGTTGATCGAAGAGATGCAGACGCTCGAGAAAGCGGGCATTCCCGTTGCCAGCCAGTTGCGCATCAGCAATCGCGCGCACGTGATTTTCCCGTTCCATCGGCTGGTTGAGAAGATGTCGGAGGCTCGCGAGGACCGCATTGCCATTGGCACCACGTCGCGTGGTATCGGTCCTTGCTACGAGGACAAGATCGGGCGGCGCGGGATTCGGGTAGCCGATCTCTACGATACCGATAGCTTCTGCGCCTTCTACAACGCGCTGGCGGACGACAAGCAGTTGCTGGCGAAGACGTTCGGGATTCACGAGACGATCGATTATGCAGCCATTCGCAATCAATATTTGCAACTGGCGGAAGTGATCCGCCCGATGGTCTGCGACACGGCGTACTTCCTCGGCGAACAGATTCGCGCCGGAAAGCGCGTTTTGTTTGAAGGCGCGCAAGGGACCATGCTCGACATCGACCACGGCACCTATCCGTTCGTTACTTCCTCGAGCGCGAGCGCCGGCGGCGCATGCACCGGCACCGGAGTCGCACCGCAGAAGATCGATGGCGTGATCGGTGTCTCGAAGGCGTATATCACGCGTGTCGGCGCCGGCCCGTTCCCCACCGAAAATCACGGCGAGGTGGGCGAGATCATCCGGCAGATCGGCAAAGAGTTTGGCGCGGTCACCGGACGCCCTCGCCGTACGGGTTGGTTCGATGTTCCACTTTTGCGCTACACGGCGACCGTCAACGGATTCGATAGCCTTCTGATTACGAAACTGGACGTGCTCGATACGCTGACGGAGATCCCGGTCTGCACCGGTTACAAGATTGACGGCAAGTTCATCGACGAGATGCCGGCAACGTTCAAGGCTCTCGAAACGATTGAGCCGGTCTACGAAACGCTGCCCGGTTGGCAGCAAAGCACGCGTGAGATTACCGATTTTCAGAAGCTGCCCGCAAAAGCACGTGCTTACCTCGACTTCCTGCAGTTCAATACCGGCGTTGAAGTCGGCGGCGTGTCGACAGGTCCGGAGCGCAACGAAACCATTGTACTTCCGGGTTCGAATCTCGCGCGCTTGATTGGCTAGGCGAAGCCGACGAACTGGACTTCTTCTTCGATCGCAAGGTCGAATTGTGCGTGCACGCGCCGCTTCAGTTCGGAAATGATCCCGCACACCTGGCCCGCCGTTCCTCCGCCGATGTTGTAGATGAGGTTCGCGTGATACGCGGCGACTTCGATCCCGCCGTTCTTCATTCCCTTCGCACCGGCTTGTTCGAGAAACCACGCACTGGGTATTTTTCCCTCGCGAATCACCTTCTCGGGGACCAATGTCCGCACATGCGGAGGCAACTCCGTGGCTAAGAGATTTTTGAAGATGCTGCCCGCACACTTCATGGTGGAAGGGTACTTCTCGTCCCGAATGTTCCGGATCTCGTCGGCCTCTCGCCGGAGTTGCGCGGAATCACCTCGCGGAAACTCGAGCTCCGCGGACGTGATGATCCATTGCTTGTTCTGCTTGAACGTGCTTTCGCGGTAATGAAACGCGCACGCGGCGTTGTCGAACTCGCGCATGCCAGTGCCGTCGAAGAAGCGGACACCGGCGACGCGCTCCTGAATCGAATGCCCATACGCGCCGACGTTCCCGTAGATTGCGCCGCCCACCCAGCCGGGGATTCGCGTCATCGTATGCAAGCCCGCCAACCCGTGCCCGATGCTTGCATCCACCAGGTCCTGAAGCACGGCGCCCGCCTGCACGCGAATTCTCGAACCGGACACCACAAGGCCACTTCCCGTGTATCGCAACACGACGCCACGAAAGCCATCGTCGTGAGCAAGTATGTTGCTGCCGCCGCCGATCACGACGTGCGCAGTCTGTGACGCACCCAAAGCGTCGATCGCAGCGGTCAAAGCGTCTTCGTCCGGCGCGTCCACCAGCAGATCCGCCGGTCCGCCGATTCCGAACCGGCTATATTGACTGAGCAGGGCGTTGGGGGTAACAGTCAACCCGGGAATCCGGGCGAGACGGGCAAGCATGCAGTCTTCAGTATAGTTGCCGTGCCGGCCGCTGACACCCGTACCGTTAGAACAGGAGCCGCCTAACAAATGAGCCGCGCTAAGTTTGCTGGGTTTCCACCCGCAGGGATGAAGTTTCTGCGGGATCTCGCCAGGAACAACGATCGAGATTGGTTTACGCCGCGCAGGGAAACCTACGATCAACAGGTGAAGACTCCGATGATCGAGTTGCTTGAAGCGATCAACGAGGAATTGAAGAAATTCGCCCCGGATTACGTCTGCGACCCACCCAAAGCCATTTACCGTATCTATCGCGACACCAGGTTTAGCAAGGACAAGACGCCTTACAAGACTCACATCGCGGCGAATCTGCCGCGCCGCGGGCTGAACAAGAATTCCGGCGGCGGCTTTTACTTTAGTGTGTCCCCCACCAGCGTTGAGGTTGGGGGCGGCGTCTACATGCCGGGTCCCGACGAACTGCTGACGCTGCGGATGCACCTTGCGATCAATAACCTGCAATTCCGCAAGGCCAGTGCGAAAGCGGAAAAGTTGATGGGCGAACTGCAGGGTGCACAACTCACCAAAGTTCCGAAAGGCTTCCATCCCGATCAGCCCGCCGCCGACCTCATTCGGCGCAAGCAGTTCTTTTACTTCACGACGCTGGATGGAAAGCTCGCGGCGTCCGCCGAGTTATTCCCCGAACTGATTGCGCGGTTCAAAGCGATGATGCCGGCGATTGAGTTTCTGAACGGGCCGCTGCTGATGCGGAAGAGCCGCATCGTGGAGCCGAAGCAATTCGACAAGAAGTTTGATCGAATGATCGATTAAGAATCGCGAAACCCGCACCACACCGCGTTATCCTGGTGTTTGATGCGAATTCCGAAATGGCCAGATGCTGGCGAGCGTGAGTTGGAGTTGCTAAGAGAAGTGCTGGCGAGCGGCCAATGGGGTGGCTTCCATCCGATCGTTGCCGACTTTGAGAAGCGATTCGCCGCGTTTCAACACTGTGCGCATGGCATGGCCGCCTTCAACGGCACGGTGACGCTGGAAGCGATGCTAACCGTGTTGAGAATCGGCCCAGGCGATGAAGTGATCGTTCCGGCGATTTCCTTCGTGTCGACGGCCACCGCAGTTTCGCGCACCGGTGCGACCCCGGTGTTCGTTGACATCGAGCCATACAGTTTCAACGTCGATCCAGATGCCGTGCGGAGGGCGCTCTCGCCCAGGACGAAAGCAATTCTCGCCGTTCACTTTGGCGGACCTCTTTGCGAGATCGATGAACTGGCGTCCGTTGCGAAGCAAAACGGCGTCATACTGCTCGAAGATGCAGCCCACGCGGTAGGTTCTGAGTGGAATGGGAAGCGTGCCGGCAGTTTCGGCCTCGCGGCGTCGTTTAGTCTGCAGAACGGCAAGATTCTTACCGCAGGAGAAGGCGGCGCGTTAACCACCAACGACGGCGTCTTTGCCGAGCGAGCCCGCGCGTTTATCAATCAAGGACGCCGCGAGGGCGAAGGCTTCTTCTTTCACTACACGCTGGGTTCAAACCTGCGCCTCACCGCGCTGCAGGCCGCGGTGCTGATGGCGCAATTCGATCGCGTACCCGAACAAATCGACCGCCGGACGCGTAACAGCAAGCGCATTCGCGAAAGTCTCGCGGATACGCCCGGCATTGTCTTCCAGCAGATTCCGTCGCAAGTGAATGTCCATTCCGAGTACCTGCTGTGTGGCCGCATTGATGCGGCGAAGTTCGGCGCAACGCGCGACGAGTTCCATCGCAAGATGACCACCGCCGCCATTCCCTGCACTCCCTTCTATCCGCATACGCTCTATCAGAATCCGATGTATCGAAGCCTCCCGTGTCGCGTTGCGCCGTGCCCGAACGCCGAGGCGTACATCGCGGACGCTTTCTGGTTTCCGCATCGCGTCCTGCTGGCCGATGAAGAGTCTACCGGCGAGATCATCGCGGCGATTCGCGCCTAGAGATCTCACTAGCCCCAAAGGGTGCTTGGACACCGCCCAGACGCCCGCGCACTCGGGTTGTTACTGAGGAGCGTTCAACCCACGTAACGCGCGTAGATACTGCGCGCCACTCCAACATCGGTAGTGCCCTTGATGATGGCGCGGCCGTCGGCAAATACAGTGAGTTCGTAGGGCGGAAGCACAGCGCGCAGGGCAAACTCGTTCACCCGAACTTCGCCCAGTGGCCGCAGTCTGCCACCGAGCTCATTCAAGTCGACCACGCGCTTTTGCTCATGGATCTGCACGGCGTTGCGACCGCACAGGCTAATCGGCGTGCGTTCTGCGTTGTCAAGATGCGAAAACTTCCGTTGCACACAGCACACGCAATTTAGATCCCGTGCCGGAGCGTTTATCTGGCGAATCTGCCCGGACCATACGTCGATCGTCGTCAGGCGCGCGGCCACAGGTGCACCCGTTACAATCTTCAACGCATCCGCCACCTGCAGGGCCGCAATTATGCTGGTGATGGACCCAAGCACCCCCGCTGTCTCGCACGTGGGTTGGGCTCCGGACGGCGGTTCCGGGTACACGCACTTGAGGCAAGCCGTTTTCCCCGGAATCACGGCCAGTTCCAGCCCGTAACTTCCCACCGCTGCGCCGTAAATCCACGGCACGCCGTTGCAAACTGCGTAGTCGTTGATCAGGTAGCGGGTTTCAAAGTTGTCGGTCGCGTCCAGGATCAGGTCGACGTCCTCGAGTAGGTCCTCTGCGCCCAAAGCCGTCAAGTCGGCGACCATCGGCTCCACTTTGATAGAGGAGTTCACTTTCGCCAAACGGCGAGCCGCGGCGACAGCCTTCGGACGCGCCTCCGCCGCATCGCTTTCATCGAACAACCACTGCCGCTGCAGATTACTAAGCTCCACGTAATCGCGATCGATGATTCGCAGGTACCCTACGCCCGCCCGCCCCAGCGACTCTGCCTGAAAACTACCCAGGGCCCCGCACCCCACCAAGGCAATGCGAGCCGCGGCGATCTTCAACTGTCCCGCTTCGCCGATACCCGCGAATCGCACTTGCCGCGAGTAGCGGTCGCCGCCGATAGGCCCCATGTCTTCGACTGTAGCGGCTTCGCGGTAACTTTGCAGGAAGCAAAGGCCCTGCCTGCGGTATCTTTAACTAGTGCGGCTTGTGCTCGGCCTGGCGCTGTATTTTCTTTTGCCGTGGTCTGCGCTCGCGCAGTTCGAAGGACGCGCTGTCACAGCGGTCGAGTTTTCGCCCGCGCAGCAACCTCTGCCCGACGCCGAACTCCGGCGGCTTGTGCCTTTGCGTCCAGGAACGATCGTCGCGGCGAGCCTCGTTCGCGATGCGCTCCAAAAGCTCTTTGCCACTGGACGCTACGCGGACATTCGCGTGGAAGCGGAGACTGACGCAACCGGCGTCAGGCTTCGATTCGTCACCGAACTTGCGTACTTCGTGGGGCGTGTCTCCGTAACAGGCAATCCGGAACCGCCGACAAAAGGTCAGTTGATCACTGCGTCGAAACTCCAACTGGGCAAGCCCTACGCGGACAACGACCTCATTCAAGCGGTTGAAAATATCCAGGAACGCCTGCGCGGCAACGGGCTCTATCAGGCCAAGGTCACTTCCGAAACTGAGCGCGACAGCGCGTCGGGGCAAATTGCAATCGACTTTCCGATCGACCCCGGCCAGCGCGCCCGGTTCGACAGCGTGAACATTACGGGCGATTCGAAAGATCAGGCTGGCAAGTTAATTGGCGCGACGGCTTGGCAGCAGGGCTTGCCGCTCTTTGGCCGCGCCCCCATCGGCGGTCGCCTGCTTGGCTGGCGGACGTTGACGCAGGCGCGTCTGGAATCGGGCTTGGAGAAGGTCAGAAACAGGCTCCAAAAAGGCGATCGCTTGCTTTCGACGGTGCTGCTCGAGAATCTCGCGTACGACGAACGGACAAACAAAGTCACTCCGACGCTGCGAGTGGACAGCGGCCCTCGCGTCTTGGTCCGTACCCGCGGGACGAAGCTCTCAAAGGGAAAGCTAAAACAACTGGTCCCCATCTATCAGGAACGCAGCGTAGATCGCACACTGCTGAACGAAGGCCGGCGCAATCTGTTGGAGTACTTTCAGGCGCAAGGCTACTTCGATGCCGACGTCGATTTCGAGCTGTTGCCGGAGCAGGACAACCGCCAGGTGATCGAATACCAGATCGAGCGCAACGATCGCAGTCGCCTGGTCAGTCTCGAGATTGTTGGAAACCGCTACTTCGACACTCCCACATTGCGCGAGCGCCTGTATGTGCGGCCCGCGAGCGCGCTGCGCTTTCGCAACGGCCGCTACAGCGTCAAGCTGCTAAACAAAGACATCGATTCGATTGAAGACCTCTACCGGTCGAATGGATTCCGCGACGTGCAGGTACTCTCTTCGGTAGAGCAGGATTTCGACGGAAAGCCGGGGCACCTCGGCGCCCGCTTGCAAGTCAACGAGGGTCCCCAGTGGTTCGTGAAAAGTCTCGAAGTGCACGGCATTGATGACAAGGATCGCGACCAGATTGTCCCCACTCTCTTGTCGAGCGAAGGCCAGCCTTACAGCGAACTAAACGTCGCTTCCGATCGCGATGCCATCCTCAACTACTACTACAACCGCGGGTATCTGAACGCGACGTTCGATTGGAGCCAGACCCCCGACGCCGCGCCGACGCGGGTCAATCTGAAGTTCTCCGTCGTGCCCGGCAAACAGCAGTTCGTCCGCGACGTCGTGGTCAGCGGCTTGGACACAACCAAGCGGAGCCTTGTGAACAACCGCATTGCGCTCGCGTCCGGCGATCCCATTTCGCAGTCGAGCATTGGCGACAGCCAACGCCGCCTCTACGATCTCGGGATCTTCGCAAAGGTGCAAACCGCCGTGCAGAATCCCGACGGCGAAGAAGACAGCAAGTACCTGCTCTACCAGATCGACGAAGCGCGCCGCTATTCGTTGAACTTCGGATTCGGCGCCGAACTCGCGCGCATCGGTGGGGGCAGCACAACGAGCTTCGATTCGCCGGCCGGTCAGGCCGGATTCAGCCCCCGCGTGTCTCTCGGCGTCAGCCGCCTCAACTTTCTTGGTCTCGGACACACGATTGGCGCGCAGGGGCGAGTCTCGAATATCGAGCAGCGCGCGCTGCTTAGTTACCTGGCGCCGCAGTTCCTCGGGAACGAAACGTGGACGTTCGCGATGAACGCGCTCTTCGCGCAGGCGCAGGACGTTCGCACATTTGCTTCGCGGCGGCTCGAAGGCTCCATCCAATTTCAGCAGCGCTTGTCGCGGTCGAACAGCGTACAATATCGCCTCACGTTCCGGCGCGCCACGATTGACGCCAATACGCTCAAGATCGATCCTTTGTTAGTGCCGTTACTCGCGCAGCCCGATCGCGTCTTCGTCGCCAGCGCGACCTTCATTCGTGATCGCCGCGACGATCCCACGGATTCGCACACCGGTTCGTACAACACGGTCGATCTCAGCATCGCAAAGGGCCTGACGGCCTTTGAAGCCGATTTTTCCCGTCTCGCGTTTCGAAATAGCACCTATTACCGCATTGCCAAAGTGAAGGATCTCGTATTCGCACGTACCGTAAACTTCGGCTATCTCCAGCGGCTGGCCGGCGGACGCGATATTCCTCTGCCCGAGCGCTTCTTCGCCGGTGGCTCGAATTCGCACCGCGGTTTTGCGGACAATCAGGCGGGCCCGCGCGACCTTAAGACCGGCTTTCCCCTCGGCGGCGGCACGCAGCTCTTCCATTCCATGGAGCTTCGCTTTCCGCTCGTCGGGGAGAGTCTCGGCGGCGTACTCTTCCACGACGCGGGCAACGTCTATAGCGATATCAGGAACGTAAGTTTCCGCTTCCGCCAACGCAATCTGCAGGATTTCAACTACATGGTTCAGAGCGCTGGCTTCGGAATCCGCTATCGCACGCCGATCGGACCGTTGCGGCTGGACTTTTCGTTGAGCCCGAACGCGCCCCGCTTCTTCGGCTTCGAAGGATCGCGCGATGATTTGATTCGCGGCCTCGGCACGAAGGTGAACCAGCGTATTAGTGTCTTCCAATTCCATTTCTCTCTGGGACAGGCGTTCTAGATGCGGCGTATGCTCCTCCTGCTGACTGCGTCCGCTCTCTCCGCCGAAACGCTCGACCGCATTGCGGTCACCATCGGACGACAAGTGATCGCGGAATCGCAAATCATTGAAGAAATGCGTGTGGCCTCGTTCATCGAAGGTCAAACGCCGGACCTCTCCGGACCCTCGAAGCGAAAGACGGCGGAGCGGCTCGTCGAACGCTCTCTCGTCGAACGGGAACTCAGCCTCACCCGCTACACGCCGATTGAAGCGGCGGGGGTCGCCGATCTGCTCGACCAGGTTCGCTCAAAATTTCCTACCGGCGACGCTTTCCGCGAAGCGCTCCGCGAAGCCAAAGTGTCGGCCGGCCAAGTGGAGCGCTATCTGCAATTGCAGGTGCAGTTGTTGCGGTTTATCGATTACCGCTTCCGCCCCAGTGTCCGTGTTACAGAGGATGAGATTGCCGAACTATACGAGAAGCAGTCCGCCGAATGGAAGATAAAGCGCAGCGATCCTCCGCCATCGCTTGAGGCCAGTCGCACCGATCTCGTCGCCGTGCTGACAAGGGAGCGAGCGGATCGGGCCTTGGATCGCTGGCTCGGCGAAGCGCGGACGCGCGAGCAAATCGTGTATCGAGAGGCGGTGTTCCGGTGAGACGCCTTCGCCGCATCCTACTCTGGCTGATCGCACTTGCCTTCGTCGGCGGAATCTGCGCCGTGTTCGTCGTGCGCAGCGCCTGGTTCCTCAATCAAGTTCGCAGCCGAATTCTGATGGAGTTTGAAACAGCGACCGGCGGCCGAGCCGAGATCCGTGCGCTCAGTTTCGATTGGACAAAAGGCGAGGCGCACGCCAATGGAATCGTCTTGCACGGGCTGGAACCGGCGGGGACGCCTCCGCTTCTTCGCGTCGAGAATCTCGACGCCGGGCTCACCATCCATTCGCTGTGGAATCGCGATGTGACGTTGCGGTCGCTACGACTCCAACGTCCAGAAGTGCAACTTATCGTCAATGGCGACGGCACATCCAACATTCCGGAGCCGAAGCAGAAGCGCGCTGCCGCTGGAACCTGGTCGGAAGACCTGCTGCGCCTGAAGGCCGGCCGCTTTGAAGTTGTCGATGGATTGTTCGCGTACAACGACCGTAAGGTTCCATTCGCGATTCTGGCCGAGAAACTCAACGCCTCAATGGACTACGAATCGAACGGACCGCGCTATCGCGGCGCGCTGAAAGCCGCGAGCGTTCGTCTGCAGGCCGAAGGTATTGGGACCATCGCACCTTCTCTTGATACGGCGTTCGTGATCGCGGCGAAGCAGATGGAGTTCTCGCGCCTCAAACTGGACACGAAATTCTCGCACGTCGACCTTCGCGGCAAGCTCACGAATCTCGAGCGTCCTCGCGGAGAATTCGATGTGAAGGCAAGCGTCGCCGCGAGAGATGTTCCGAAGGTTCCCGTCACGAGCGGTACTGCCCTCATCGACGGCAAGCTTCGATTCGATACAGCTGCACCGTTCGACTACGGCTTTCGTGGGAGCGTGCAGGCCAAAGGAATCGGCTATCGGCGAGCGGGCGTCGATCTTCAGAACGCCTCCGCCCAAGCGAACGTGGACCTCACGCCCACCAGCCTGGTCCTTCGCAATCTTTATGCAACCGCACTGGACGCTAGCTTTCGCGGCAGCGCCAGTATCGACAAGTGGACCTACTGGAAAGTCGACGGCGACGCCGCGCACGCGCACGCCCGCACAATTCTCGAAGCCGTCCAGGTGCAACAACTGCCCTGGGACGGCGTGATCTCCGGCCATCTGAAGGCCGAAGGCTCGATTCAGAATGGTATCCTACGCAATATCATCGCGGCGGCGCAGTTGTCCGTTACACCCGCAGCCGACGGAGCGCCGCTTACCGGTCGTATCGACGCGCTGTACGAGCAGATCGAGAATCGCATTCGCCTCCGCGATTCCTACCTGGCTACTACCTCCACTCGTGTCGAAGCATCGGGCACCGTCGGCGAACAGGTGCTCGTCAAGGCGCAATCCACCGACCTCCGCGATCTTTTTCCAGTCCTCGCGTTGATCGACAAAGAGGCGAAACTGCCCCTCGAACTTCGCGGCGGCATGGTTCGCGTGGAGGGCGCGTTAAACGGCCCGATTGACAACATTCATTTCGGCGGCAATGTCCAGGCGACGAAATTCCGCGGGCAAGGCCACGATATCGAGCGGCTGATCGCCGACGTTGACGCGACCAAGTCTCTTGTCAAACTCGCCAAGGTCACAATCGACCACGCACACGCGGCCATCGGCGGCGCAGGGCAGTTCGCGCTCAACGAGTGGCGTCTCGAAGATGGCGCCATCGCCGGACAATTGCAGATTCGTGACGCGCAGATCGCCAATTTGGCAAAGGAATTCGGCCAGGCGATTCCGCTGGAGGGCGCTGCCTCCGCGACCGTGCAGTTGTCGGGCACCGCGCGTCATCCGATCTCGAGTGTGACGTTGCAGAGCGCGAAGCTTACCGCGTATGGCGAAACGCTCTCCGCGGTGCGGGCGACGGCAAAGCTGACAGACGCGCTGATCGACGTCCCATCCATCCAGGCCGACCTTGGAGGCGCACGCCTCCGCGGATCGGGGCGCCTGGAGCATCCGTCCGCCGACTACCAGACCGGCACCATTCAGTTTGAAGTGTCGACCGACGCTTTGACGCTGGCCGCCCTGCGCAATTGGCGCGAAAATGCAGCCGAACTTGACGGCAGACTGCAGGGGAAGCTATCCGCCGCCGGTAAGCTCGTCAATGGGGAACTCACCGTCACCGCTGTGAACGGCAGCGGCGCAGTTCGTGGTATTACGTTTGAGCAGCGGCGCGCAGGCGATCTGACGTTCTCCGCCGTCACCAACGGCACACGCCTGACAGCAACCTCAGTATTGAATCTGCGCAGCGAGATCATTGAGGCCGACGCGGAGTTTCAACTCACCGGCGAGTATCCGGGTGCGGCGCGCATTCGCTTTCCGAAACTCACCGTCGCCACGCTACATGATCTTAGGCCGACGCTCGGCGGTTGGGAACAACTGCCGTTTGAAGGCTTCGTAAGCGGCACTGCAATGGCTGCCGGCACACTGAAGAAGTGGGAGTCCATGCAGGGCGAGATGAACATCGCTGAAGTGCAAGTAAGCCCCAAGGCTTCGCAGAAGCTGCGCCTGGGCGTGCAGACGCGGGATGTCGTGCTCAGGAACGCGAAGCCGTTCAAAATTGTTTTGAATCGCGATCGCGCGACCATCGAGCAAACGGAGTTCATTGCGCAAAGCACACGCCTTGGAGTTTCCGGGCAAGTCGCGTTCGACTCGAAGGTCGAATCGAACGTCGCGCTGAATGGCAATATCAACCTCGCGATCCTGCAGATCCTCAACGCGGATCTCCTCGCGAAAGGCGATGCCGCGCTCAGCGGAACGCTGCGAGGCTCTCTCAGCGAGCCCCACATCCGAGGAAAGCTTGAGTTGAAGAAGGCGTCGCTTTACCTCACCGATTTTCCCAATGGTGTCGACAACGCCAATGGCACGGTGAGCTTCGACGACGGACGCGCCACCATCGACAAGCTGACTGCCGAAACCGGAGGCGGGCAGATCAAGTTTTCCGGCTTCGTCGAATTCGCGGGAGCCGCGCTCGTCTATCGGCTCCAGGCCCAGGCCGAATCCGTGCGCGTCCGTTATCCGGAAGATTTGAGCGTCACCTTCCACTCGCAACTCTCGCTGAGCGGCACGTCGGAGAACAGCCTTCTCTCTGGCACCGTTAGCGTCAATAAGATGAGCTTCCAGCCGCGCACCGATCTTGGCCAGTTACTCGCCAACACGGCGAAGCCCGTACCCACCGTGGCCGCGCCGAATGAGTATTTGCGCGGAATGCAGTTCGATGTGCACATCGAAAGCGGTGCGGAGATGCAGGTGAATACATCGCTCTCGAACAACGTGCAAGCCGAAGTCGACCTTCGTCTGCGTGGATCCCCCATTCGCCCTGTCCTCCTCGGGAGCGTCTCGGTCGACTCCGGCGACATCCAGGTCTTTGGAAATCGCTACACGATAGACCGCGGCGAGATCCGCTTCTTCAACCCCGTCAAGATCGAGCCGGTCTTCGACATGGATCTCGAAACCAAGGCCCGCGGAATCACAGTGAACATCAGCTTCTCCGGTACACTCAGCAAACTGAACGCCACGTACCGGTCCGATCCGCCACTGCAAACGCGCGAGATCATTGCGCTGCTGGCCGTCGGACGGGATCCCGGCTCTTCATCCGGCACCCGCACCGACAGTCCGGCGGCGCAGTCCAGTTTTCTGCAAGCCGGCAACTCTCTTCTCGGGCAGGCCGTCTCTGCGCAACTATCGAATCGCCTCCAGCGATTCTTTGGCGTCAGCCGCCTCAAGATCGACCCGCAGCTGACGGGCGTGGAGGCCCTGCCGCAAGCGCGCCTGACCCTCGAGCAGCAGGTCTCGCGCGACATCACGGTCACCTACATCACCAACCTGAATCGCACGCAGGAACAGATCGTGCGCGTGCAGTGGGATGTAGGCAAAGATTGGAGCATCATTGCGCTCCGCGACGGCAACGGCGTCTTCGGACTCGACATGCAGTTCCGCAAGCGCTTCAAGTAGGAACCAACCGATGCGACTTCGCGCCAGCCAGAATCGCCTCAAGATCGAACACAGCATCATCGATGGCCTGCGGCCAATCCTCGAGCGCGCGCTCGCCGCGCGGCCGGAGATTCGTTCGATCATTCCCGGCGTCATTCGTCCCGTGCGCGATGCTAAAGGCGAAGTGAAGATTCGCGTCACCGTTCCCGTCACCAACGGCTGGAAAGCCATCGCGCTCGCCGCCGGCGCTCGTCAGGAGCTTTTCATTAGTACGACACTAACGAAGGACGCTCTCGAAGCGGCGCTCGAGTCCGCGCAGCCCACCACGCAGCGGCAATGAACTTTGATCAATACTAAACTCGAATTCCCGCCCGACGAAATGCGCGCGATGGGATACCGCGTCATCGACATGCTGGTCGACGAAGCGGCGAACCTACGTGACCTGCCCGCTGGCCGCAAAGCGAACCCGGCCGCCATTCGCGCGGCCTTCCGCGAGCCCGTGCCCGAGGAAGGCTCCGCGTTCAACGATGTTATGGCGCAGATTAGCCGTGACGTGCTGCCGCATCGCATGAACATTCCCCATCCGCGCTTCTTCGCCTTCGTGCCAGGCCCCTCGAACTTCGTCGGAGTGCTCGGCGACCTTCTGGCGAGCGGCATGAACGTATTCAATGGATCGTGGCTCGGAGGCTCCGGCGCCGCGGCCATCGAACTCCAAACGATCGACTGGCTCCGCGAACTGTGTGGTTTTCCGGAGACCGCCGGAGGCCTGTTTGTCAGTGGCGGCTCGCTCGCTAATCTCACTGCGCTCGCAGTCGCGCGCGACGTGAAACTCAACGGCGAACTCAACGGCGCGCGCGTCTATTTCTCCGATCAAACGCACTCGTCCGTCGAGAAGGCGCTCCGCGTCATCGGCTTCCGCCAGGAGCACATTGTGAAGCTGCCCAGTGACGCAAGCTTCCGCATCGATATGGAGGCCCTCGCTGCGCGCATCGCCGCCGACCGCGCCGTTGGACTCCGCCCATTCTGCATCGTCGCCAACGGAGGCGCCACCAACACCGGCGCCGTCGACCCTCTCAAAGAGATTGCTGCTCTTTCACAGAAGGAGAAGCTCTGGATGCACGTCGACGGCGCTTACGGAGCCGCCGCCGTCATCTGCGATCGTGGACGGAAGATCCTCGACGGCATTGAACTGGCAGACTCGCTTTCTCTCGACCCTCACAAATGGCTGTTTCAACCTATCGAATGCGGTTGCGTTCTGCTTCGCGATGCCGCGATGTTGAAGACTGCGTATCGCATCTTTCCCGATTACTTGAAAGACATCCATCGTAACCAACAGGAAGTGAATCCCTGCGATTACGGCATTCAACTCACGCGCGGTTTTCGCGCTTTGAAGGTCTGGCTTTCACTGAAAGTCTTTGGACTCGATGCATTCCGCGCCGCGGTAGAGCGCGGCTTCGAGCTTGCCGAACACGCCGAACGCGTCGTTGCGTCGATGCCCGGCTGGGAGATCGTCGCGCCCGCCTACATGGCGATGCTGTCATTCCGTTACGTCACTGGGGATGACGCCCGCAGTGACGCGCTGCAGACGGCCATCATGGAAGAGATGCTGGCGGACGGCTATGCCATCGTCTCCACCACCTCGCTGCGAGGACGTACCGTGCTGCGCATGTGCACGATCAATCCGAGAACTACGGAGGACGAGATCGCGGAAACGCTCCATCGGCTGGACGAGATGGCGCAGCGGCTCAACGCGCTCCAGCACGGCTAATAGGTGTGTCGGAGCCAAATAGAAAGTTCCTATTCCCAGCCAAGTAGAAAGTTCCTATATTGAGGGTTGAGTCTCAACCCAGATGCTATGTTGGCACAGCTTCGCCGAGGTCGCGCCTGGCGGGGCTGCCCAAAGCCGAGGCGAGCGGGTAACGCTGGCGGTCGGCGCAAGCCCTTCTGATCGGGATACCGTGCGGAGGGCTTTCTTGTACGAGACGCCTTCGCAGTTCCGGAACTGCTTTCGCCAGAAGCGGAACCCAGGAGCGGAGGCTTTGGGCATCAAAGAACGCGCGTCTTCCAAATTGTTTTATCCCAACGACCTCCACAGTGGAGGCCCGGGACGATCGAAGAAGCCGTCCATCCACGAACTCTTGCCGCCCGCGTTGTGATCATGGCGCGGCGGTTTTCGCGGCGCTGGTTGTTGGACCGGCTCGGTGGGACCGCAGCGGCTGATGCGCAAATAGCGGTCCTGAAAACGCGCATGCAGTTCTCCGTCTAACCGTACTTCGACGTGCAAACGTTGCCGCCCCATGTAGGCCTGGACCTGGTCGCGCGCGATCTGGAAATGGCGTCCAGAGAAGGAGAATGTGTAATCGTTGGCGATTACGCGATCTTCGACGTGAGACAGGATCGCGGCCAGATCCAGTTGCGGCGTAAGCGCGCGGTGTTGGTTGGGAAAATCGGCCACCGGCCGCGCGAAGTTTTCATTCCACTCCGGCCAATATTCGTTTTCCAGAAACGCGTTGGCCGCCACGAGCGTGGTGATTTTGGCCAGCCGTAGTTGCTTCACCAGACGATCCTGCGCGGTGAGGAAGCTCCGTTCCACGCGGCCCTTGGCTTGCGGTGAGAGCGCCAGAATCGAGCCGATTCCCAACTCGCGTCCGAGTTGCGTCAACCGGTCGGCCTTCGCCCGTTGGTCTGCACGTTCGCCCGCGCGCAACGCCACCGTGAACATCGAAGCGCGATCCGTGTGCACGTCCACCATACGTCCGTGTTTGTTGAGGCATTCCCACCAAACAGCCCTATTGAAGCGCGAACCCGGTTTCCATATCCCGGCCTCGGTCATCCATCCGCGCAAGGTCTCTTTGCCCACGCTGATCTTGTGCCGTTTCGCCAGTTGCTCACTGGCAAACGTCGGCCCGAAATCGTGCCAGTCCGGTTCCCGCGGAATCGCCATCACTTGCTTCTGCGTCTCCGCCGGCAACTTGCGGTTAGAGGCGCGGCCACTCAAGTCCATGCACCACCACTTCGTCGCCGTCTTTCGTCCTCCGCCGAAGCAGCTTGCGCACCCAACGCTCACTCACTCCCATCTTCTCCGCCGCTTCCCGCTGCGTCATCTTCTCGTCCGTCTCGGGCTCGCTTCAACCAATCCAGCCAGTCCCGTTCCTGTTGGCTCATCGCAATTCGTTCCATCCTTCAGCCTTGCGGCTGTCATTAGGAACTTTCTATTTGGCTCCGACACGCGGCGCTTACACGCGGCGTTTACACACGTGTTGTTAGGGCGACGTGGGCAGAGGGTGGCGGGGAGGCCGACGATAATATTTTAGTTGCGGCCGCAGACGTCCGGCGTCCGGCACATTCCGCCGCCGCAGGAAGGCATCTCCATGCTCTTCGATCCGCCATTGCTTACCTTGGCCGAGAACGTGGAAAGTTCCGTACGGAGCTTGCCTGCGGGCCCGCAGGTGGGGCAGGCGGCGGCGTTGCCGTTTCGCACCAGTTGCTCGAACTTGGTTCCGCAGTCTTCACAGAGGTATTCAAAAATTGGCATTTTGCTCTTTCCAACCGACCCGCCGTGGCGGGTGCCGTACACGATCCGGCCGCTCGCTATTCGGCGAGCAGCGCTATTACAATCTTATCAATCAGCGCGCGGACCTCGGCGGCGGGCGCGTTGGCTTGATTCACAAGAATCGAAAACGCGCGCATCCCGCTTGGGTGCGAGGCATATCCGGCAAGCGCGACGACGTGAGAAAGCGATCCGGTCTTGGCGTACACCGGCAGCTTCTCGCTTTGGAACCGGCGGCGCAGTGTGCCGTCGACGCCGGCGATGGGCAATAGATTCACCCAGGTATCGCGATAGCGAGAGGCGTACATCTTCGAAAGCAGCGTGGTTTCGGCAGCCGGCGTCGTCATCGTTAGCCGCGAAAGGCCGCTACCGTCCTTGAAATCGTAGTCCGCCGCGGGAATGCCTTGCTGTGCAAGAAAAGCACGAAGCTCTTCGAGGCCCGCGGTGCGGGTTCCCGCGCCGCGGCGGGCGCGACCGACTTCGCGGAGCATGATCTCGGCGTGCAGATTCTGGCTGACTTTGTCGACGACTTGCAACAGTTCCGCGAGCGGCGGCGATTCGCGGCGCGCGAGCACGACGCCGTCGAAGGGCAGCCGCTCTTCGTTTGCGACGCGATGGCGCGCGAGGGCGGATCCGCCAATCGAGATTCCCCGGCGCGTCAATGCTTCGTAGAGAGCCTGCGCCGCGTAGAGCGCCGGATCGTCGACCGCGATGCTCTCGACCGCGACGCCGTTGCGCGCCGAGATGGTTCCCCACAATAGAAGCTGGCGCGAACCGGGGGCGCGAGTAAGGCGAAAGCTGCCCGCGCCGGACACCGTTTCCACGCGATTGTCGATCGCGTAGTATTCGAGCCCCGGCGAAACAGAAATCTGCGCGAGGTCGCCGGGGCGCGCCCCGGGACGCACGCCGACGCGGATCATGTTGTCGTAAACCGAAAGGGCGCTCACGGGCGCTCCGTAATCGGCGACGGAATCGTCAATAGTCCAGCCGGGCGGATACGGATGCCACGGATAAAGCGTGTCGTCGCCAACGACATCGCCTTCAATGCGCGTGACGCCGCGTGCGGCAACCTGATCGGCGAACTCTTCGATCGGAGACCGGGCGCTGCCTTGCTCGACGCGATACGGATAGGCGCGTTCGGAAAGCGACGGATCGCCGCCGCCTTCGAACACTAGGTCGCTGGCAAGCACCCCGTTCGCATTTGGATAAGTGGCCGCAGTTACGCGCGTCACGAAACGATACTCCGGGCCCAGCCTCGACAGCGCCAGCGCGGTTGTGAAAAGCTTCGTCGTCGAGGCAGGCGCAAACAGCTTCGTCGAATCGCGCTCGTAGATCTCCTTGCCTGTCGTCAAGTCGATGACATGGATGCCGATACGCGCGGAGGTGGCAGCGTCGGCACCATCGAGCAGCGCCTCAATGTTCTCGGCGAACGGAGTGAACCCCGACTTCCTGGGCAGAATCTTTGGCGGCGCCTTCGCAATGCCCTTGGCCGCCTTATTCGCCACCCGCGGGGATTGCGCCGCAGGCTTCCTGGGTATAGCGGCAGCTGGCTTCTTCGCCGGGGGCGCGGGCCGCTTGAACTCAATGGACGCGGCAGTGGATGGCGGAGCGCCTTCCTGCGCGGCGGATTGCCAAGCCTCCCCGCTGGCGAAAGCGAGAATGACGCCGGACGCCAGGCAGCCGGGCGCTCTCCGTCGGCGCTGGGCTGTGCGGTTTGGTACGTTCAAGCCCGTCATCCTTAAAAGGTATACTGAATTGGACGTGCGGCGCTGCCACTTGAGCATTTTCTAATCCGAGAATGAGCCTGAAGGGGGAAGAGTCAGGTTGGGACGCTGCTGGGGTCCTTTCTGTGTTTTTTGGTTTCGTTTTTTGAAAGACAAGGGCATGGGCCGGCGCGGTGGAAATGTGGGAATCGCGCGAGCGATTTCCAAGGGCGGGGGGAACCGAGGGAAACCTGCTTTTGGTTTTCCTCGTTTTCCACGGCCCGGCATTTCCACGGCGCTCCGGATTCTTCATGCGGTTTTGCGCTCCTGCCGGAAGCCGAGAAATAGGTTTTCGCTTGGCCTCTTGCATGCGCTGAGCCGACTCGGTGTCGGAGTGCGCCCTGGCGATTCGATCCAAGCTCTCGATGTTGAATCCCGGCTGGAAGAAGTCCGGTTGTTCCGGCGCCTCGGTTGCGATCGCGCGCAACGTTTCCCACGGCGTGGCGTAGCGCCGGTAGACGAACTTCTCTTTGCCGCGCGCATCCACAATCTTCTCCGGCTGCCCGCACGGGCGGTGAAAATTCAGATACGGATTGAAGCTCTGCCGATAGAACGCATGGATGTCTTCGGCGTGCGACTGCGCGATGTAGCCGTAGCCCATGTGCTTGCGGATCACCGCTCCGTTTTTCGATTCCACCAGGCCGTTGTCGTTGCTCTTGCGCGGCCGCGATTTGGTCTGCTCGATCAGTAAGCGCTTCAGCAAACCCGACACCGATTCGTTGATGAACTCCGAGCCGTTGTCGGAATGAAAGCCGCGAATCGGAAATGGAAACTGTGCCAGAATCGCCCGTAAAACCGGCTCCAAATGCGATTGCGAGA
>JAYVTO010000077.1:0-8406 GCA_043788745.1 Acidobacteriaceae bacterium
ACTTCGCGGAGGTCAATGCCGACCCTATAGTCTTTCGCTGGAAATACAAAATGGATGATGTGAGTATTGTATAGCTATCAACAGAACGATCATCTAGTGCCCGCCCGAGGCTCCAACCCCGCCGGTCACGGCGGGGATTCGTGTCGACCCGAATCAAGCGGTAAGAGAACTAGTGCGAATGCGCGGCGAGGTCCGCCGCTCTCGGCAGAGCCGACTCGAACCGTGCGTCGCGATCGAGGATGCTCAACTCTTCGCGCATCAGATCGTATTCGGTATGCGGAGGCTCCGGCAGCCGCGCTGAATGGGCTTTACTCCACAAGTCCAAAGAGCCGTTGGAGACCGTGATATCGACATGCGCGCTCGCGCTCTCGAATCGCACCGAGCCAACGCCGGCAACCGAATCGCCTTCCGCGAACGCAATCTCGACCGGCCGGCTCGATAGCGATTTCTCGAGCCACGCCGTCAGATAACACGCGCCGGCGGTTCTCCCCGAGCCCGGGTGCGTCACCCGCACGTGATACTCTTCCGCCGTCACTTCCCGCAACGATCCGTCGGCCCAAGCCTGCGCGATACTTTCGCGCCACACCGTCAGCCGAGTCCAGGAAAGATCGGCCACGCGCCGCCCCGTCGACCGGAGCACACGCAACCGTGCAAGCCCCCGCGCCGGATCTTCCAACAGCGCACTATCGAAGATCACTTTGTCCGCCAACGCCAGCAGCTTGTCATAACCGACCGCGTCGAACCACTGCGCGCCGCGGCACCAAAGCACCACCGGTAGATCGGGCGCCATCAGCGCCAGCACGGAATTCGGCACTTCGTCCATCCTCTCCGCCGCCGCCGTGATCTCGATCTGCTCGCAACAGATCTGCTGCCGCCTGCCAAAGGGCATCCAGCATTCCGCAAACACGCGCGCCGAGAGTTCCGCGCCCGGTTGCTGCCGGATCACGATCGCCCGCGAAGGATGCTCGTGCATCAACTCGCCGATGACCTCGCCCGCATTCTGCCGCGTCGCATCGGAAGGATACTCATCGCCGACAAGCAACGTCATGGCGCAGGCGCGCAGCACCCCTCCGCCAGTGGTTTCCGACTTTCCGAGATCGGCCCACAACTGGCGAAGTTCCTTGAGAACGGTCTCGGCGCGGATCATCGCTGAGCTCCTTGCGCCAACTTGCCCACGCCCGTGAGTCTTCGTGAACGGGAAGTGGGCTCGATCGCGGTGGGGACAGTTCGATCACAGGCCGCGAGGCTCGCGCTGCTTAGCTGTTGCGCCATACATGACCCTGCCTTGCGAGCATATCGTCCGACTCCTGCGGACCCCATGTGCCCGCCGCATAGTTCGGAAAATTGAACTTGCGCGTCGACCAATCGTCCAAAATCGGCTGCACCGCGCGCCAGCTCGCTTCGACCATGTCTTGCCGCGTGTAGAGCGTCGCATCGCCCGACATGGCGTCGACCAACAGCGTTTCGTAAGCCGACGGCGAGCGCACGCCAAAGCTCGAACCGTAACTGAAGTCCATCGAAACCGAACGCAACTTCATCCCGCTGCCCGGATGCTTCGACAAAAACCGCAGCGAAATCCCTTCCTCCGGCTGAATGCGCAGAATCAGGAGATTCGGCCGGATCGAGCCTTCGCTCGCTCCGCCATCGATGTGCGATCCGCCAAACACGCTCAGCGGAGCCGCGTTAAACTGGATCGCAATATCGGTCACGCGCTTCGGAAGGCGCTTGCCGCTGCGGATGTAGAACGGCACTCCAGCCCAGCGCCAGTTGTCGATATAAAACGACGCTGCGGCGTAAGTGTCCGTGCGCGCCTCCGGATCGACGCCCTCTTCTTCGCGGAAGCCCGGCACCTCTTCGCCGCCGATCTTCGCGCGCCCATACTGCCCCGCCACCGCGTATAGCGGCACTTCGGACGGCTTCATCACTTTGATCGAACGCAGCAGTTTCGCGCGCTCGTCGCGTACCGCGGTCGATTCAAACATCGCCGCCGGCTCCATCGCGACCGTCGCCATCACCTGCAGCAGGTGATTCTGAATCATGTCGCGCAGCGTCCCGGCCTCTTGATAATAGGCTCCCCGACCCTCGACGCCAATCGACTCCGCCGCGGTGATCTGCACGTTGTTCACATAGCGCCGGTTCCACAACGGTTCAAATATGCCGTTGCCAAACCGGAACGCGAGAATGTTCTGGACGGTTTCCTTCCCCAGGTAATGATCGATGCGATAAACTTCGCTCTCGTCGAACACCTTATGAATCTCTTCGTTGAGTTCGGCGGCGCTCCGCAGATCATGCCCGAAAGGCTTTTCTACGACCAGCCTGCGCCACGCGCGAGGCCGATCCGCCGGACCGTGTTGCAGGCCGGCGGCACCAATCCGCGCGATGGTTGAAGCGTAGTAGCTCGGCTGCGTAGACAGATAAAACAGGGCGTTGCCTTCGGCGTGCAGTGAGCCATCGAGCGAATCCAGCTTCGCCTTCAACGCCGCGTACATCGCCGCATCCTGCAAGTCGCCGGCGATGTAATGGAGGTTGCGCGCGAAGCTCTGCCACAGTTCTTCCTCGAACGGCGAATCTTCGAGAAACTTCTGGACAGACTCCTTCATCTTCGCGCGGAACTCGTCATCCGACATCGCTGTACGTGAATTCCCAATCACCGAGAACGCCGCTGGCAGACGCCGCTCATACGCCAAGCGGTAGAGCGCAGGCAGCAGCTTGCGCTTCGTCAAATCGCCGTTCGCGCCGAAGATCACAAGCTGGCACGGCGGCACGCGGCGCTCAAAGCGATTGGGATCCAGAAACGGGTTCGACTCAAGAGCTTCGTGCGCTTCGCCGAACTGCGAACCGCCGCTCTTCGGAAGACCGCTGTTCGGAGGACTGGTTTCGCCGGGCATGTCTACACAGTAACACTGGGCTCCGGAGCCTCCCGTTCTCGCACGGCGCGGCTTGTTACAATGAAATTGCCCTCCTGAGTACTCCGCACCAGAGTGTTGGTGCGCCTAACGATTTTGATAACATCCGCGACGGTCCGGCAATTTGCATTGCCATGCCGCGCGGCAGAAATATAACGAGGTAGTCCACTGGAACGCAAGAGAATTCTAGCCGTGCTTGACGATCTGTTCTTTACGGTGAAGATCAATGAGGCCGCAAAGCGCGCCGGCCTTGAAATCGACTTTGTCAAATCCGAAATCGACGCGCTGGCGAAGGCCAAAGAGCGGCCCGCGTTGATCATCTTCGACCTGAATTGCAATGCCGTCGATACGCTGGAACTCATTCAGAAGATCAAAGGCACCGTCGAGTCGAAAGGCGTCAGCCTGATCGGCTACCTGTCGCACATCCAGGGTGAACTCAAGCAGAAGGCCTACGAAATCGGGTGCGACACCGTGCTCGCGCGTTCCGCGTTCTCGCAGAACCTGCCCATTATCCTAAAGCGCCACGCCGGCTCGATGTAGGTAATTCCTCCCCCGGCCCGCCAGGCCTCACCGTAGGCATATGGAACGGACGTCGAGATGCCGGATGATCTGTCGCGTCGCATTGGTGCGACGAAGAACCGCGACCGTCAGGGAGCGGACTTGCTACTGCGCAAGGTTTGAGCCGCAGTGCGCTAGAAAATCTACTCAATCACCGCCAGCACATCGCCAGCGCCAACTGTCGCGCCTTCTTGCGCCTTCATCGCAACCACTACGCCCGCCTTCGGCGACTTCATCTCGTTCTGCATCTTCATCGCCTCAACCACGATGAGACCTTGCCCCGCTTCGACCGAATCGCCGACAGCGATAAGAATGCGCACCACTTTCCCGGGCATCGGTGAAAGAATCTGCTGACGCCCGTGCCCGCTAGCCGCTCCCTTCGAGGCAGCCATCGCTCGCGGATCGCGCACGTCCACGTCGATCGCGCGACCGCACAGCAGCACCGTCTTCCCCGACACGCGCGCATCGTAGCTGCGTCCGTTCATCACCACCGAATACACGCCAGGTTCGACGGCAAGAATACTGGCCGCGCGCTCCGCCTCGGATCCGAAACGAAACTTCGCATCGTTCTCTTCGATCAAAAAATCGAGCGTCTCCGTGCGGCCCAACATATCGACGACGACTTTCATCGCATCAACCTCCCGCGCCCTTCCAGCGTCCATCGGCTTTGCGCCGCGGCCGCCGGAGCAGCCACCGGCCGGCCGCGCCATTGATGCACCGCGGCCACCAACGCCGCAACTGCCGCCGTATCGTCATCCGGCGGAGCTTTGTCCGTTCGCCGCGCGAAGAACTCCTCAATGAACCCTGTGTGGATCGCGCCGTCGCGGAACGCCTGGTCGGCGAGCACTTCGCGAAAGAACGCAATGTTCGTTTTGATTCCGCCCACCACCGTTTCCGACAACGCGCGGTCCAGTCGCTGCACCGCTTCCGCGCGTGTGCCGGCCCATACCGCCAGCTTCGACAACAACGGATCGTAATCGAGCGGAACCGTCCACCCCGGATAGACGCCCGAGTCGATCCGGATACCCGGCCCGGAAGGCTCGCGCAATTGCGTCAGGGTCCCCGGTGACGGGAAGAAATTTGTCTCCGGATCTTCCGCGTACACTCGGCATTCGATGGCGGAACCGCGCCAGGAAATATCTTCCTGCTGCAACGTCAGCTTCTCACCCGCGGCGATCCGCAACTGCCACTGCACGAGATCGACGCCCGTCGCAAGTTCCGTCACCGGATGCTCCACCTGCAAGCGCGTGTTCATCTCAAGGAAGTAGAAATTGCCGTCGGCGTCGGCGAGAAACTCCATCGTACCCGCGTTGTAGTAATTCGCCGCGCGCGCGATCTTCAGCGCCGCTTCGCCCATGCGCTCTCGCAATCCGGGACGCGCCGCGACAAACGGCGACGGACACTCCTCGATCACTTTTTGATGGCGGCGCTGGATCGAGCACTCGCGCTCGCCGAGATGAATCAGATTGCCATGCCGGTCGCCGAGGATCTGAATCTCAATATGGCGCGGCTGCATCACCAGTTTCTCGAGATAGACTTCGTCGCTCTTGAATGACCGTTCGGCCTCGCTCGATGCATCGCGGATCGCGGCTTCCAAGTCCTCTTCCCGATCGACGCGCCGCATACCCTTGCCGCCGCCGCCCGCGGCCGCCTTCAAGAGCACCGGATAGCCCAGCGACCGCGCCAGATCGCGCGCGTCCTCCGCCTTCCGGACCGCTTTTTCCGTTCCCGGCACCACCGGCGCGCCCGCCGCGATCGCGATCTTGCGCGCGGCCGTCTTTGAACCCATCCTGCGAATCGATTCCGCCGACGGCCCGATGAAGACGATTCCCGCCTTCTCGCACGCCTCCGCGAAGTCCGCGTTCTCGCTGAGAAATCCGTAGCCCGGATGAATCGCGCCTGCACCCGTTTGCTTCGCCGCCGCCAGAATCTTATCGGCGCGCAGATAGCTTTCCGCCGACGGCGCTGGACCGATGTGCACCGCTTCGTCCGCCATGCGAACCGCGAGCGACGCGCGATCCGCGTCCGAGTAAACGGCGACGCTCTTCATGCCCGCTTCGCGAACTCCGCGGATCAGCCGGACTGCGATTTCGCCGCGATTGGCGATCAGAACTTTGTCGAATGCCATGGGAAAAGAAAATGGAACTCTTAGAAGTAGCACACCATCGGGCCCGGTGAGCCCCGCGGCGTCATGCTACCCTCTTAGGTACCCATGGCGAGCGCTGGCATCAAAGCATCGCTTAAAGAACGCGGCGTGCGGCTTACCCGCCAACGCCAGATCCTTCTCGATCTCATTGACCAATCGGGCGAGCACCTCGATGCCGACCGCCTGTTTGAGTTGGCGAAGGTCCAGGATCCCAAACTCAATCGCGTTACCGTATATCGCACGCTCAAAATGTTGAAGCTCTCGGGCCTCGTTGACGAACTCGACCTGATGCACTACGGCGGCGATCAACACTACTATGAGACTCGCCTTAAACAGGAACACGCGCACGTCATCTGCCTGCGCTGCGGCAAGGTCGAAGAGTTCTTCGGAGAACCAATTCAGAAACTTCGCAAGCAGGTGGAAAGCCATTTTGGTTTCCAGATTCTGCTGACGCGGACCGAAATCGGCGGCTATTGCTCACACTGCCAGGCGCTTCGCGCGCAGGAGATGGCCAACGCGCGCGATGCGGCACCGGCTGTCTCCGGAACTCCCGCCAAAAATTCAAAATCGCGGAGACCGGCCGCGGCGAAGCCGCCCGACCCAAAGCCCGCAACCCACAAGCGCCATGTATAAGCGCCGTGTCTAAACGCCCTGTGTAAACGCCGTGTATAAACGCCCTGTGTAAACGCCGTGTATAAACGCCGTGTATAAACGCCGTGTATAAACAATGACGCCTGCCGACGATCTGCTGCCAGATTCAGAAAACACCCAGGCAACCGGCATCCATCCGCCGGTGGCGGCCAAGGAAACGCCGTTGCCCGGCCCCGCCGCGATCATCGTCACCACACCAGCCGGTAACCGCTATCGCGTGCCGATCGAATCTCTGCCCTTCGTCATCGGACGGCACGCCGAGTGCCAGCTTGTCCTCCGCGACAATCGCATCTCGCGCAATCACGCTCGTATTCTCGCTGACAACGGCGCGTACGTCATCGAGAACCTCAATAGCCGCCGCGGCATCCTCGTGAATGGCGAAAAAGTAGAACGCGCGACCCTGCGCAGCAAGGACCGCATCGAGTTCGGCATCCAGGATTCCTACCGCCTTCGCTTCACGCTCGAAGACGACGAAATCCAAAAGATGATCGACCACATTCAAGCGGGCTCTTCCGGCTCGCTGGGCGGCGCCCCTGCGAATCTGGTCAAGCTTCGCGGACTCGTCGAAGTCGCCCGCGCGTTGCAGAACGCGCTCTCGACTGAAGAAGTGCTCGTCGCCGTCGTCGACGCCGCGCTCGCCGTCACCGGCTGCGAGCGCGGGTTTCTGATGCTGCGCAAGCCCGCTGGCCTTGAAACCGCCGTCGCGCGCGACAAGTCCGGACGGCCTCTCGCGCCGGACGAACTCCGCGTTCCCACCTCGCTGATCGGCAAGGCGCTCGCAGCCCGTCGCGAACTTCTGTCGATGTCGTTTGACCCCAACGACGACCACCTGCGTCCGGAGATGACCGTCGCCGCCCTCGAAATCCGTACCGCGATTTGCATCCCGCTCGTTCAACTTCGCGCCGCAAACGCCAATGAGTCGAATATGTCGAGCGCTGCCCGCGACACCGTGGGTGTAATCTACATGGATTCGCGCCAGCCCGCCGACGCCCTTTCCGCCGGCAATCGCGAACTCCTGCAAACCCTCGCCCTCGAAGCTTCGACGATTCTCGAGAACGCTCGCCTGCTTGAACAGGAACGCGCCAAGGCCCGTCTCGACGACGAGCTTCGCCTCGCCCGCAACATCCAGAAGGGCCTGCTGCCCGCCACCCTGCCGGACACCGGCTGGTTCCGCGCCGCGGGCACCAGTATTCCCTCGAGCCAGGTCGGCGGCGATTACTTCGACGTCCGCCAGGCCGGCCCCTTCGCCTGGTCCACCGTTGTCGCTGACGTGTCGGGCAAAGGCGTCGGCTCCGCCCTGCTGGCATCGCTGTTGCAGGGCGCATTTCTGATGACATCCGACGACCCCGTCTACATCCCGGACCTGATGCAGCGCGTGAATCACTTTCTGATCGAGCGCACACAGGGCGCAAAGTACGCGACGGTGTTCTACAGCCTGATGCAGTCCTCCGGCCTGTTCAGTTGGGCCAACGCCGGACACTGCTCGCCGTTCCTCATTCGCGGCGATGGCACGCTGAAGAAACTCCTTACCACCGGAATGCCGGTCGGCATGCTCGAGAACGCTACGTTCGAGATGAACCAGCTGCAACTCGAGGGCAACGACAAAGTCGTCATCTTCTCCGATGGCTTAACCGAAGCCGAGAACGGGGAAGGTGAGTTCTTCGACACGACGCGCCTCCGCGTGTTGCTGAAGCAACACGCAACGCTATCCGCGCCGGACCTCTTTACGCTCCTCATGAACGAGCTGAATCAGTTCACCGAAGGCGGCGACGTCACCGACGACATCACGCTCGTCGTGCTCGAATACTTCGCGGCCTAGCCAGCCCGATAAGGGTGCGCGGGCAACCTCCCGACACGCAAGCAACGACGCCCGCGCACTCCCTTGTCAGGGCTGTTACTTAGCAGTAGATTGCGGAGCGTGTTCTGCTGCTACCAGGATTGAACAACCTACAGGGTCGCCGCCGGAGAGTGAACGGATCTCTTCCCTACCGACAGCGCCCGATTGAACCCCGCCCTGAAGGGCGAAGATGCTGAGGCTATTTTCCAAGCGAAGTGCACCAAATCCGAGCCGCGACCAAAGCGGCCCGAAGGGCCGCGTCGGGAGCGGATGCACGAGCCGGCACCCAGCCCTGCTGCTACCAAGAT